>JABHAA010000135.1 GCA_018674495.1 Rhodospirillaceae bacterium | reverse complement strand
GGCCATGTGCATGGCGGCCACGATAGCCGGGTGCGGCTTGCCGCCCTGTGGCGGCGCCGAAGCCATTATCCGCTTAACGCCGGCCACCTTGGCCGTGACCACGCTCATATGGGCTGACGCCACCATGGGATATTTGCCGCCCGGCACATAGCAGCCGACCGAGGCCACCGGCAGATTCTTGTGGCCGAGAATGACGCCGGGATAGGTTTCCTCCTCCACATCCGAGAGTGAGGCCTTTTGTATCTCGGCGAAATTGCGTATCTGCGCCTGGGCGAATTTGATATCAGTGATATTCTGTTCGCTCACTAGGTCATAACAGGCATCGATCTCGGCCCGGGTTAGGCGGAAGCTGTCCGGCGCCCAATTGTCGAACTTTTGCGAGTATTCGCGGAGCGCCGCATCGCCCCGCGCCTTGATATCATCAAGGATCGCTTCGACGGTTTGGCGCACCTTGGCGTCGGCGTCGTCTTTTTCTTCCTGGCTGATGCTTTGTTTTAAGTAGCGCGCCATATTTTATGCTCCATCAACGCTGATCACCACGGCCATGGCCGAATCGCCCGCCGCGCAGCCGGTGAACAATCCCTTGCCGCCGCCCTTGATTACCAGCTCTTCGATCAATTCAATAATGCCGCGGGTGCCCATGGGCGCCTGCGGATGGCCCCAAACCAAAGTGCAGCCGTAATTGTTCATGGCATCGATGGCGTACCCGGTTTCGCTGGCAAAATAGACATCGTTGACGGCGAACGGATTGTGAGTTTTGACCGCATCCATGGCCGAGATTTCCAAACCGGCCTGGGCCAGTGCCGCCTTGGCCGCCGGCACCGGCGCTTCTGGCATCAAGGCCAGCCCCGCCCGCGCTGTCCCGAAGCCGAGGATCTCGATGGTGATCCCGGGCTCCTTGGACAACGCCTTGGCTTTCTCCGGCGCTGCCACGATGATGCAGGCGTTGCCGTCCGCCGGATGGGTTTGGCCGCCAAAGGTGACGCTGCCTTCGGGAATGACCGGGCGCATTTTATCCAACGTCTCCTTGGTGGATTGAAAGACGCCCTCGTCGCCTTCCATCTGGCCCACGGTTTTCTTGAAATTGGCCGAAGGAACATCAAACGGCAGGCTCATGAAGCGTTTCAGGAACGCCGAGCCATCGGCCAGCGCGTCCTGGTACTGGGCCTGGCGGCGCAGCACGATATCGTGCTGTTGCTCGGTGGTGATCTGATGGCGGGTGGCCACATTTTCCGCCGTCTGGGTCATGGATTGGCCGCTGAACGGGTCTTGCATCATATTGTCGAGGGCGATGTTTTCGTGGGGGCCGGTGCCGCCGGGCCCGCCCGGCTCCGGATAATAGACCTGCGGTGAATTGGATACCCGGTCGCAGGTGGCCACCAGCGCCGTCTCCGCCAGCCCGCATTCGATCTCGGCCACGGCGTTTTGCAGCACGCGAACGCCGGTGGCGCAGACCTGGGACAAAGTCGGCCCGCCGACGGTTTCGGCGCCGATCATGCCGGTCAACCAAGGCAGACCATAGAATGACTGGTGCTGAGGCACGGTCAGCCCCATGACGCCGTAGTCAAACTCGGCGGCGTCAATATCGCGCTTGGCCAGCTCGTCCTTGGCCACGTGGGCGGCGAACTTGACGCTATGCAGATGCGATAGGCTGCCCTGCCATTTGGCGAACGGCGTGCTCCAATAGGCGCCGTAAGGAATTTGTGCGGAAAAGGTCATGAGCGGTTCTCCTCTGGTAAGGCCGCAACGCGTTTACAGGCAAGCGGGGCAATGTTAGGCCATCTCTCGAAGGAGTTTAAGCCATGAATGACGAAGTCGACGCCAAGCGGGTTACCGCCAAAATCGATCTTTCCGGCAAGGTGGCCTTGGTCACCGGCGCCGGCAAAGGATTGGGCCGCGCCGCCGCACTGACCCTGGCCGAAGCCGGCGCTCATGTCATAGGCGTGGCGCGTACGCTTGCCGACTTGGAAAGCCTCAAAGCCCACCATCCGGAGCGCATCGATGCCTGGGCCGAAGATGTCCTCGAAGAAGCGCTCTATGGGCGTATCGAGGCTCTGGGGCGCCTCGACATCGCGGTCACCAGCGCCGGCGGCAACAAGCCGGAACCCCTGACCGAAATCACCACCGAAACCATCGACTGGATGATGGGGCTGAACCTCAAAGCCGTGTTCCGCACCTGCCAGAGCGCGGCCCGGGTGATGCTGCGTCATGGCTCCGGCTCGATCATCAACATTTCCTCGCAGATGGGCCATGTGGGCGCGCCCAACCGCAGCCTTTACTGCGCCACCAAGCACGGGGTCGAAGGACTGACCAAGGCCATGGGGGTCGAACTGGCGCCGGACGGTATCCGCGTCAATTCCGTCGCCGCCACCTTTGTTGATACGCCGATGACCCGGCCCATGTTCGAGAACACCGAATTTCGCGACACCGTGCTTGGCAATATCGCCAGCGGCCACTTGGCCTCCATCGAAGACGTCGCCGCAGCGGTGCTGCACCTCGCCTCGCCGGGCGCGGCCATGATGACCGGCACGTCGCTCCGCGTCGATGGCGGCTGGACGGCTTGGTAGGAGCGCCTCCATCTAAATCAAACTCTTACCGCCGAACCGTTCAAGCCATTTGGGCAGCGCGTCCTCGTTGACCACGTGGTCCGGCACTTCGCCCTTGAGGATCGCGTAGACCACGTCCTCGACCCACGGAATGGCGTGGTTCAGGCCAGTGCCGTGGTTGGCGGTCACCATGTGCGGCGACAGCAATACCTTGTCGCCCAGCCCCAGGATCGGCGATTGCGGGTCCGGCGGCTCATCGGGCAACACATCCAAGGCGGCGCCGGCGATCTGGTCCTTATCGAGGGCATCGAACAAGGCATCCACATCGACGATGGGGCCACGCGCCGCGTTCACCAGAATGGCGGTGGATTTCATCTGGCCCAGCTCAGCGGCCCCGATCAAATTGGTGGTCTCCTTGGTCAAGTTGCAATGGGTGGTGACCACGTCGGATTCCCGGAGCAGCGTTTCCATATCCACCGGCTTGGCATTGTGGTGTACGAATGTCGACTCATCCACATAAGGATCGTACGCCAATATTTTGATGCGCCAGGGCTGAAACAGATCGGCGAGGCGCCCGCCGATGCGGCCCAAGCCGATAATGCCGAGGGTGATGCCTTCATAGCCGTCCAGACGCGGCCCGATATAGGTGCCGGCCAACTTCATGTCGCGCCAGCCGCCCTCCTTCACATGGCGGTCTTTTTCGCGCACCTGCTTGAGCATGGTCAGGATGAAGGCGAATGTGCCCTCGGCGACGCCGGCCCAGTTGGGCTCGGTTGGGCTGTGGGTGATCAAGATACCCATGTCGGTGGCGGCGTCGAAATCCAGATTGTCATAGCCGACGGTGTAATAGGCTATGGAGCGCAGGTTCGGCGAGTTTTCCAGCGTAGCCCGGGTCAAATCCTTGGAGCGATTGGAAATGCCGACGCCGATGTCGGCGTCTTTGTGGAACATCACCTCCACCCGCTCGCGCCGGTTGGCGGCGCTGGCCCAGGCTTCATCGGGCACAATCACGTCGATACCCTTGGCGCGCATGCGCTCGTAGCTGTCGCCCTCCACATCCACGGGCTGAAAAACGTCTGCAATCGCTTTGGCCATTATCCGTGCCTCCCCTTGTTTGTTCGCTAGTTCATTGTTGCATTTTCATATCAGGTTAATCCGGGATTGTCGCAAGCCTTTATAACGGGAATAATGGCCGCCAAGGGACTACAACAATGTCCCACGCCTAAACATAAGGGAGGCAACCCATGCCCGACAGTCCAAGCAATGATCAATCCGGCTCCAACCTCGCCGTCTGGGGGAGCGACGTGATCGCCTCCGCCATCCGCGAACAAGGATTTCCCTATGTCTGCCTGAACCCGGGCGCAAGTTACCGGGGCCTGCATGACAGCCTGGTCAATTACCTCGGCAACGCGGAACCGGAAATGCTAGTCTGCCTGCACGAAGAGCACGCCGTCGCCATGGCCCAAGGCTATGCCCAGGTCACCGACAAGCCGCTGGCGGTCATTGTCCATTCCAACGTCGGGCTGATGCACGCCACTATGGCGGTCTTCGATGCCTGGTGTAAACGGGTGCCGATTGTCATATTCGGTGCCACCGGCCCGGTCGATGCGGCCCGCCGCCGTCCCTGGATCGATTGGATCCACACCACCGCCGATCAGGGCGCGCTAATCCGGGATTATTCCAAATGGGACGACCAGCCGGGCTCGCCGGAAGCGGCGGTGGATTCGGTGCGCCGCGCCACCCAAATCGCCACCACGCGGCCCTTCGGTCCCACCTATGTCAATTTCGACGCTGCCATCCAGGAAATGCAACTGGACGAATGGCCCGAGCTTTACGACATCGCCAAGTTCCAGCCCCCCGCCGCGACGGCGCCGGCACCCGCCGAACTGGATCAATTGGCCGAGATGTTGAGCACCGCTAAATCGCCGCTGATATTGGCCGGGCGCTCGTCAACGGATGAAGGCGACTGGGCCAAGCGTATCGATCTGGCCGAGCGCGCCGGCGCCCGCGTCATCACCGGCCAGGGCGGCGGCGCATTTCCAACCACCCATCCACTCTATGCGGGCGAAACCTCGTTCGTGCTGCGCCCGGACCTGAGAGAAGAGTTTGAAAAAGCCGACGCGGTTCTGGCCTTCGATTGGATCGATCTCGGCGGCATGTTGCGCCAGGCCTATTCGGTCGGCACCAACATGCCCAAGATCGCCAATGTGAGCGTCGATCACCAGCTGCACAAAGGCTGGTCGATGGACTACAACGCTCTGCCGCCGGTGGACTTGCATATCGCGACGACGCCGGAGCCGGTAACCGACGCCTTGCTCGAAAAAATGGCGAAGAGCCAAACCAAATATGAGCGGAACGAACCCACCCTGCCCGCCAAGCCCGAAGGCGATGGCATCATCAGCGTCTCGGACCTGGCCGCCATGTTCCTCAACGTCACCAAGGACCAGCCGGTTTCGATGCTCAGCCGGCCCATCGGCTGGCCGCCGGAAGCCGGCGTGATCGAGCATCCGGAAGATTATATCGGCGGCAATGGCGGCGGCGGTGTCGGCGCCGGGCCCGGAATTGCGGTCGGCGCTGCCCTGGCATTGCGCGACCGGGCATCGGAACGCCTTCCGGTGGCGGTGGTCGGCGACGGCGATTACACCATGTCGTCGAACGCCCTTTGGACGGCGGCGGCCAACGATATTCCGCTGCTGGTGATCGTTGCCAACAACCGGGCCTATTTCAATGACGAGCTGCATCAGCAACGGGTCGCCAAAACCCGCGACAGAGAAGAAGCCAACGCCTGGGTCGGCCAGCGTATCGATGATCCGCCGCCGGACCTAGCGATGATCGCCCGCGGCCACGGCCTCGGCGGCGAGGGCCCGGTGGATGACCTGGCCGAGCTTGAAGGCGCGCTGGAAAGGGCCCTGGACGCGGTGCGATCCGGCACGCCTTATGTACTCGACGTGATCGTTGCGCGCGAATATGTAAGCAAGCGTCTGGACGGGCAACGCAAAAACTGACGGGAGAGGCGACCATGCCGGACACAGCCTATTTCGATTTGAACACGCCGTCTCTGGAGGGTAAGGTCAGCGAAGCGGAATGGGATACCCGCGTCAATCTGGCTGCCGCTTTCCGGGTTGCCTATCACTTCGGCTGGAACCAAACGATCCTCAACCACTTCTCCGCCCGGGTGCCGGACGCGCCGGATCATTTCGTGATGAACCCGCAAGGCCTCGGCTGGCACGAGATCACCGCCTCATCGCTGATCACGGCGGACTTCAAGGGCAATGATTTGACGGAAAGCGATTACCGCCTGGCCCCGGCAGGGCGCAATTTCCATAGTGCCATCCTGGATGCCAGACGCGATCTCGCTTGTGTCATGCACGTGCACCCGAAGGCCGGCATCGTTATTTCAGCAACCAAGGGCGGACTGCTGCCTATCGACCAAAGCTCGTCCATGCTCTTTGGCCGCGTCGCCTATCACGCGTTCGAAGGCCTGGCGCAAGAGGCCGAGGAAGGCCCCCGCATCATCGAAGACTTGGGAGCCAACCAAATGATGATCATGCAAAACCACGGCGTCCTCACAGTCGGCCACACCATCGCCGAGGGCTTCGCGCTCCTGCACTCATTGGTGTCCTGTTGCGAGACCCAGGCGCAACTGATGGCGACGGGGCAGGATTACACGCTGGTTCCCGAAGACGTCTGCAAAGTCACCCAGGCGCAGATCGATGCCCGCTACCAGAACCGACCGCGCGGAGAATTGGAGTGGGCGATGTATCGGCGGTTGGCGGAAAAACTGGACCCTGAGTTCAAACTCTAGCCGGGCCTAATCGGCCCAGCCGGTCTGGGGATGGCCGGGTCGGCCAGACCGGCGTCGAACTTGGCACCTCGAAATTTTAGGCACTCCGATTTAATTCGTGACAGTATACCTGTTTATGCAGCGGCGTCGTTTTAAATAGGTATACTGTCACGAATTAAATCGGTGACCGAAAGGCCGAGAGGCGCCAAACAATCCTCGCGCAGGATAGCACCAGGGTTTTCCATGGCCATAAATTGGGCTCCTAAATTTTGGCAGCCGACAGTTAAAGCGATATCCCCCTCCCACCAGGGGCCGGGGAAAAGAAAGAAGGAGCGCCCCATCTGGGGCGCGGGCGGACCAACCGGGCCATCCCCACCCGCTATGAGTGCGCTCGCACCGGCACGGTCATCGACCCAATCCCCTCGAAATCGAATTCGATGGTATCGCCGTCTTCGACCTTTGATACCCCGGCGCAGGTGCCGGACATGATGATGTCGCCGGGGACCAATGTATAGTAATTGGAGCCCCAGGATATCTGGTGGGCCAGTTTCATGATCATCATCGACGTGTTGGCCTTTTGCCGCACCTCGCCGTTGACGCGCAGCTCGAAATCGAGATCTTCTGGCTCCGGCACCTCGTCCTTGGTGATCATCCAGGGGCCGAGCACCGCATAGGTGTCGATGGATTTCCGCATGGAGCGGTCCTGGCCGCCGCGCACCACCATGTCCATGGCCAGCGCATAACCGGCGACGTAATCGAACGCCTCTTCGATGGGAATGTCGGAGCCGCGCTTGCCGATGATGACGCCCAATTCGGCCTCGTGATCGGTGCGCTTGTCGGGGAAGCGGACGGCGACGCCTTCGGACGGGCCGACCAAGGCCGAGTTGGCTTTCAGGAACAAGCCCTGCTCTTCGATGGAACCGGCGAAGCGCTTGCGCCCGGCGTCAAAATCGGGATCGTTCTTGGCCTCTTCACGGTGCGCGTGGTAATTGGCGGGCACGCCGATGATTTTTGTCGGGTTGGCGACGGGGGACAGGAAATTGACCGACGCGGTATCGATGGGCGCCGCGCCGTCGGCGAGGCTTTCCAGTTCCGGGCGCAATTCCTGCAGCCGCTCGATCAGCTGGTCCCCCAAGGGGAACGGGTAGCGGACGGCTTCGAATTTATCCAAAATGGCGGTAACGTCGTGCACCCCATCATCTCTGACAACACCGATCCGATTGTCGTTGAAACGGCAGATTTTCATGTCACTCTCCCCTAAATTCCTATGATTTTTATTAGATAATCGAATTTACAGCGGCCCGTCCGCCTTGGCGATACCCAATCTTGGCTTGCGCTAAACATTGTGCTCAAATGATGCCAACAACTCTAATCCACACGTCAGGGGGACATCATGACCGATTACCGGCTTCTCAATTATAATGACCAAAACGGCCAGGCGCGGCCCGGGCTTTCGGTTGGCGACGCAGTCGCCGATCTGGAAAGCGCAGTTCAAGCGGAGACAAGCGGCAACGCGCCCTTCTCCACCGCCTCGACGCTTACCATATTGGAAAAGTGGGATGACGCCCTGCCTGTCTTGGAAGCCATTGCCGATAAAATGGCCGCCGGTTCTGTCGACGCCATGGCATTGTCCGACGTAAACCTTAACGCGCCGATCCTTTATCCCGCCGCCATCTTCAACGCCGGCTCCAACTACAAGGATCACCAGCTTGAAATGGGCGCCGAGGATACCGAAACTGATAAATCGGTGGTCAAACCTTATATGTTCCTGAAATCACCGGCTCACTGCGTCATCGGGCCGGGTGAGGAAATTCGCATCCCGCATACCACCAACAGCGTCGATTGGGAGGCCGAGCTGGGCGTCGTCATCGGCCGATATGGGCGCAACCTGACCAAGGAAAACGCGCGCTCGGTGGTGGCCGGCTATACCATCTTCAACGATCTTTCGGCCCGCGATAACGGCGCCCGCGAAGACTGGCCGCGCTTCAAGACCGACTGGTTCGCGCACAAATCGTTCGAAACCTCGGCGCCGCTGGGCCCCTGGATCGTGCCGGTCTCGTCGATCCCGGACCCTTACGCATGCAAGATCGATCTTTGGGTCAACGATGATCACAAACAGGACGCCAACGCCGGCATGATGATCTTCAATATCGAGGAACAGATCGAATATATCTCGGCCCGCCTAACCTTGCGCCCCGGCGACGTGATCGCCACCGGCACCCCCTCCGGCGTCGGCCGACCGCACGGCACGTTCCTTAACCCCGGCGATACGGTGCGCATCACCATCGGCGGTATCGGCGAGTTATCAAACCCAGTGGTCGCCGGCATCTAAGCTTTAGAAATGGGAGAGACATCATGATTATCGATTGCCATTCACATGTCAGCGCGCCGGCCAAATTGTGGGCCTACAAGGCAGGGCTACTGGCATCACGCGGCAGCCACGGGCGCGGCGGCGTCAACATTTCCGATGAAGAAATGATGGAGGCCCTCAACACCGGCATGGCGGGCGGGCGCCTCGGCCATCTGCCTTATATGGATCATCTGCATCACGACATGCACCTGATCTCGCCCCGGCCCTACCAGATGATGCATTCGGAAAAGCCGGCCAAGATCGTCCAGTGGCTGCACGAAGAGGTCAACAATGTGATCCACCAGCAGGTGCAGATGCTGCCCGATCATTTCATCGGCGTCGGCGGATTGCCGCAGCCGTCGGGCGAAAACCTGGACATGCCATTGGCCGAATTGGACCGCATGGTGAACGAGCTGGGTTTCAAGGGCTGCCTTTTAAACCCGGACCCGTATGAGAACACCGGCCCCAAGATGCATCCCATGGGCCACAAGTACTGGTATCCGCTGTACGAAAAATTGTGCGAGTTGGATGTGCCGGCCCATATCCACGGTGTTGGCTCTCACGCGGTAGAGCGCGAACCCTACACGCTGCACTTCATCAACGAGGAAACCACGGCGGTGTTTGGCTTGGTGAATTCCAAAGTGTTCGATGATTTCCCGGACCTCAAAATCGTCGTCTCCCACGGCGGTGGCGCCATCCCCTATCAGTTGGGGCGCTTCGAGGCGGGCTCCTTAAAATACGGCGAGGAAGGCAAACGCTTCTCAACGCGGCTCCGGAAGCTCTATTTCGACACCACGCTTTATACCCAAGATGCCATCGAATTGCTGATCAAGACGGTGGGCGCCGATCAATGCCTCTTGGGCTCTGAATGCCCGGGCACCGGTTCGGTGGACAACCCCGATACAGGGCGCAAGCATGACGACGTGGTCGGCTATATCAATGCCATCGATTTCTTGAGCGACGAAGACCGGGACAAGATCTTCTACAAAAACGCCATGCGGGTCTTTAACCTCACCGACGTGAAGGAACGGGACAAATCTGCGGCTGCGGCCCAGTAACGGGCCCGAGCCAAAGAACAAGCGACGGCGCCGCCGGGCAACCGGGCGCCGTTAATTGTTTTTGCTGTTTAGAATTATTTGACTTAAGGTTTGGCGACATTGATTCAATGATATATCCGGATCGAAGGAGCCAAATCCATGTCCGATCAGCAGCCGGCGCCGATATACAACAATCCCCGTTTTCGGGTCAGCGATTATAACTTCGAGATGTTCGTCGGCCCCCGCGCCGGTGACGATCTCAAGGATTTCACCTTGACCGAATTGGCCACCGGCGACGCGGTCAAGCTCACCGACTTCGCCGGCAAGTGGGTGGTCATCGAAACCGGCTCTTCCACCTGTTCCATGTACACCAAGAATATTCCCGACATGAAACAGATTGCCGGCGAATTTGCCGATGTGGAGTTCCTTCTTGTCTATGTGCGCGAAGCCCATCCTGGCGAACGGCTCGGGCCCCACCAGAATATGGACGACAAAATCAAGGCGGCGAAGTTGGTCGCGCCCCGCTACGCCGAACACCGGCGTGTCCTCGTGGACAACCTGGATGGTGATTTCCACCGGGCCTACGGCTCGATGCCCAACGTCATTTATATTATCCGGCCCGACGGCAAGGTCCATTACCGCTGCAATTGGGCGACGCCAGCGGCGGTGCGCAGCGCCTTGAATGACCGGGACAACTACCACACGCAGGAAAACGCCGACACCTTGTCGCTCCGTGCCGGGCGCAAGAAGGCGCACATGATCCGCACCATGTGGACCGGTGGCACCATCGCGCTTTATGATTTCTTTCGCGGCATGCCGTTGACCCTGGCGCGCCATTACAAGACCGACACATTTTATAAAAAGCACGGCCGCTTCATCAACGATCCCGCCGACAAACCCAGCGCCCAGGAACTGGCTGAGATTATCAACGAAGCTGAAGCCCGCGCCCGCGCCGATGCCGACAGCAAAAGCGCGGGCGAGGCCACAGCGGCTAAGTAATTCAGACTACCAAGGCATAGAAACCGCGCCCAAGGCAGACGAATTGTTTCCGCCTGCAATATTATTTGTGCTCGACGAAATCGAAATTTCCGGCGGCGTGGAAATAGAACTGGCACGGTTCCGCCGACACGCACGCCGTGGCGTGGACCGAATTCGCCGGCACGTACCAATAGGACCCCGGTTTCATTTGCGGAGAATTTTTTTCGCCTTTGAAAGGATTGGTCATCACGCCCTTGATCACCACGCCATGGTAGGCGCCCGAATGGGTGTGAAACGGCGTTTTGAATTTCGGCGGGAACTTGCCGAAAGTGCCGTGCTCAGTTTTGCCGAAATTGCCCCAGGCCGAGCCGAATTGGATCGCCGGGGCGATATTGACGAAACCAATGGATTCCGCCGGTTTGACGGTATCCTTCGACGGCTCGAAGTTCGGCAACTTTTTGTGATCCGATCCTTGGACGGGCAGAGCCACGGCCAGAACCAAGGCAGCGGCCACGCCGGTGAGTAACATCTTGTATTTCATGAGTGTCGTTTCCTTGCGGTTTAGGTGACTGTTGAACAAGGAAATGATATCGATGTAATTTTGGATTTTTAATGACTAATAATACAATTTAACAAACCGATAATCCAAAGTTTTCGATATTTTCTGTTTATACCAATTGTCTATGGTAAGAAGCGGTATGCATCAATTCGTACGACATTAAAATATGCACGACCTTTTAAGCGATGTGCTTCGGCTCCTCAGATTGAAAAGCTGCGTCTACTTTTTGCGGGACTTCTCAGCGCCCTGGGCGATGGAGATGCCAAAAAGCCCGTTCGCTCAATTCCATGTGGTGGTTCGGGGCCGCTGTATCGCCGAATTGCCGGACCGGCAGATTGAGGCCGCGCCGGGGGATATCCTTCATTTTCCCCATGGCCAGGCGCATTCACTGGCCGATCAGGCGGGCCGGAACGCAGTGCCTGGGATGCACGTTCTGGAAAACCCGGAATTGTTTTCAGAGGGGCCAGCCACATCGCAACTGCTTTGCGGCCACTATGAATTCCGCAGCGACATCAAGCACCCTTTGCTGGAACAACTACCAGAACTGGTTCACCTCAAATCGTTCGAGCTTCCGGCATCGGGGGGTGTCGAAAACGTAACCGCCCTGCTGGTCCGCGAAATGAACGAAGACGCACCGGGATCGGATGCGGTGATCGAGCGTCTGGCCGAAATACTTCTTATCCAAGTGCTGCGGGCGCAATTGGCCCGCGCAAATACTCCGCATGGGTTCTTGGCGGCTATGACCGACAGCCGGCTCGCTAGCGCAATCAAGCTTATTCATAGTCGCTGGGCCGATAAGCTGACCATTGACGATCTGGCCGCCACCGCCGGTATGTCCCGGTCCGGGTTTGCGCTTCAGTTCAAAAAAGTGTCGGAAATTTCGCCGATTGCCTATTTGGCCAAATGGCGTATGTGGCAAGCCAGCGACATATTGACGACAACCGGCCTCGGCCTGGCGCGGATCGCTGAAATGACGGGGTATGATTCCGAAATTTCTTTTAGCCGGGCTTTTAAGCGCGAATTCGGCATCGCACCCGGCGAATTTCGCCGCCAAATGGCAAGTTAATCTCACCATTCCCGCATGGACGAAAAGGTTGGCGATTTGACGGCGGGCGGCTATAGGGGTAAATTAGGTTTATAGTTCCGAAAAAGTAATTTATGTCATTGTGACGGCCCGAAACCGCCGCAAAGCCATTGAACGCAGATTTCAGGGAGGTATGTCATGTCCGAACAACCGCCGTCACCGCCGATCTACAACAACCCCCACTTCAAGGTTCTCGATTATAACTTCGAGATGTTTATCGGCCCACGCGCCGGCGAGCAGTTCAAGGATGCCGAACTGACCGATCTGGCCAGCGGCGAAGCGATCAAGCTGTCCGATTTCGCCGGCAAGTGGGTGATGATCGAGACCGGCTCTTCCACCTGTTCCATGTACACCAAGAACATTCCCGACATGAAGGACGTCAAAGCAGAATTTCCCGATGTGGAATTCCTGATGATCTATGTGCGCGAAGCCCATCCTGGCGAACGGCTTGGGCCGCACCAGAACTTCGACGAGAAACTTAAAGCCGCGAAACTGGTGGCGCCTCGCTATGGCGAGCACCGGCGTGTCCTGGTGGACTCTGTCGACGGCGATTTCCATAAATTATACGGCTTTATGCCGAACGTCGTTTATATCATCCGTCCCGACGGCAGGATCCACTACCGCTGCAATTGGGCGACCCCGGCGGCGGTGCGCGAAGCTTTAAACGACCGCGAAAACTTCCACACCATGGAAAACGCGGACATGAAGGCGATTAACGCCAGCCGGCGAAAGATGCACATGATCCGCACCATGTGGACCGGCGGCGTCGTTGCGCTCTATGATTTCTTCAAAGGCATGCCGCTGGCGGTACAGCGCCATCACCGGACCGACACGTTCTACAAAAAGCACGGCCGCTTCATCAACGATCCCGCCGACAAACCCAGTGCTCAGGAGCTGGCGGCGATCATCAACGAAGCCGACGGTACCGGCGAGGCCGCGAGCGAAGGCTCGAAACAAGCGGCGGAATAAACGCTTAAGCTCAAGTTACAACAAACGGCGCTCCGGTTGGGGCGCCGTTTTTTATTGGGGGATCGCGGTAGAATTACGTTTCCCCCGCCCTTATATGCACATCGAAATCCCAGTCGTCTTTCGCCTGTAAGTGGGTCTGATAATAAATCTCGGCGATGCGCGCCGTGTCGATGAGTTTGCCCGTGCCGATTAAGCTGGGATCGCGCCGCCGTGTCTTAGGGTTGTCCACCGGGCCATCGATATTGAAGTTGGCGACGTGGATGCCTTCGGGGCCTAAGTCTTCGGCCATGGAGAGCGCCAGGCCTCTGGCGCCGGCCTTGGCCATGCCGAAGGCGGCCATATTGACGCGCCCCCGAAACGTCGATTGTGCGCCGGTGAAAAAGATCGAGCCGGCGCCCCTTGGGCCCATGCGCCGGGCCGCTTCCCGCGCCATCAGGAAAGCGCCAGTTAAATTCACGTCCAAGGTTTGCTGGAACCCCTCCATCTCGATCTCGGTGAAGGGCTGTTTGAGGCGGTACGAGCCGTTGAAGACGGCGACGCTCACCGGGCCCAATTCGGCTTCGACGCGGGCGAACAAATCCGTGACGGCGGCTTCGTCGGTTATATCGATGTTCTCGGCCATGGCCTTAGCCCCGGCGGCCTCAATTTCGCCGGCCAGGGGGCCGATGTGATCCATTTTGCGCGCCACCATCACGGCGGCAAATCCGGCGGCGGCGAAGCGTCGGATGAGGGCATCGCCGGTGCCGGGGCCGACGCCGATCACCAGGATTGTTTGCCGGTCGCTCACGACCAGGTGGCGAAGGCCATGCCGCTGCCGGTGCCGGCTTCGGAGCGGTAGCAGGGCACGTAATCATGCAGGGTCATTTCCATGTCGGTCTCGGCGCAGATGCCGGCGACGATGATCCAGTTCTTGATCTCCGAATTGCCCGAGCGGAAGGAGAATTCCGGCTCCGCGGTGAGCGCGGCCTCGTCCCGGTTCAAAAGCGCATCGATCAGGCGCTTATCGAGGGCCTCGTCGATGACAAAATGGCTCATGCCGCCGGACGCCGATACCGCGACGCGGGCCTTGGTGTCCCACGATTTGATCGCCCGGCCCAAGGCCTTGCCGTAATCATAGCAGCGCTTGGCGGTCGGCTGGTTGGGCGGGAAATAGGTGTTGATGAGCACCGGCACGATGGGCATCGGTTTGTCGCGCAATATGCGCCGCACCACGAAGCCATAGGCATGGCCGATATTGCGCGGCCCTTTGTCGCCTATGGGTTGGGCGCCCGAAGACGAGGTGTCGAAGTCTTCTTCGATGGTCTGCTCGATCATATGCACCGCCAAGGCATCGGCCACCGGATAAATTTGATCGGTTTCGGGATGGTTCATGCCCATGGAATGGCCGCGCCCGAAGGCTCGGTGCCAATCCTTGGTTTCCTCGTCGAGGGCGTAGTTGGTGACTTGGCCGGCGTGATAGATGGCGAACGACGGCTGCACCGCGTCCAGAAACCATTCGTGCTGATCATCGCCGACGATCACCATCACGTCGGGCTTAGCGGCTTCCGCCGTGTCGCCCAAGCCATCCAAGGCAACCTGGCAGCGATTGAAATATTCGGTTCGGACGGCAAGGCTGTTTTGTTCGTCGAAATATTTGTCTTTGCGGGTCTCGTACAATTCATCGAACGAATAGGTGCCGTCCCGATAGGCAAGCGCAGGGTTCTTACGGTCCACCTCGGCGCGCCCGTCCCAGGCGTCCGGCGGCGTCGCCAACAAGGGCCCGTGGGTGGTGCCCATACCAAGTATGATTTCGGCCATCAGTGTCAGCGGGCGCGTTTTTCGGGCGGTGCGATATCCGGCGCCGTCAGGGTTTTCCAATCGTTAGCGAGGCGCAATTCGGCGCCGGTGCGCTCCTGCAATTCTTCGAACTCCAGCCCTTCGGCCATTTCGCGCACCACCATGCCGTCATCGGCGCGCTCGATCACGGCAATATCGGTGAATACCTTGGTGACGCACTTGGCGCCGGTCAGCGGCAGGGTGCATTGCTTGACGATTTTGGGCGCGCCGTCGCGGCCGTTATGGTCGCACATGATATAGACTTGGCGCGCACCGTACGCCAAATCCATGGCACCGCCCACCGCCGGCGCGGATTTGGTGTTGGGCAGCCGCCAATTGGCCAGATCGCCGTTCTGGCCAACCTCGTAGGCGCCCAGCACGCAGACATCGATATGACCGCCGCGCACCATGGCGAAGCTGTCCGAATGATGGAAAAATGCGCCGCCGGGCAACATGGAGATGGGCTGCTTGCCGGCGTTAATGAGATCGAGATTAGGCTCGGCCCCCTCTTCCAGAGGCTTCATGCCCAAAACGCCGTTTTCCGAATGAAAGATAATCTCGCGCCCCTCGGGCACATAATTTAAGACATTCAGCGGCATGCCGACGCCCAAATTAACAAACGCGCCTTCGTCGATATCGTTGGCCACCCGCCAGGCCACCTGATTGCGGTTTAATGCTTCGACCATTGGCTATGCCTCCACCTCGACAACTTTGTCCACGAATATGCTGGGCGTGATCACCTGTTCGGGCTCGATGCCGCCCAAATCGACAATCTCGCCCACCTGCGCGATGGTGATCTTGGCGCCCATCGCCATCACAGGATTGAAGTTCCGGGACGACATAGTATAGGTGAGGTTTCCCCACCTGTCGCCCACCGCCGCCTTGACCAGCGCCACGTCGCCATAGATGGCCTCTTCCAGCACATAATCTAAACCTGCGAATTCGCGCACTTCCTTGCCCTCGGCGAGCGGCGTGTCCACCGACGTGCGCGTATAAAAGCCCGGAATGCCGGCACCGGCGGCGCGAATGCGCTCGGCCAAAGTGCCTTGCGGGGTCAGTTCCAGCTCAAGCAGGCCTTCTTCGTACATTTTATCAAAAGCATCAGCGCCGGTGACGCGTGGGAACGAGCAAATAAATTTCTTAACGCAGCCGCCGAGTATCAACTGGCCGATGCCTTCATCGCCGGAGCCCGCATTGTTGGAGACGATGGTCAGCTCCCGGGGCTTTCTTGCGGCGAGCGCGTTTAAAAGCGCAATCGGCTCGCCGGCATTGCCGAAGCCGCCGACTAAGATGACCGCGCCGTCTTCGATCCCGGCAACGGCGTCTTCGATGCCTTGGCAAATTTTGTTGATCATGGTTTTGGCCCCCTGTTTCTTTGACCCAATTTGGTAGCGTTTGGGCCGGGGCAAGTCAAATCCATGCGCCGCGTTTCACTCCGCAACTTGACGCACCCAGCCTTCTAAGGCCAAGCTGACGAGGTCGGATAAGCCGCATAGCATCTGCCGATGGGAGAAGCGTCATGGATTACGACATCAGGATTTCGGGCGGAACGATCATTGATGGCACCGGCGAGGCCGGCGTCGAAGGCGATATCGGCATTAAAGATGGCCGCGTTGCCGCCATGGGCGATGCGCCAGGTCAGGCCGCCACCGAAATTGACGCAGGCGGGATGGTGGTCGCGCCCGGCTTTGTCGATATCCATACCCACTACGATGCCCAGATCATGTGGGATCCGATGCTGTCGTTCTCGCCCTGGCACGGGGTGACCACCTGCGTCATCGGCAACTGTGGCTTCGGCGTTGCGCCGACGCGGCCCGAGCACCAGGAAATTATCATGCGCACCCTCGAAAAGGTCGAGGCGATGAGCTATGAGGCCTTGATCGAAGGCACCGGCGAATGGCCGTTTGAAAGCTTCCCCGAATATCTCGACTTTATTGATCGCGGGCCAAAGGCGATCAATGTGGGCGTGCTGCTCGGCCACACGCCGCTCAGGCTTTATGAAATGGGGCCTGCATCTTTGGAGCGTCTCGCGACGCCGGATGAAACCGCTTCCATGCGGCGCATGGTTTTGGAAGCCATGGAGGCCGGCGCCATTGGCTTTTCTACGTCCCAGTCGTCCGTTCACATCGGCTACAAGGGCCTGCCGGTGCCGAGCCGCAAGGCCGACGTCGCCGAAATTTATGAACTGGCTTCGGCGCTCGGCGAGGCCGATAAGGGCGTCATTCAGATCACCGTCGGGCGCACACCCTGGTTCAAGGAGTTCGAGCAGATGGCCCGCGATACGGGCCGCAATGTTTCCTGGACGGCGATGCTGACCGGCATGGAAGGCCCGGACGGCCACCGGGAACACCTGCGCCGCTCCATCGAGATTTTGGAGAATGGCGCTGCCGTTTATCCGCAGGTTGCTTGCCGCCCGCTACAGACCGAGTTTCAATTCAAATCACCGTTTTCGCTGGAACGCATCCCCTTCTTTCAGCCGGTTTCCGCCGCCGATACGACCGGCAAAACGCTGATCTACCAGGACCCGGAATTCCGCCGTAAGTTCCGCGAAGCCATGGCCGAGGACAGTATGGTTGATGGCGAAGTCCCGCCGTTGCGCCGTTCTTTTCGCCAGATCGTCATCGCCGATTGCCCTTCGCGGCCCGAGCTAGAAGAACGCGGGCTCGTCGATGCGGCGCTGGAGCTTGGCATCGATCCCACCGATCTGGCGCTCGATCTCGCCCTGGAAACAGACTTGGAAGCCCGGTTCCGTATGCCGCTCCTGAACGACGACGAAGATGCGGTCGAGGAATTGTTGCGCGATCCGCATACGGTGCTTGGCCTGTCGGACGCGGGCGCCCACGCCAGCCAGATGTACGATACCTGCTTTGCCACACACCTGCTCGGCCACTGGGTACGCGAGCGCCAGGCTTTGTCTCTCGAATATGCGGTCTGGATGCTGACGGCGCGCCCCGCCGAAGTGTTCGGCATCACCGACCGGGGCACGCTGGGGCTTGGTCTGCCCGCCGATGTGGTGGTGTTCGATCCCAAAACCGTTGGCGCCGGGCCGCCGGTGCGCACCTACGACCTCCCCGCCGGCGCCGACCGCCTGATCTCCCACGCCACCGGCATCGAGGCGGTAATCGTCAACGGCACAGTGATCCGGCGGCAAAATAAAGACGTTGTCGATGCTTCGGGATCGCTTCCGGGCAAGCTGCTGCGCTTCGGCAAGGCCGCATAGGCGCGGTCAAATAGGGCATGGAGTATTCGGCTCCCGGGCATTAGTGTTCCATCCACGCACAACAAAATCCGAGGGCTCAAAACCATGACCGACACCAATACAGGCCCGTTCGCGGGCGTTGGACCTGAACAGCATTTCCGCGAAGGGCTGGAGGCCGGCGAATACCGGCTGCAGTTCTGCGATGATTGCGCCAAGAACATTTATTATCCGCGCGCCGTCTGCAACCATTGCGGATCGCCCAACACATCGTGGCGCATCGCGTCGGGCAAGGGCGTCATCTATTCCACCAGTGTCGAGCGCACCAAACCGGAAAGAGGCGGCGACCAGAACATCGCCTTGGTCGATCTGGAAGAAGGCGGCCGGCTGATGAGCCGGGTGGTCGATATGGACCCATCGGATGTCACCATCGGCATGGCAGTCGAGGCCTTCATCGGAGAGATCGACGGCACCAAGCTTATTTTGTTTCGTAGCGCGGGAGGCTAAAATTATGGCACATGTATTGCGCGGCTCGGCCGCGGTTGTCGGCATCGGCCTCACAGAATTTGGCGAGCTGCCCGGCAGGAACCATCTGGAAGTTCTGGCCGAGGCATCCCACTACGCCCTCGCCGATGCCGGGCTTGGTATGCAGGACGTGGACGGGCTTTTCGTCTCCTCCATGGGGCGGGTGTTTCACCCCCTGCACGCCGCCGAATATTTGGGCATCCAGCCGAGCCATATCGACGGCACCAATGTGGGCGGCTCGTCTTTTGTGAATTGCGTCCAGTCGGCGGCGATGGCGATCAAAACCGGCGTCTGCAACGTGGCGCTGATCGCCTATGGCTCGACCAGCCGCTCCAACCGCAAGGCTAAGTTCCGCGAAGGCAATCCCAACGCCGGCGCCTTTCACGCATCGGAATATAATCCCCGCAATCCGATCATCTCTTATGCCTTTGCCGCGGCGCGCCATATGCATGAATACGGCACCACCCGCGAAAATCTGGCGCAGGTTGCGGTCTCGACCCGGGAATGGGCGATGAAGAACCCGCGCGCAGAAATGCGCGATCCGTTGAGCATCGACGACGTGATGGGGGCGCGCATGATTTGCGATCCCCTGACCCTGTTCGATTGCTGTCTGGTGTCCGACGCTGGCGCGGCCATTGTCATGGTGTCCGCCGAGCGGGCCAAGGATTTTCCGCAAAAACCAGCCTATCTGCTGGGCATCGGCTCGGCCACAACCCACGATCAGATCGCGCAGATGCCGGACCTGACCGTCACCCCGGCGTCCCAATCGGGCCCCCGCGCCTTCGCCATGGCCGGTCTATCCCCAGGTGATATCGACGTGGCCGAGTTTTATGACGCCTTCACCATCAACACGATTTTGTTCCTGGAGGATCTCGGCTTTTGCAAGAAAGGCGAAGGCGGAGCCTTTGTCGGCGACGGCAATATCGGACCCGGCGGCACCCTGCCGGTCAACACCAATGGCGGCGGGCTATCTTGTGTGCATCCGGGCATGTACGGCATGTTCGTCACCATCGAGGCAGTGGAACAGTTGCGCGGCAATTGCGGTGAGCGCCAGATCGAGGGCGCCAATATTGCGCTCGCCAACGGCAATGGCGGTGTGCTTTCCAGCCAGGTCACTGCCATCTACGGCACGGAGTCGACGCTTTGATGGACGGGCCAAGTCCGAGCCTTCCGGGCTGGGAGGGCGGACCGGTCGACCCCATAACCTGGCGGCGCGTCGCCAAGACAGGGCTGACCGCCCACAACCCGGACAAAGCCTGCCAGGGCTACACATTGTATGCGCCTTTGAACGAGACCAATGCGGTCTTCCTGATCGACATGGACGGCAACGAGATGCATCGCTGGGACCTCGGCTGCCAGCCGGGTAATTACGGCTACATATTGCCGAACGGCAATCTGTTCGTGAACGCCAAAGTCGAGGACGATCTTTGGAACTGGACGCCGACCTATTCCCTGTTCAAGGGCGGCGCGCTTCGGGAATATGACTGGGACGGCAATATCGTCTGGGAACATCTTGATCTGCACCACCACCATGACGGCCGCCGCCTGGCCCACGGCGGCGCCATCTATCTTTCCATGGAGGAGATGGACGCAGGCCTAGCCGCCAAAGTCAAAGGCGGTGGTGAGCCCCTCGATCGCATGCTCGCCGACGTGGTACGCGAAGTGGATGCGGACGGCAATCTCTTGTGGGAATGGCACGCGGCGGAGCATCTGGACACCGAGATAGATATCCTGCCCGAAAGCTGCAACCGCTGGGAATGGACCCATCTCAACGCCGCGTTCTTTCTAGATGATGAGCGGGTGATGATGTCATCCCGGCAGCTGTCGCGAATATATATTGTGGAGAAATCCAGCGGCAAGGTGTTGGAGCGTTTCGGCCCCGGCCCGTTCTTCGGCCAGCACGATCCGCATCTTTTGCCGAACGGCAATATCCTGGTTTTTGACAATGGCAGCTACCGCACCCACGGCAGTGGCGCGATCGTCCATTCCCGTGTCCTTGAGTTCGATATGAAAACCCGCGAAGTGGTGTGGGAATACAAAGACACACCCATGTATTCGTTCCAAAGCGCCTTCCTGTCTGGGGCCGAAATTCTGCCTAACGGCAACATTCTGGTGGCCGAGGGCGGCCGCGGGCGTATCTTCCAGATCACCCCGGAAGGCGAAGTGGTGTGGGAATTCATCAATCCCTATTTCGACAAAAACGGGGTCGGCTGGATATGGAACTGCGTCCAGGAAGCCAAATTCTACACCGCCGATCAATTGCCGAATCTGGCTTGAATATTGGGATAACGCCAACGCGGAATTGACCTTGCCCGGCCCAAGGGCGATCATGGGCGCCAATGTCTCAAAACACCGAATCCAACAAAAGCGATCCAAACCGCAGCGGCAGCGGATGGTCTGAAATCCTGAGCGGGCAGTACGCGGTCTATACCCTGCTGCTCACCATGGGCACCATCCTGTTCGCGGTCAATTCGTTCGTAGTATCGACAATTATGCCCTCAATCGCCGCCGAAATTGGCGGCATGCAATATTATTCCTGGTCGTTTTCCCTGTTCGCCGTCGGCTCGGTCATCGGCGGCGCCAGCGCCGGGCCGATGCGGGATGCCCTTGGCGATAGGACGTCCTATGCCGGCGCCGGGTTGATGATGGTGATCGGCCTGGTTGGCGCGGCGCTCGCCGACGATATGCTGGTTCTCGTCTTCTGGCGATTTTTTCAAGGGCTCGGCGGCGGCGCCATCGTCGCGCAAAGCTACGGTATGGTCGGCTCTATGTATCCCGCTCATTTGCGCGGGCGCATTTTGAGCGTGATTTCTACCGTCTGGGGCGTGGCAACGCTGATCGGGCCCGGCTTCGGCGCCATCTTTGCCGAATTGGGCAATTGGCGCGGCGCCTTTTGGGGCCTCGGCGTGCTCAGCATCTTGATCACCCTGGCGGCTTGGAAAATCATCCAATCCACCGAGGGCCACGGTAAACTTTCGGCGATCCCGTACCGGCGGCTCATTCTGTTGGGCAGCTCGGTCCTACTTTTGAGCCTGACCTCCCAGGTAGACGACAACCTGATGCGTGGATTGCTGATCGCCGCGTCGGTCATATTGGCGGTGTTTGTTTTTCGCCTCGATGCGCGCGCCGAAAAGCCCATGCTGCCCCGAAAAGCCATGGATATCTTCTCAACCATGGGCATGGCCTATTGGGCGATGCTGCTGTCGACGGTGATTTTGATTTTTCTCAACGTCTATTCGACGCTGTATTTGCAGGTGCTGCACGGCGCCTCGCCCCTGGTGGCCGCGTACCTCGCGGCGATCATGTCCTTTGCCTGGACTACCGGCGCCTTCATTGTCGCCACCTGGACCGGGCAGCGGGAATTGATTTCCATCTTGTCGGGCATGATCCTGATGTTGATCGGAACCATCGGGCTGGCCCTGTTCGTGACATCGGGGCCGGTGCTCTATTTGTCGTTCGCTTTTTTCGCCATCGGCTTCGGCACGGGATTGTTCAACAATCCCCTGATCCAGCGCGCCATCGCCGCCGCCGATGACGACGAACGCCATATCGCCGGCGCCGCCGTACAGACCATCCGCACGGTGGCCTTTGCCTTCGGCGGCGCCCTCGCTGGTCTGATCGCCACCATGGGCGGGCTCGGCCCGGTTGCCCGGCCCGAACCCGAAACCCTGGCCCACGCCATGAACTGGGTCTATGGAGTTAATGTGATTTTCGCGGTTGCAGCGCTGATGGTTACCATCCCGCTGATCCTCCAGGCCCGCCGCCAGATCGCCGAAAAGTTGGCCGCCGAATAGATGGCGGCCAAAACAACGGGCGTGCCTGAGAAAACCAGATGGGCGGATTTATTCCGGGGCGGGCTGGCCCGCTACACCATTACCCTCAATCTCGGCGTATTATTGTTCGGAACCGACGTCTATCTGATCCAGTCGATCATGCCGACGGTGATCGCCGATGTGGGCGGCATGCAATTCTATACCTGGACCCTGATTTCTTTTTCGGTGGGCTCGATCATCGGCACCTCCAGCGCCGAGCCGATCCGCCGGACCTTGGGGCGGCGCAGCGGCTATGCGCTGGCCGGCCTGGTGTTCCTAGTCGGCACCATGGGCGCCGCCATGTCGGGCAGCATCGTCGCCCTCATATCGTGGCGCCTGATTCAAGGATTGGGCGGCGGCTCGGTCATTTCCCAATGCTACGGCATGATCGGCGAGGTGATCCCCGCCAATCTGCGCGCCCGGGCGCTGTCCTTTATCTCGGCAACCTGGGGTATCGCCACCATTCTTGGGCCCACCTTCGGCGGCGTGTTCGCGGAATTGGGTTTCTGGCGCGGCGCCTTTTGGGCGGTGGTGCCGCTGGCGGTGATCTTTATTTTCATGGTCTGGCGTTTCGTGCCCGCCGGCCGCATCGGTAGCCAGATGTCCGACAAGGCGCGCACCATGCCGGTGGCGCGGCTGGCGATGATCGCCGCTGCCATTATCTGCCTTAGCGTTTCTTCCCAGTTTGATAGCATGGCGGCGCGCAGCGGCATGGTGATTTTATCCCTCGCCGTGACCGTTTATTTCTTCTCCCGCGACGGCCGCGCCGAAAACAAGATGTTTCCATCCCAGGCCTTGTCGCTGTTTGCCAAGCTGGGCGCCACCTATTGGATTTTGTTGATCATATCGGTGGTGCACACCGTGATCGGCGCCTTCGCGACGCTATTTTTGCAACTGCTGCACGTGCAAACGCCCCTAGTCGCGGCTTTTATATTTGCGCTCACTTCGTTCCTATGGACGGTGGCGGCGGTGGTTGTCGGCGGCTTGCAGGGCCGCGCCGTCGCCGTCTCGATCAGCGTCGGGCTCGGGCTGTTATTTGCAGGCGCCATCGGCACGGCCTTGTTCGTGATCACCGGGCCGGTCTGGCTTTTGGGGTTAAGCTTTACATTGGTGGGCGTCGGCACCGGCATGTCCTACAACCATTTGGTTGTCTGGGCGATCAACGCGGCGCCGAAGGAGGAACAGCCCATGACCGCCTCTGCCACCGCCACCATGCGGGCGTTGGGCATTGCCTATGGCGCCGCCATCGCCGGATTTCTGGGCGCCGCCGCCGGGCTCAAAGACGGCGTGCCGACGGCAATATTCGAAGGCGCCATGCACGTGGTCTATAATTCGAACATAGCCATCGCCGCCGCCGCCGTCATGGCGGGGCTGATCCTTTGGAAGCATATGCGCCGCGATCGTCTATTGGCTGGCTAGAAAGTCGCGCAGCGCTTCGTTGAAAGCATCGGAGCGCTCCATATTGCAAAGATGGGCGGCCCGCTCCAAGAGCACCAACGCCGAACCCGGCACGGCTTCGTGCATATCTACCGCCTGTTTGGGGAAATCGCCGACGTCTTCGGTGCCGGCCAAAAATAGCGCCGGGCACTGGATATCGCCGAGCCTGGCTTCGTGATCGACGCCGGCGACGGCAGCGACGCCGCCCCGGAAGCCATCCAAGTCCGTCGCCCGGATCATGGCGGCAATCTTATCCACGTCCGCCGGATCAGCCGCCGGGGTGAACCAGCCACCGGTGAATTCTTCGACCATCGCCTCCATGCCGCCCGCTAAGACCGCTTCGATGCGCCCCGCCCAGCCTTCTAAATGATATTGGGTGGAGCGGCAGCGGGCATCGCAGATGGCGGCGCTTAAGACCCGCTCCGGATAGCTGGTGACCAGCTCCAACCCCATGGCACCGCCGATGGAAAGCCCCACATAGTGGCCTTGTTCGATGCCAAGCGCGTCCCAAAGCCCGATCAAATCAGCGGCGAGTAACGCCAAATCGTAGGGCGGCGACGTCACATCCGTGCCGCCATGGCCGCGAAAATCATAGCGCAGCAATTGGTAGTCGCGCCCAAAGGCTTCGGCCTGCGCATCCCACATGTGCAAATCCGTGGCCAGGGAGTTGGAAAAGGTGATCCAGGGCGCGCCTTCGGTGCCATCGATACGGCAATGGATCGAAATCCCGTTTGCCTTTACGTCGCGCTCGCCCGCCGTTGCCATCGTGGGTTCCCCATGCTGTACTCGCCCCGGCCCATGACACATGCCGCCCCGCCAATTGTCAATTGAACTTGGAAGCCATGAATGCACCTCCCGTCCTGATGACCGAAGAGCGGCGCCTGATCAAGGAAACCGCTCGCAATTTCGCCATCAACGAAATCCTGCCCCTGGCCAACAAGCTGGACCCTATCGAAGGTGACATTCCCGCCGAGCTGATCCAGAAGATGGCCGATCTCGGCTTCTTCGGCATCCTCATTGCCGAGGAATTCGGCGGCATGGGGCTCGGCGCGTTCGAATATTGCATCGTCGCCGAGGAGCTAAGCCGGGCCTGGATGAGCGCCGGCACCCTGCCCCGCCATGGTAGCTGGATCATGGGCACCGAGACCCTGGCCGATGACCGCCGCCGCGATATTTTGAGCCGCGCCGCCAAGGGCGAATTTTTGAGCGCGCTGGCCATGTCCGAGCCGCAGACCGGCTCCGACGTCTCCAACATCCAGACAAGAGCGCGCCGGGATGGCAGCGATTGGCTGATCACCGGCAATAAATATTGGTGCACCTACGCGGACGGCGCCGATTGCATCATTGTCATCGCCCGCACCGAGCCGGAGCTGGATCCAGCCCATCCGCACCGGGGATTGACGGCGCTCATGGTGGAAAAACCGCGCGGTGAATTTGTGGATGGCTTGCAGGGAACGCCGATCCCCAAGATCGGCTATTTCGGCTGGAAGACCTGGGAATTGGCTTTCGACAATGTGCGCGTGCCGCAAGACGCCATGCTTGGGCAAGAGGGCCGCGCCTTTTACCTAATGGCGGAAAGTCTGGAGCTGGGCCGCGCCCACACGGCGGCGCGCTCCATCGGCCTCGCCAGAGGGGCGCTGGAAGATTCCATTGCTTACGCTGGCGAGCGCCAGCAGTTCGGGCGGCCAATCGCCGAGTTTCAGGCGATCCGTTTCAAGATCGCGCAGATGGCCACCGAGATTGAGGCCGCCGAAGCCCTGCTGCACCGGGTCTGTACCGCAATCGACAGCGGCCGTCGCTCGGACACCGAAGCCGCCATGGTGAAATACTTCGCCGCCGAAATGGCCGAGCGGGTTACCAGCGAGGCCATTCAAATTCATGGCGGCGCGGGCTATACCAAGCATCATCAGGTAGAACGCTATTGGCGGGATGCGCGCCTGACCAAGATATTCGAGGGCACGTCGGAAATTCAGCAGCGCATAATTTCCGATAATCTGCTGGGCCGCGCGCGGGATTAGTCATGGCATTTGAAATTACGAAACTCACCGAAAGCCTTGGCGCCGAAATATCGGGGCTGGATTTGCGCCAACCGTTCGATGCAGAAACCCTTGCCGGCGTCCGCGCCGCGTGGCTCGAAAAATTGGTCCTGCGCTTTCGCGGCCAGAATTTGAACGATGCGGAATTGATCGCCTTTTCCGAACAGTTCGGCGAATTGGACCGGGTGCCAACCTGGGATCAATACCACAGCCCAGGGCACCCCGAAGTGCTGGTCGTCTCCAACGTCAAGGAAGGCGGCCAGGCCATCGGCGTCCTCGGCGACGGCGAAGCGTCCTGGCATACGGACATGGCCTATATTGAGCGGCCACCAACGGCCAGCGTCCTCCATGCTCACGAGATACCCGAGACGGGCGGCGATACCAGCTATCTGAATATGTATGCGGTGCTGGATGCATTGCCGCCCGAATTGCTGGAGGCGATAGATGGGCGCCAGCTTAACCACGACGAAACCCACGACTCAGGCGGCGATTTGCGGCCCGGCAAGACGGCGAGCGATGATGTGAGCACCATGCCTGGCGCCCACCACCCGATGATCCGCCTGCACCCCGAAACCGGAAAAAAGGCCCTGTTCCTGGGCCGCCGTCTGCACGCCCATATCATCGGCATGGAAGTTGAGCAAAGCGAGGCGTTGCTCGATCAACTCTGGCGGTTCTGCGCCGGGGACGAGTTTCTCTTCCGCCATCAATGGCAATCGGGCGATGTGCTGATGTGGGACAATCGCTGCACCATGCACCGGCGCGAAGCCTTCGATCCGGCAGCAAGGCGCATCATGCACCGGACCGAGATCATCGGCGAGGTGCCGGTAGCGGCGGGCGCCACATGAGCGGCGATAAACAAGCGGATTTTCATAAACGCCTTGGCGCCAAGAATGTCGGCGCCCTGTGGGTGGCTCGGCGCGGCGTCGATCTGACCAAGCCGGCGGCCACCGGGCAGCCGGTGCATTGGGCCTACGAGGATCTGCGCCCAGACATTTTAGAGGCCGGCGCCATTGTCACCGCCGAAGACGCCTTTCGCCGCGTACTGGTGCTGGAAAACCCGGCATGGCATGGCGAAATGCGGGTCACCAATTCCCTCTATGCCGGCATCCAGCTTGTGCGCCCCGGCGAGACCGCCCCCTGCCACCGGCATTCACAGACGGCGTTGCGTTTCGTGCTCGAAGGGTCCGGCGCCTACACCACCGTCGACGGCGAGCGGGCGCTCTTGTCACCAGGCGATTTCGTAGTCACCCCCTATTGGAGCTGGCACGATCATATCAACGAAGGCATCGAGGACGTAACTTGGCTGGACGTTCTGGATACGCCCATGGTCGGATTTTTCGACGCCGTATTCCGCGAATTTCACAACGACGTCAGCCAATCCATTACCAAACCGGACGGCTATTCCCCGGCCCGCTACGGCGCCAACATGGCGCCCGATACGGGAGGGAATGGCGGTCGCGCCTCGCCGGTGTTCCGCTATGGCTTCGAGGAAACCCGCGCCGCCCTGATGCGCCTCGCCGAAGGCCAGGATGCGCATCCGGTGCATGGCCACAAATTGCATTACATTAATCCCACCGATGGTGGTGCGGCGACACCGACCATGGACGCCGCCATGCGGCTTTTGCCCAAAGGCTTCAAAGGCAACGATTACCGGGCCACCGACGGCCTCGTCTATTGCGCCATCGAAGGCGCCGGGCGGACCATCATCGAAGACCAGGTTTTCGAATTTGCGGAGCGCGATGTGTTCGTGGTGCCCGGCTGGCACCGCCACCGGATCGACAGCCCCGGCGGCGCCTTGCTGTTCAGTGTCTCCGACCGCGCCGCCCAGCAAAAGCTCGGTCTCTGGCGCGAAGAATTTCCGGCTTAGAATTTGTCGCTAAGAAACGCAGCGTAGCGGGCGTAGCGCCAATCGTTGTCGGCCATGAAACTTCCGGTCTCGGCGGAAATCTTGGCGGCCATGTCGAGGGCCCAGCCTGCATCCCGAAGCCGCGTGCCGGCACCGCCCATATCAGCGCGCACCGCCGCCGGCGCGAAATCGATGGAATTCATGCGCGCCAGCACGCCATCCAATAGCCGCCCCATCACCACCATGCCGAGGGCGCTGCGCCAGTTGGAGGCGACCACCTGAAGGCGCGGCCAGGCCGCGATGATCAGGTCCGGGGCCAGCATCATCGATTCCCGCTCCCAAGCGCCGCCCATCATGGTGGCCAGGAAGCGCCCGTTCTCGCCGATCTCGGTACTAAGATCACCGAGGCGGGTTTTCAAAATGCCAATCTCCGGCGGCTCGCCAGCGCCTTCCAGAAACAGAATGCCGATATCATGGATCGCCTGAAACACATTCAGATCGGTACACGGCGCGGCGCGAAACCGGATGTCGGTATAATCGAGCCCGGTATCGGGTTTGGGACCGCCGCCGGCAATCCAGTGATCACCGATCAGCTTGATTTTGGACGCTTCACGCGCCAATTCGGCGCCCCGTTCCATCCAATAATGCGCATGAAAGCGCGCATGTTCCCGGTGATAGGCGGAGATATTGCGCAAGGTTTCGAAATCGGCGGGATCGGACGAAGCGATGTCTTCAAGCACCGCTGGGTTATCTAGCGCAGCGCCACTGAGGCCGTCGGCGGGCGCCGCGAATTGGGCGGGGATGGCGTACATGGCAAGGCGCGCTTGCGCATTGATGCATTGCAGATGGCCGACATTGCTCAGCAATTGGCTGGCCTCTTCGGAGACGGCGCCAGGAACGCCGGCCAGGGCGCGGGCGCCGATTTCTAGCTCGGCGGCGGCGCGACTTGCGGCAACACCAGCCCGCAATTCATCGATGGGGGCTTCGGGCGCAAAGGCGGGCTCGGCATGGCCGCGCAATTGCTCCGCCATGGCTTTGAACGCACCGGCATCGGTCAAATCCCGAACCTGGTCCACAAGATCAATAAGCAATGTCAAATTTGAAGCCTCCCTTTTGGCCCGATTGGACCAATAAATTGAATGTTTTTCAATTGCCGGAGCCCATTCTAGGATAAGGATAAGCAAATCAGGGGAGCGAGACCATGCAATTGAACACCGAAAAAATGATCGCCCGCGCCGAAGACGGCGTCGGCTGGATGATCTTCAACAACCCCGAACGGCGCAACGCCATGGCCAACGAAATGCGTCTGGCGATGATCGAAATTCTGACCGCCTATTCGGAAGACGACACCATCGGCGCGGTGGTGATGACCGGCGCCGGCGGCAAGGCATTTGTGTCCGGCGCCGATATTTCGGAGTTCGAGGAACGCCGCTCGTCGCCGGAATTGATCGCCGAATACAATGAGGTCGGCCGTCAGGTAAACGCAGCCTTCGAGAATTTGGAAAAACCGCTGATCGCCATGATCCAGGGCTTTTGCATCGGCGGCGGGCTGGCGACGGCGCTGAAAGCGGATATGCGCTTCGCCTCCGACGATTCCCAGTTCGGCATACCGGCGGTCAAGCTGGGCCTCGGCTACGAAGCGGGCGCGGTCAAGGCGCTCACCGATTTTGTCGGCCCCGCCTATGCCAACGAAATTCTCATGACCGGGCGCCGCTTTGACGCGAGCGAAGCCCTGCGCATGGGTTTGGTCAATAATGTGGTGGCGGTGGACAAGCTGGAAGAGACGGTCATGGAAACGGCGCGCAGCATCGCCGCCAACGCACCGCTGACGGTACGCTCCATGAAGGTCAATGTGCGCGCCTCCCGCCTGGATGCGGAGCAGCGCGACGACGCCCGCTGCCAGGAGCTGGTGGACGCCTGCTTCAACAGCGAAGACTATATCGAAGGCCGCCGCGCCTTCATGGAAAAACGCCCGGCCCAATGGAAGGGGCGCTAACCGAATAATCAATCTAACGACAACAAACAACAGCGGAGGAATGCAATGGACGTACGCATGGACGGGCGCAATGCGATTATCACCGGCGGCTCCAGGGGGTTGGGCCGGGCCATGGCCATGCGCTTCGCAGAATCGGGGGCGGGCGTGGCCATCGTCGCCAGACGCGAAGACGTGCTTGCAGCCACCAAAGCCGAGATCGAAGCCGCCGCGCCATCGGCGGCGGTGATCACCTGCACCGCCGATGTTTCCTCCGCCGACGGCGTCAAAAGCGCGTTCGATCAAGCCATCAATGGGCTCGGCCAGATCGATATCGTGGTCAACAATGCGGGCTCATCCATGGCCCGCCCGTTCGAGGAAGTCACCGACGAAATGTGGCAGGCGGATCTGGAATTGAAATTGTTCGGCGCCATCCGCATGATCCGTCTGGCCTTGCCGGGCATGAAGGAGCGCAGCTGGGGCCGGATCATCAATATCCTCAACACCGGCGCCAAATCGCCGCGCGCCGGATCAACGCCAACTACGGTATCCAGAGCCGCCGGGTTGAACCTCACCAAATCGCTGTCGCTGGAATACGCGCCCCACGGCATTCTGGTCAACGCGCTGTGCACCGGATTGATCGTCACCGATCAGTTGGAGAAAATGCGCGACCGGGGCGCGCCCGAAAAATCCATGGAGGAATACCAAGAAATCCTCGGCGGACGCATTCCCCTGGGGCGCATGGGCACGGCGGATGAGTATGCCAACGTCGCCTGCTTGCTTGCCTCCGATGCCGGCGGATACGTGACCGGCACCGCCATCAATATCGACGGCGGCTCGAGCCCAGCCACATGACAAATCTGGGCTGGGACGATAAAGCCGACGTGGTCGTTATCGGCGGCGGCGGCGCCGGATTGCGCGCCGGATTGGCGGCGGCAACGGCGGGCGCCAAAACCATTGTCTTGGAAAAAACCGGCGATCCCGGCGGCAAGACCGCCATGTCCATCGGCATCATGACCGCGTCTGGAACTTCGGTGCAAAAGGCTGCCGGGGTTAAGGACAGCCACGCCAGGCATCTGGCCGATGTAGTGGCCATGGCCAAGGAGGCCGGCACCAAGATCAACGTGACCAGCACCAAGTTCATGATGCGCGCCTGTTCGGCGGAATTAGAGAACCTTATCGCCCTTGGCGTCAAATTCTCCGGCCCCCACCCGGAAGGTCCGCACGGCACGCCGCGCATGCATGTGGTGCAGCCCGATTGCCGGCATCTGGTAGACGTGCTGGTCCGGGCTGCGGCCAAGAAACGAGTGGATATTCGATTGAATACACCAGGGGCGGAATTGATCCTCGATTACAAGGGCCGGATTGCCGGGGTGCGCGCCGATAGCAAAGACGGCCCCTGTTTCATCGAAGCCGGTGCCGTTGTTTTGGCGGCAGGCGATTACAGCGCCAACCGGGCGATGGTCGAACGCGTTGCGCCAAATTTGAAGCTGGCCATACCGCTCCGCGACTTCGCCACCGGCGACGGCCACCGCATGGCCATGCGCATCGGCGCCAAGACCCAGAACATGGCCCGAATCAACTTGCCGCAATTGCGTTTCATGGATTTTCCCTTCGTCGAGCCGTCGCCGGGGCTGGTGGCCGCTGGCGCCCGGCTGGTGACAAAAATAGGCGCGCGCATCAAAACCAAGCTGGCCGAATCCATCCTGATGCCCGGCTTCGAAGATCGCTGGGAGGAGATTTTTATTGTCGTCGACGCGGCCACCGCCGCCAAGCTGGCGAAGCCCTCCGATGACGTCGGACCAGGGCGCGACGGCTGGGCGCTGACTGGCAAGCCGTTCATCGGCACGGCGCCGGAAGTGGGCTATGCGTACCTAGAGGATTGCCGCGCCTGGGACTGGCATTTCGAGGCACCCAGCATCACCGCCGCCGCCCGCCACATTGGCTGCAAACCGGCGGACTTGGCAGCGTCCCTGGCCAAAAACTCGAAAGGTCCGTTTCATGTGCTGGGGCCGACGCGCCGGGTGATTACCAATTCCGGCGGCGGCGTCGCCACCAATGAAAAAACCAACGTGCTGGCCGAAGATGGCCGTGTCATCAAGGGCCTCTATGGGGCCGGCGTCAATGCGCGCCTGATTTCGTTCATGGGCGGGCATGGCTATGCGCTAGCCTGGGCCATGGCGTCGGGCAATATCGCCGGGGCCGGCGCCGCCCGCTTTGCCGGGAAGCAAAACTAGGCGATGGCGCACTCGAATTCGAAAAAAGTCATCTATGCGGCCTTCGCCGGCAATTTGCTGATCGCCGTCACCAAATTTTTCGCCGCCTTCTTCACCGGCTCTTCGGCAATGCTGTCGGAAGCCATCCATTCGCTGGTGGATACCGGCAATCAATTGTTGCTGCTCTATGGCCTCAAGCGCGCCGACCGGCCCGCCGATGCCCAGCATCCCTTCGGCTATGGCATGGAGCTCTATTTCTGGACCTTCGTGGTAGCCATCATCATCTTTGGATTGGGGGCCGGGGTGTCGGTGTTCGAGGGCATCTCCAAAATCCGTGAGCCCCATCCGGTCACCGATACCGCAGTCAACTTTATCGTGCTTGGCCTCGCCGGCATATTCGAAGCCATCGCCTGGACCATCGCCTTTCGCGAATTCAACAGGGGCCGGGAGGGGCGCGGCTATTTCGAAGCAATCCGCCGCTCGAAGGATCCTGCCATTTTCACGGTTCTCTTTGAAGACACCGCTGCCATGCTCGGCCTGATCGTCGCCTTTGTTGGCATCTGGCTAGCCGAAGCCTTGAACATGCCCGTATTGGACGGCGTCGCCTCCGTCGTGATCGGCGTCATATTGGCGGTCACCGCGGCGCTCCTGGCCTTTGAATGCAAGGGGCTCCTGATCGGAGAAGGCGCCAGCCAGGCTACCGTAAACGGCGTCCGCGCCCTGGTGGCCGCTGGCGAAGGCATCAACACCATTAACGAAGTTCTGACCATGCATATGGGGCCGGAAGATATCCTGCTGACCCTCAGCGTCGATTTTTCCGGCGCGATGGATTCGGACCAGGTAGAAGCCGCCATCTCCGATATGGAGCGCCGCATCAAGGAAGCCTACCCTGAGATCAAACGCATCTTCATCGAGGCGCAAAGCATCGGTGGCCACTTGAGGGACCGAGCGCGCCAGCAACAGGACGAGGCAAATCCCTGACAGGCGGCAAGGTCCACGTAAACTGCCTTGAAACAGGAAATGCTAATTTAGGGCGATAAGGTCCGCTTGCGGCTTTCGTATTCATCCTGTTCGATTTCGCCGTGGGCAAACCGTTCGTCCAGGATGTTCAGCGCCGACTTCGGCATATTAGCCGGCGGCATGGTTGATCCGCCGCCCAGCCAACGGACGATAGCGACCACCGCCATGACGATCAGGATGAGGAATAAGATCATCATCAGCGGGCCGAAGATCATACCGCCGCCCCACATATGGTAAAACCCGTCGCCGCCTCCGGGCCCAAACGCCCCATCGGCCCAAGCCTGAGCCGGAAACAGGAGCGCGAAAAACAAGGTCGCTATCGGCAATGAATATTTTTTCATGGCTCACTCCTTTTCCCAATGACAAGAACAATCTAGCAAGCGAGCCAGGCTTGCGCCTTGACCGGCGTTAATTTTCTATTCCGCGATTTCCGCCGTAATCTCGGCGCTCCGCCCCGCGTCGAACTGCAACGCCGCCAGATGCGCATAGAGCGGGCTCGAATCCAACAGCTCCGTATGGGTGCCGCTGGCAACCAATCGTCCGCCGTCGATGACCAGAATCCGGTCGGCGTTGATGACTGTCGCCAGCCTGTGCGCGATCACCAGCGTAGTGCGGCCCGCCTTCAATTTCTCCAACGCCGCCTGAACGAGCCGTTCGCTTTCCGCGTCCAGGGCGCTCGTTGCCTCGTCCAATAACAAAACCGCCGGGTCGCGCAATAATGCGCGCGCCAACGACAGGCGCTGGCGCTGGCCGCCGGACAGGCGCACGCCCTTTTCGCCCAAAAATGTGGCGAAGCCTTCCGGCAATTGATCCAGAAATTCCGCCGCCTCTGCAGCAATCGCCGCCCGGCGCACCGCCCCATCGTCGGCTGCCGGATTGCCGTAGCGGATATTTTCGGCGCCGTCGGTGGAGAAAATCACGGGATCTTGGGGCACCAGGGCGAAGCGGGAGCGCACCAATTTGGTGTCGGCGCGGCGCACATCGACGCCGTCGACGGTGACGGCGCCTTGGGCCGGATCATAGAAACGCAGCAGGAGCTGGAAGACGGTGGATTTGCCGGCCCCCGACGGGCCGACAAGGGCGACGGTTTCGCCGGGCTCCACTGCCAAGGTAAAATCGGAGAGCGCCGCCTGGTCCGGGCGCGACGGGTAGTGGAAGGTGACGTTCTCAAACGCAACGCGGCCCGTGGCCGGTTCGGGCAATGGCTCCGGGTGATCGGGAGAGGCGATGCCGGGCTCTGTCTCCAACAATTCGATCAATCGTTCGGTGGCGCCGGCAGCGCGCAGAAGCTCGCCGTAAACTTCCGAAATGACGCCGACCGAGAAAGCGACGATGGTGGCATAATAGATGAATGCCGCCAGCTCGCCCCCGGATATCTCGCCGGCCAGCATATCGCGCCCGCCGATCCAGAGGATCACGCCGATGGCGCCGAACACCAACAGGATCACTACCGATGTCAGCATGGCGCGCATGCGGATGCGGGCGATGGCCGTTGTGAAGGCGCCGGTAACCTCGCCGAAAAAGCGGCGGTTGTCCTCGGTCTCGTGGGTGAAGGCCTGGACGGTGCGCATGGCGTTGATGGTTTCTTCTGCAAAAGCACCGACGTCGGCCACCCGGTCCTGGCTGGCGCGGGAAAGGCGGCGCACCCTCCGCCCAAAGATCATGATTGGCGCCACCACCACCGGCACTACCAGAAATACCAGGCCCGTGAGCACCGGGTTGGTGACGAACAGCATGACAATGCCGCCCAGCAGATTAAGGGCATTGCGAAGCGCGATGGATGCCGACGAGCCGATCACAGTCTGCAAAAGCGTCGTGTCGGTGGTCAGGCGCGACAAAACCTCGCCGGTCTTGGTGGTTTCGAAAAAGCCCGCATGCAGGGTCATCACCCGCTCGAACACGGCTTGGCGCAAATCGGCTACCACACGCTCGCCGAGCCAGGAGACCAGATAAAAGCGCGCCGCCGTGCCGAGCGCCATGACCACCGATAGCGACAGCAGAAATATCAACGCCTGATCGAGGGCCGCCGCATCACCGCCGGCAAAGCCGCCATCGATCAACTGGCGAAGCCCTTGTCCCAACGCCAAAATAGCCAGCGCGGTTACCGTCAACGCGATGATCGCCAGGATGCCCCGCCGCCAATACGGTTTCAGGAACCCCGCTGTCCTCGACAGATAGCGAAGGTTCTTAGCTTTTGGGCGGTCAATATCGATGCTGCTTCCGGCCACAGGTCGGGTCCTTGGGCGATTTGGTTGAAGCGTATATATGGTCCGGTGAAGCTTGGCGGGCAAGTCCCGCCCAGCCCCGAACTCTAGGGGGAAGGAATTATGCCGGCGGTGCGACCGACAGGCGGCCCGTAACGCCGTGCTTTTCGATCAGCCCTTTCACCATGCCGCTGGCTTTGGCATCTTCGGCGAAGGCGGCGAGGAAGGCGGCGCCTTCCGTATTCGCCTTGGGTGTGCCGATGGCCTGCTGCACGGTGGTGAAATAGCCATCAAGGATGCGCGAGCCTTCCAGCTTTGCCGCCACGCCCAAAAGCCCCGGGCGGAGCCCGGCCAGGGCATCGAAATTGCCCGACGTGAACAATTCGAACGTCGCATCGGCGCCGGTGGCGCGGTTGAGCTCGGCATGTTCTAAGCTTCGGGTCAGGTACAGATCATAGGCGCTACGCCCCGATACGGCGATGCGCACGCCGTCCTTGTCGACCTCGTCCACAGATTGGATGGCGGAGCCGGCGGGCACCAAATAGGTGGCCTCGATCTCCACATAGGCGGCGGTGAAGGCGATGGTTTCGGCGCGGCTGGGCTCCGCCGCGATCAGTCCGATATCCCAAAGCCCGGTCGCCGCCGCGTCGGCCAGCTCGCCGGGGGATTTAAAGGGAACGTAGGAAACCTCGGCGCCCAATGCCTCGGCGATGGCACGCGCCATGTCGGGCGAGACGCCGACCGGATCGCCGTTTTCAGCCTCGCCGGTAACCAACAGGGCGTTGCCGAGATTAATGCCGGCGCGCAGCACGCCATCCTTGGTGAGTTGGGAAATCGCTTCGTCAGACATGATGTTTGCTTCCGGCCAATGAATGATGGGCGGAAGTTTATTCCGGCGATCCCCCGCTCTGCAAGCGGCGCGCTCTAGTTGCCAGTCGCCATCATGCCCGCCATCTCCGTCTCGCGCTCGGCGGCGGTCATGAAACCGGGATCGCTCCGGCAGATGGCTTCGGTCTCGCGGTAAATCTCGTCGTTGGAGGCGTCCAGATCAAGGCTGTCCCGGTGCGGCTGCGGCACGTGCCAGGGGGTATGCACATAAACCTCGATCAGATTTTGTTCCGGATCGTGAAAATAGACCGACCAAGCGTTGCCGTGGGAGCGCTGCCATATTTCGCCCGCATCAGCGCCCTTGGCGGCGTCGCGGACGCATCGCAATTCGTCCAGGTCTTCGACCACGAATGATAATTGCTGGTTGAGGGCGAAGGGCACGTCATCTGAGCGCCCGGTGACCAGCACGAATTGATGATGCTCGGCGGGATCGTTGGACATGAAGACCATATCGACGGGAACGTCCGGGTCCGGAAACGGGCCTTGATCGGTCACGGTGAGGCCCATGACGCCTGTATAAAAATCCTGCATTTTCTGCAAATCTTCGACGAACAGTGCAAAATGGGTCAATCGTGGTGACGGCTTGGCTGTGGCCATGGCGGCATTCTCCTGGCGTTGCGTGAATTACAGAGCCAAGCCTGCCATCAGCGCCGCCAGGGCACCTTGATCAACGTCAAAACCGAGTGACGCCGCAAAGGTCTGTTCCGCAGGATTTCTGTTCGGTATAACATCTGGCGTGGGGGAATGAATTTAGGAGTAGAAAACCACATGGCTTTGGAAAAATCCTATAGCGACGTGCCCGGCACCACCATTTTCGATGCCGACATGCTGCGCAAGGGCTACCACCTCAATCAATGTTGCATGTCCTTGATGAAGGCTGAAAACCGGGAACGGTTTGCCGCCGATGAGCGCGCCTATCTGGACGAATGGAAAATGACCGAAGAGCAGAAGGAGGCGGTGCTGGCCCGGGATTACAACCGCATGATCTGGTCCGGCGGCAATGTCTATTTCCTGTCCAAGCTGTTTTCTTCGGACGGCAAAAGTTTTCAATACGCCGCCGGCTCGATGACCGGCATGACCCAGGAAGAGTACGCGCAGATGATGATCAATGGCGGCCGCTCCATCGAAGGCAATCGCTATAAGGGGGAGGCGGACAATGGCTAGAGTAACCGCAGGCCTCACCACGTCGCACATTCCCGCCGTCGGCGCCGCGATCGATCTCGGCAAAACCGGCGAAGACTATTGGAAGCCGGTCTTCGCGGGGTATGATTTTTCCAAGCAATGGATCGCCGAAGCCAAGCCCGACGTGATCTTCCTTTGCTATAACGATCATGCGACAGCGTTCGATCTCAAATCCATTCCCACATTCGCCATTGGCTGTGCCGAGGAATTTCAGCCCGCAGACGAAGGCTGGGGGCCGCGCCCGGTGCCGGCGCTTCAAGGCCATCCCGAATTGGCCTCACACATCGCCCAATCGGTCATTCAATCGGATTTCGATCTTACCGTGGTCAACGAAATGGAAGTCGATCACGGGCTGACGGTGCCCTTGTCGCTTTTGTTCGGCCAGCCCGATGCGTGGCCCTGCAAGATCATTCCGTTCGCCGTTAATGTGGTGGTCTATCCGCCGCCATCCGGAAGCCGCTGCTTTAATCTTGGCAAAGCTTTGCGCGAAGCAATTGAAAGCTACGATGAGGATTTGAGCGTCCAGATCTGGGGCACCGGCGGCATGAGCCACCAGCTCCAGGGCGAGCGCGCCGGGCTCATCAACAAGGAATTCGATGCCGATTTTCTGGAGCGGTTGATCAAGAACCCGGCGGAACTGGCCGAAATGCCGCATATCGATTATGTACGCGAAGCCGGCTCGGAAGGCATCGAACTGGTCATGTGGCTGATCATGCGCGGCGCCCTCGACGAGGCCGTCGACGTGATCCACAAGCATTATCATGTGCCCGCTTCGAACACGGCGCTGGGCCATCTTATTTTGGAAAATCAGACTTAAAATTACCGCGGAGACTAAACTCATGAAAGTAGCACTCGCTGGGGCCGGCGCATTCGGCCAAAAACATCTCGACGGCATCGCCCGCATCGACGGCGTAGAAGTCGTGTCCATCGTTGGGCGTCGCCTGGAACAGGCCCAGGAAATCGCCGACAAGTACGGCGTCGGCCATGTGACCACGGATCTGGCCGAAGCCATCGATCAGCCCGGCGTTGATGCCGTGATCCTGGCGACCCCAACCCAGATGCACGCAGCCCAAGCCATCCAGTGCATGGAGGCGGGCAAGCATGTGGAAGTGGAAATCCCCCTCGCCGACACCTGGGCCGATTCCGAAGCGGTCAACGAGAAGCAGAAGGAAACCGGCCTTACCTGCATGGTCGGCCACACCAGGCGCTTCAATCCGTCGCACCAATGGATGAACCAGAAAATCCGGGCCGGAGAATTGGCGATCCAGCAGATGGATATCCAGACCTATTTCTTCCGCCGCAAAAACATCAACGCCGCCGGCGGGCCGCGTTCGTGGACCGATCATCTGTTGTGGCACCACGCCGCCCACAGTATCGATCTGTTTCGCTATCAGACGGGCGAAGAGATCATCTTCGCCGAGGCCGTCCAGGGCCCCATGCATCCCGAATTGGGCATCGCCATGGATATGGGTATTTTGCTGCGCACGACGGGCGGCAAGATGTGCACCCTGTCATTGTCCTTCAATAATGACGGGCCAATTGGCTCGTTCTTCCGCTACATCTGTGACAACGGCACCTATAACGCCCTTTATGACGATCTAGAAGACGGCAAGGGCGAGCCTATTGATGTGTCCAAAGTGGCGGTATCGTTCGACGGTATCGAGCTGCAAGACCGGGATTTCTTCTCCTCCATCGAGGCCGGCACCGAGCCCATTTCCAGCGTCAGCAACGTACTGCCCTGCTACAAGACGCTCCATGATCTGGAAGTGTCCATGAACAAGCAGGGGGTGCTTTAGCCCGCCCGCTTCGCCTTTGCACCCCGCGCCGCCGTGTAGCGGTTGGCGGGGGCTTCGAGGCCGAGATTTTCGCGCAAAGTCATACCTTCATATTCGGTGCGGAATAGCCCCCGTGCTTGCAGAATTGGAATGACGCCTTCAATGAAATCATCAATGCCGCCCGGGTAGGTCAGGAACAGGATATTGAATCCGTCCGCCGCGCCAGCCTGCTGCCAATTCTCCATGTCATCGGCGATATCCTCGGCCGTGCCGGCAATCACCCGGTGGGCGCGGATGCCGACGACGCGCTCGTATAGCTGGCGGATGGTCAGGTTTTCGCGCTTGGCCATGTCGATCACCACTTGTTGGCGGCCCGCCTGCTCCAAACTGGCGGGCAATTCGGGGAGCGGGCCATCCAGATCGAAATCGGATAAGTCGCTGCCCAATATGGAGGACAGGCGCTTGAGCCCAAGATCCGGATGGATGAAATCCTGGACGCGCTGCAATTTATCTTCGGCTTCCGCGCGGGTGGCGCCAACCACCGGCATCAATCCCGGCATCACATTGATGGCGCCCGGATCGCGCCCGTGTTTGACGGCGCGGGCCTTGATGTCCTGATAGTAAGCCTGCGCCTCACCCAAATCCTGTTGCACCGAAAACACCACCTCGGCGGTGGCGCCGGCCAATTCGCGGCCCTCTTCCGACTGGCCCGCCTCGACGACGATCGGACGGCCTTGATCGGAGCGTCGGATGGTCATCGGCCCGCGCACCTGGAAATGCTCGCCCTCGTGATCAAGCCGGTGCAGCTTATCGGGATCGAAATAAAGGCCACTTTGTTTGTCGGCCATGATGGCATCTTCTTCCCAGCTATCCCAGAGCCCCAGCACAACGTCGGCGAATTCTCTTGCGCGGGCATAGCGTTCCGCCGCCGGCGGATGGGCGGTTGCCGAAAAATTAGCGGCTTCGGCGGGCGCCGAGGAGGTGACCAGGTTCCAGCCCGCGCGGCCGTGGCTGATCTGGTCCAGGGACGCGAACAGGCGGGCCACGTGGAACGGATCGAGATAGGTGGTGGTGGCGGTACAGACAAGCCCGATGCGCTTGGTGGCCACCGCCAAGGCCGATAGCAATGTCAGCGGCTCCAGGCGCAAGGCCTGGGTGGTCTGGCACCACTCGGCAACCGTGTCGCCATAAAATACGGCGTTGGTGTCGGCGGTAAACAGGAAATCGAACTTGGCGGCTTCGCCCTTTAGCGCCAGCTCGATATAGTGATCGATATCTTGATTGGCGATGGTATCGGGCACGCCCGGATCGCGCCAAGCGGCGATATGGTGTCCTTCGCCGGCGATAAACAGGCCGAGATGCATCATGGAGGCTGCTCCGTTTCCGCTGCGCTGCCGCCAGGAAAACTACGGTGTTATCGCCCCGCTGCAAACCATTTATTGGCTTATCGGGTTTGGCTCATGCGGGTTTGGCGACGGCGGATTTTTAGGGGCCATTCGCTTTTGATATAGGACAACACCGCCCAAATCTGGCCGTCGGAGAGCGCGTCTTCGAAGCCCGGCATGTTGCTCTTGAACGACGGCGGAACCAATTGCTGGCCACCAAGCTTGGTATAGCGGAACAGCATGGCGTCCGGATGGTGCCAGGTATGCCCACTTTCATCGTGGGGCGGCGCCGGCAAGCCGCCAGCCGCTAGCGGTTTGCGCCAGTTTCTTTGGCCTTCCAATTTGGCCCCGTGACAAGAGGCGCAGTTCTCGGCGTAAAGGGTCTTGCCCATGGCCACCTGGGTCTGGTTGTCGGGATCGGATCTGAGCGGAAGCCCGTCGCCGCCGCCAAGGTTATAAATACCAGTGCCGATGATGGCGGCGGTCACCACGCCGGCCAGCAATATCCATTTCATCATTGATCGCACCCGTTATGTTTTCGCCACATTTCGGCGCTGTGTCCTTCGGGAACATTAGCGCAGGGGTTGGCGCCCGAATAACCGCGCAAGGTATTGTATTTTTTTATTTGATCGGGCGAAAGGATATCGGGCGTTTTCAGATGGGTGGCCAGATGAATGTAGCGCAGTTCCATACGCGCTTCGGAAATTGCCGCCAGCGAGCTTCGCAACAGCGCATCGGTGATCGTGCGTTCACGGAAATGAGATTCCAGCGCCCGCTCCAGATCGATGAGCCGCTTACCCTGGCCGATGGCGCGGGCCTTCATGGCCGTGAATATTTTTGTTATGGCCGCCACCTGGGCGCCGTCCAGGGGCACCTTATCTTTCATTTCCAGAAGATGCGCCGGTCCGGGAACACCGTTCAGCTCGGCCGCCTTAGCCAGCCCCCAGCCGCCGCCGCGGCGCAATTCGGCAATATCGTCAGGCGACAGGCTCTTGATGTCGCGCGTCTCCTGGCCGGCATATTTCGACTTGGGCGTATGGCCGGACTCAGCAGCTTCGGCGGAAAGGGCAAAGGCCCCGATTAGCAGGATTTGCAGAATAAACTTCATATCGGTTCGTCTCCTTGGCGTGAATTTCATGGCCGGACCTTGCCATAAAGCGCCCGGATACTACATGATGTAGATCATGTCTGAACAAATAATTGAACGGCTGATGGATTTGGCCGGCGATCCCCGCCAGCTCCCCGAGGGGGCCTATCTTTTCCACCGGGGCGATGCCATCCGCTCGATCTTTGTTGTCCAGGCGGGTCTCCTCGAACTGGTCCGCCACCAGCTGGGCGGCGCAGCGGTTGTGCTGCAGCGAGGCGGCGCCGGCACGGTTCTGGCGGAAGCCTCGCTCTATTCGGACAGCTATCATTGCGACGCGCTGGCGGCAGCGGCATCAGCTGTGTTCGAGGTGCCCAAACCAGCGTTCCTCGACGTGCTCCGGGCGGATGCCGGTTTTGCCGATCTTTGGGCGGCGCATCTGGCCCATGAAGTGCAATCGGCCCGCACCCGCGCCGAAATATTATCGCTTCGGAAGGTGACCGAACGGCTCGACGGCTGGCTCGCCTGGCGGGCAGGGGTTGTGCCGCCCAAGGGCCAATGGAAATCCATCGCCGCCGAGATCGGCGTCAGCCCGGAAGCCTTGTACCGGGAGCTGGCGAAAAGACGATCGTAATTGGCGCCGGGATACGCCTAATGCATGGCCCGCTCCGACACGCGCTCCGGCACCGGCATCAT
>JABHAA010000130.1 GCA_018674495.1 Rhodospirillaceae bacterium | reverse complement strand
GGCTCGACAGACCGGGGTACCTCCGTTCCGCCTACCGCAGCAAGAGCGACCCCACCTTCCGGTACGACGACTTGGGGTTCCGCATCGCCAGGGGCCTTTAGCCCTATCACCGGCCAATTGTAAGTCGAGATCATAGATTACAAAAAAGTTTGGACCGGAGGTCCTTTCCCTACTTGGCCCGTAAGTACCGGCAACAAGATGGAAGTAGATCAGCAACGGCAAGAGTGGGAGTCGACCATGCGGTGGAGCAGGGGAGTAACTTGCGTGACAGGCGGAGAAACTATGCAAGCCTGTTAAAGGGGCTCCAAGCGGCATAAAAACGGCATACTAAATGGTATACAAATTATTAAATTGCTCTACAAAGCGCTATTTTATTATGTAAATGGCGGAGGGAGAGGGATTCGAACCCTCGATAGAGCTTACACCCTATACTGAGTTAGCAACCCAGCGCCTTCAGCCACTCGGCCACCCCTCCGCAGGAGGCCCTGTTTTATAGAAAGATCGCGGCAATTGGTAGGGGGAAATTTAAACGCTCGCTCTGTCATCAATCTGGACGCCGCCCATGCGTCTTGGCACAATCGCCCGGACGGAACGAGCCCGATGGATTGGTCCTTATTAAAATGACCGGAATATTCCGCTGGATCGAGCGGCATGCAGAGAAGACGCCGGACAAACCCGCCATCCTGTTCGAAGGCGAAACAATCACCTATGCCGATTTCGCGGGCCGGGTGCGGGCGGCGGCGGGGGCGCTCAAAAATACATATGGCATCCAGCCAGGCGACCGGGTGGCCTATCTTGGGCTGGGGCTGCCCGATGCGTTCTATCTTTTGTTCGCTTGCGCCCGCATCGGCGCCATGTTCCTGCCGATGAACTGGCGGCTGGCGGCGCCCGAGCATCAATTCATCTTAGGTGATTCCGGTGCAACGCTGCTCATCGCCGATGCCGATCACCAGGCCCGCGCCAAGGAGCTGCAAAAATTATTGCCGGCGCTGACCCTCGCCGCATGCGATTTCGAGGCCGAGGGGTGGACGCCTTTTTGGGCTGCGGAGGCCGGCGAGGAGCCTGAACCCGAATCCGGCGCCGACGATCCTGTGTTGCTTGTCTATACGTCGGGCACCACCGGGGCGCCAAAGGGCGCCGTGCTCACCCAAGGCGCGATCACGGTCAATGCCCTGAACGCCATCCATGCCAATGATATGAGCGAAGCCGACACGATCCTGAATGTCCTGCCCCTGTTCCATGTGGGAGGCCTGAACGTCCAATCGACGCCGGCTTTTTATGCGGGCGCCACGGTCATCCAGCATCGCCGCTTTGTACCCGCCGCCGTGCTCGCGGCCTTGCGCCAAGGCGGCATCACCCTCGCGGTTTTAGTGCCGGCCATGCAGCAGGCGTTGATGGCCGAACCCGATTGGGCGGCGGCCGAATTTCCGGACCTGCGCTTTGTGATGTCGGGATCAACCATCGTGCCCCGGCCGCTGATCGAAGCCATGGCCGCCAAGGGCATCCCCCTGGGCCAGGTGTATGGGTCCACCGAAACCGGTCCCTACGCCACCTATTTGCGCGCCGATGAGGTCGGGCCCAAGGCCGGCTCGGCGGGCCGGGTGGCGATCCATTGCGAGCTGCGCATCGTCGATACCGATGACCAGGTGGTCGCCGCCGGCGAGGCGGGCGAAATTCTAATCCGGGGCGATAACCTGTTTTCCGAATATTGGCGCAACGCGCCAGCGACGCGGGAAGCGCTCAGGGACGGCTGGCATTATACCGGCGACATTGGATATCAGGATGATGACGGGTTTCTCTGGGTTCACGACCGCAAGAAAGATGTGATCATCTCGGGGGGCGAGAATATCTATCCGGCGGAGGTGGAAATAATCCTGCACGCCATGGCCGATGTAGCCGATGGCGTGGTGGTAGGACTTGCCGATGCCAAATGGGGCGAAGTGCCCGTGGCTGTTGTGCAGATGAACAAAGGCTACCAGGTGGAGGCTGCCGCCTTCCTGGCCAGGTTCGAGGACAAAATCGCCAATTTCAAGCGGCCCCGCCATGTGGTCTTCACCGATAGCCTGCCGCGCAACGCCATGGGCAAAATCTTGAAGCACCAGGTGCGCGAAGAAATCAACGAATGAAATATATGGGTGCCAAGGGTCGCCTACGTCTAAGACCGGTTGGCTACCTTGGCGCCCGGCCGGGCAGGGTGTAGCCGGTATAAAGGGTAATCAGATGCGCTGCGGCGAGGATGATTGCCAGCACCGATAGCAACATCAAAACCCGATACGGAATATACCAGACCTTGCCCGGTACGTAGGGCTGGCGCTCCTTATACAGGGAGAATCCACCGATGATGAAGGCGGTGGCAACACCAATCCAGGTGATGGCAAGGTCGGTCAAGTTTCGATCCCGGGCGATGCGCCGAACGAGCCGGCTTTTCCAATGGTGAATACGGAAATATAATCGTTGGACGCGTTTGGCAATAAGGAGAGTGAGACATGCAAGTGGGCCGCCCGACATTTGATCTGCCCGACGACGTGTTGGAATTTCCAAGCGTCATCCATGCACTCGACTATGCCGGCACCGAGGTGCCCGATAGAACCGCCCTGGTGTGCGGCGAGAACTCCATCGATTACGCCGGCTACCGGCGCGCCGTTGGCGGCATGGCGGTGATGATTGGCGAGCTGTGCATGCAAGGTGACCGCGCCGCCGTCCTGATGACCAACTCCATCGATATGGCCGTGGCGCTGATGGGTGCCATGGCGGCGGGCGCCCAGACCGCGCCGCTCAACCCGGCGCTCACCGACCGGGAGCTGAAGCCGCTGCTGATTGATGTGGACCCCAGCATTATTATTTGTGACGCTGGCACCGAAGAACGCGCCCGCGGCTTGGCGGCTGAGTTGGGCATTGCCAATGTGTTATCGGCGGCGTCGGATTTCGATATCTGGGCATGGGCGGCGGATGAAAATAATCGCCTGCCCGAGCCATTGCCGGAGCCGGACAGCCGCGCCGCCATGTTTTTCACCGGCGGCACCACCGGCGTTCCTAAGGCGGCCGAGCATACCCATCACAGCCTGTCGGTATACGCGCCCTTGATCCACGCAGTTTGGACGTTTCGCTTTGATGCGGAAACCATCCTCAACGTGGCGCCGATGTTTCACGTCTGGGGGCATCAGTTCACTTTGGTGTTTCCGCTGTACCTGCGCGCCACCATGGTGATTGTTCCCCAATACTCACCGAAGCTGGTCTTGGCGGAATTGGCGCGCAACCGGGTCACCGTATTTGCCGGCGGCCCGGCGGCGATATTTCTGGGCCTGCTGGCCGCCGATACCATCGACGATACGGACTTATCGGCGCTTGAATATTCCATCGCCGGCGGCTCCGCCTGCCCGGAAGGACTGCTGAGCCGCTGGCAGACGCGCACCGGCAATGAGATTTTGGAAGGCTGGGGCATGTCGGAAGGCGCGCCGATCAATTCCAACCCCACCCACGGGATCAAGAAACGCCTGTCCACGGGCATCACGTCGCCCCGGACCGAGATCGATATTGTCGATTTGGAAACCGGAACCCGAGTTTTGCCCCAAGGCGAGAAGGGCGAGATACGCCTCCGCGGCCCGCAATTTACCATTGGCTACCGCAACAAGCCCGAAGAGACCGCCGCCGCCATTCGGAACGGCTGGCTCTATACCGGCGATATCGGTTATTTCGACGAGGACGGCTATATGTTCCTGGTCGACCGCAAAAAGGAAATGATCATCGTCGGCGGCTTCAATGTCTATCCGCGCGAGATCGATGAGGTGTTGACCAACCATCCGGCCGTGGCCGAGGCGGCCGCCGTCGGCGCACCGGATGATTTTTCCGGCGAGGTGGTGCGCGCCTTCGTTGCCCTGGCGCCCGGCGGCGAGACGGATGTGGAAGCGCTGATGGCCTATTGCGCCGAAAATCTGGTGAGATACAAACAACCCAAGAGCATTGAAATTTTGGACGAGTTGCCCAAAAAAGGGCCGGGCAAGATCGACAAGATGACGCTTAAAATCCGGGCCGAGGAGACAACCTACCCATGATCGAGCGAACCGTAGATATTCCCACAAATGATGGCGCCATGGAGACTTTCATCACTCACCCCGAAAGCGGCGGGCCGTTTCCGGCCGTCATTGTCTATATGGATATTTGGGGGGTGCGCGAAGAGCTTTACGACATCGCCCGGCGCATCGCCACGGTCGGCTATACGGGCGTTGTCCATGACGCCTTTTACCGAGCCGGCAAGATGCGCTTCGACGACCGCGACGAAAACGGCAAGATGAAGTCGGGGCCAAAGGTGGCGCCTGAAATTCGCGACAAGGCGTTCGCCGTCTGGGAGAGTTTGAAAGATACCATGGTCGCCGAGGATACTGGCGCCATCATTGATTATCTGGATAGCGACGCGAACATCTCGACCGACGCCATGGGTTGCATCGGCTACTGCATGGGCGGCCGGCACGTCTTCACCGCCGCCGGCCACCATCCCGGCCACTTTCGCGCTACCGCCAGCCTGCACGGAACCTACCTGGCCACCGACCAGGACGATTCGCCGCACCTCCTGGCCGATAAATTCCAGGGCGAAATTTATTGCGGCTTTGGCGAAAAGGACCAATACGCATCGCCCGAGGTGATTGCCGCTTTGGACAAGGCGCTGGGCGCCGCCGATGTGGACTATCATCATATCGTCCATGCCGGCGCAGAGCACGGCTATGCGCTCCCCGACCGGGATATCTTTGATAAAGCGGCTGCGGACAGGGACTGGGAAATCTTCTTTGCCATGCTGCGAAGGCAGCTTTAGGACAGCCAGCCGGGTTTGAATCAGAAAGGCCGCCCCTTATGGGCGGCCTTTCGTTTGTGAGGGCTTTATCGCTGCCCTTGGGCTTGTTAAGCGCCGGTTATGCGTGACCCCGAGGTTGCTCGGATGCCAGCAATTTTAACACGGCGGCCAACGATAAAGCCTTATTCTCACTCAGCATCAGATCACCTCCTTTCGGTTGTTGACGATGATCGAAGCATGGCATTGTTTCGGGTTTCAGGGCAATAGGGAAAAAACCACCTGGGGGATTCCAATTCAGATTATTCAAACCCGGGCGGTGGCTGGAAGGCCCGGTAATGGCGCTCCAATAGCCCGGCGAAATGCAGTGACGTACGATCACCATATTGCGGCGCCACGATCTGCACGCCGACCGGGAGCCCCGCTTTGGTGAGACCAATAGGCGCCACCGTCGAGGGCAGATAGGTGAGGCCGGTATAGCCGGCCCAAAAGGTTTCCATCATGGCCGGATATTTTTTGCCGTTGATGGTGGAGAGGCGGTCGTACGATGGCTTGTGGTCGTGGGGGAAGGCGGCGGTGCACATGACCGGGCACAACAAGAGATCAAAATCTTGGAAATATTCATGCCATTTCCAGCGCATCTGGTGGCGCGCCTCGTTCAGCTTGAGCATGTCCCGGTGGCGCATGGTGGCGCCGCGCAAGCCTCTGGCCTTCACACTGTCATCGCCGGGGCGTAGGCGCTGGGCCTGGCGCAACAAGCGCTCATAGCCGGCATCGTCCATGCGGCCCGAGGTCGCCGCGCGAAGAAGAATATCGAACGTCCGGTGAATATCGTCCATCTTGATATCGGGGCGGGCTTTTTCGTCGATGCGCACTTTTTGGCCGCGCAGGAATTTGGCCAATTCCTGTATCAAAGATTGCACTTCCCGGTCCACCGGCGCGGTTGGATCGCTGTAGATGATGCCGATCTTGTAATCGGCGAAGGACTTCTTCGCCGGCGCCGGCAATTGCAGCTTGATCCCTTTTGCATCGATTTCGTCCGGCCCGGCTATGATCGAAAGGCCAAGGGCCACGTCGCCAGCGCTGCGCCCCAGCGGCCCTATGACCGAAATATCGGCCATCGCCACGGCGCCGCCAAGGGCATGGCCGCGTGGTGGGCAAATGCCAAAGGTCGGCTTGTGCCCGAACAGACCGCAAAAATGCGCTGGATTGCGGATCGAAGATGCAATATCGCTGCCCATCTCGATGCCGGTCATGCCCGACGCCAACGCCGCCGAGGCGCCGCCGGACGAGCCGCCCGGAACCATATCTAAATTCCACGGATTGTTGGTGCTGCCGTAAATTTCGTTCCAGCTCTGCGAATCGGCCAGCAACAATGGCACGTTGGTTTTGCCGAATAAGGTCACGCCGGCGCCCAACCAGCGTTTGACCGCCAAGCTGTCCTCAGCGGCGATATTTTTGCGCATGGCCGGAACGCCCCAAGTGGATGGCAGTCCGGCGACATCGTGGGATTCCTTGACGGTCATCGGTACGCCGTGCAGCGGCCCCCAGATATCGCCCTTGGCCAGGGCCCGGTCGGCGGCCCGGGCGCGCTTTTTGGCGCGTGGAATATCGGTCTGGATGATGGCGTTTAGGGACGGATTGAAACGTTCCACCCGGTCCAGGAAATGCATCAGCAATTCGGTGCAGCCGATCTTTTTGGCGCGCACCATGGCGGCCAGGCTTTTCGCGGATTTGAACGCAATATCGGTCATAGGAAAATTTCCTCTCAGCCATTCGGCCAGACTTGGCGTGCGACTTCGCCGACCAGACGCAGCTTCGCCTCTTGTTCGGCGTGGGTCATGGTGGTCGCATATTCGCCGGACGCGAAGCCACATTGTGGGCTAAGCGCGAGCCGCTCCAACGGCAAGAACTCGGCGGCTTCGCGAATACGCGCCTCGATCAGGCCTGCGTCTTCCAGGCGCCCGTCCTTGGTGGTAATCAGGCCGAGCACGACAACGGTATCTTCGCGAACGCTGGCAAGGGGCGTGAAATCACCGGCCCGCGCCGTGTCGTATTCCAACAGAAGGCAATCGAAATTGGTTAGGCGCGGAAAAAGTTCTCCGGCGATGCGGCCATAACCGCCATCGGCCAGGAAGCGCCCGTCCGGCGCGTTGCCACGGCAAAGGTGCAGCGCCCGCGTGATGCCGGTGATGCCGTCGAAGACCGAATTGTCGATTTCCGCATCTTCGATCAATTCCGCATCCAGATCGCGGCCCCAGCTTTCAAATTGCGCCCGTATGCCCTCATCCAGATGCCACTGGGCATAATTTGGCGCATCCAGATGAATATAGTCGCATCCTTCGCCAGCCAATTGTTCGACGACGCCGCGAATATAATCGCGAATATCGAGCAAAAAATCCCGGCAGTTTGGATAGGCCCCGGTGGAATGCCCCACTTCCCATCCGGCCCTGTGCCAGCTCGGCGCCGGGAAAGTATATTTGGGCCGCGCCTTGCCCGCCGCCTTGCTAAGAAATGGAAATTCCTCGGCGACGATATCGCGGCGCACACCGATCTTGCCGGTGACCAGGGAGCGGGGACCGGTATCTTCTGTGATCAACCCGCCAGGCGAGCCATCCGGCTTTTTCCAGAGGCGCAGCCAGTTGGCATCCGCCTCTACCGTCTCGAAACCGCTGACCGAGCCATATTCTGCATCACGAACGCCCATGGTGGCGATGAAGTTGGGGCGCCGGAATTCGCCGTCGGTGATGGTGTCCAGCCCGGCAGCCTCCTGCATGGCGACGGCATCGCGGATGGCTTCGTCGGTAAGAGATTGTAACTCGCCATCGCTCAAATCCCCCTCCCGCCATTTGGCGCGGGCCTCAATCAAATGAGCCGGGCGAAGCAAACTGCCAATCACATCCGCTCTTGGTATATTGGCCACGAAGGTCTCCTAAATACCGAACATCTGCATGGGTTGGCCGAAATGCAGGCGCGCTAAGCCGCCGGCAAAATTGGGTTGCTGGGATGAAATATGGCTGCGGTACATGGCCACATCGCGGAAATAACGCTCGATCCGCTGGCCTTTTTTCGACGCCGACGAGGATGCCGCCCGGAATATCAACTCCACAGCATCGCAGGCCAGCCAGCCCGCGGTTTGCTGCATACCCCAGAGGCGCACGGAATCTTCGGAACTGAAATGGGTGCCGTCGACGGCCCAGCGCTGGCAATATTCCAGATACAGGTCCATGGCGCGGATCACCAGAGCCTCGGCGCTGTCGGTTTTCATCATGGCCTCGCCGAACGGGCGCTGCACATCGGGGCTGTTGACCCATTTGCCGATCGGCTGGTGGCGCACATCGCGGGCGTTGGCGATCAATTCAAACTCGTCCATGGCGGCGCGCGCGGCGCCGATCACCGGGATCACCAGCGAGGCGTGATAGGGCCCCATCAGGCGGCCCAGATACATCGGATTACCGTGCAGGCGGGTGCCGATGGTGCCGTCCGATATGTCCCCTGCCGACCAAAGGCCGGGCTGGCTGGCGATCACCCGGTGTTCGGGAACGAACGCCTGCACGCGGATGGTGTTGGAACCCGATGCACGCATGCCCAAAACAGAATCGCCGCCCCAATCATCCAGAATTTCGTAATCTTCGCGCGGCACGATGAAACCCAAACCCTTTTGCATCCCGTCTTCTTCGACGGCGGCATTGCCGATAAAATGGGTGGAATAAGGCGCGCCGGAGGAATAGCCCCACTCGCCATCAACTTCGTACCCACCCTTAATTTTATTGACCACAACTGGCACGCCAACCCGGTGCGGGCATATGAAATGGCCGTCCTCGCCGAACACTTCGGCCTGCGCTTCTTCGGGAAAGTGGGCGGCAACCACGGCGGCGTGGGATGCGCCCAGCGCCAGACACCAGCCGGTGCCCGGATTGCCGCGCGCCACTTCCATCATCACCCGATAGAAGGTCGTGTAGTCAAATTCATAGCCGCCGAACAGGCGCGGCTGGGTGATCCGGTAAAAGCCGTTCTTGACGAACTGCTCCTGAATCTCTGGGCTCGGGCAGCCGCGTTCGTCGGCGGCGTCCTGGTCTTCGCGGATCACTTCGCGCATGGCGATGGCGCGCTCAATCAGCGTCTCCGGCGTCAGGCCGGGCTCCGGCACAGGAATAGGTGTGCGTTCCGATTTGGCCGATGTGCTCACGAACGTCCCCCTTAATGATTATCCCTTGCCGAGCGCTTTCGAGGCCAGGGCCGCGCCCTCGACCATGGATTCCAACTTGGCCCAGGCCACCTGTGGGTGCGAGCGACCACCGAAACCGCAATCGGAGCCGGCGATCACATTGTCGGCTCCGACCACGCTGGCGAAGCGCTGGATGCGCTGGGATATCAATTCCGGATGCTCGACCAGATCGGTGGAATGGGTGATGACACCGGGGATCAGGATTTTGCCGTCCGGCAGTTTGGCGTCCTGCCACACCGCCCATTCATGTTCGTGGCGCGCGTTGGCGGCCTCCAACATATAAGCGCCGGCATTGACCGCTAGCAAGACATCCATCAGATGAACAAGCTCCAGATCAAAGACGTGCGGTCCGTGCCAGCTTCCCCAGCAAAGGTGATAGCGGATTTTATCTTGCCTGATGCCCGACAGAGCGTGGTTGAGCGCCTCGACACGCAACATTGATCGCTTCTGAAAGGCTTCGAGCCCCATATCGATGCCGATGCGGTCCCAAAGAGCGGGCAGCCAGGCATCGTCCACCTGCAAAAGGAAACCGGCTTCGACGATGGCTTCATATTCGGCCTTCAGCGCATCGGCGATGGCGAACAGGAAGGCTTCCTCGGATTCATAAAATTCGTTTTCGTAATAGGGCTCCAGGCTGGCCGGCGCGGTCGAGGTAAGGAACACGTCATCGGTGCCGGCTGCGTCTTTCATCAATGCCATTTCCTTGGCCAGAGCGTCCTGGCCGGTATAGGAGATGGCGCTGGTGCAGACCCAGTAGTTGCGCTGCACCTTGATCTGGCCGTCGGCCAAATAGAACAATGTGCCGGCCTCCGCCGCATATTTGTAGAAATCGGCGAACACCTGTTGTTCGCGGCCCTTGAACACGGCGGCCCGGTTGTCGGTATCGGTGCGCACCTCGCAGCCGCCGATGCGGCCATCCATAAATGACAGCCAATCGCCGCCTTTGGTGAATTCGCCTTCGTTGATGATATCGATGCCGGTATCGCGCTGCCATTTGACGATATCGCTAACCGCCGCTTTCAGGCGCGGCTCGAAATCGGCTTCGCTACCGTCCGGGGCATCGACCCAAGGCAGGTTGCCGGTGTGGGTGGTCAGGATTTTATCGGTACTGCGTCGCATGGGGGCATACTCCAATCATTTGGCATATTCCAATATTCTGGCTGGGAAGGAAAACAGCATTTTTGGCTTCCAAAATTAGGACGAGCTGATCGATAGCAAAGCCCCTATCCGCATGGGGTTTACCCTGCCTGCGCCACCCCATCAAATGGATGTGTGGCGGCGCTGGCGGCGCTTGACGCTTACGGCGAAAATGTTCATCCTTTGACTATGTCAATAATTCCGGCGCGATGTGCCGGCAAAAACAAAGAGAAAAAATCATGACCATGCGAGCCTGGCAGACGCCGCTGATTCTCATCCTATCGGGATCGGTAATCGTCATGTTGGCGTTCGGCATCCGCGTTAATTTCGGCCTCTACATGGATCCCATCAGCTCCGATCTGGGCTGGGGGCGGGGCGTGTTTTCCTTTGCCATTGCCTTGCAAAGCATCATTTGGGGCGTCACCACGCCGCTGGTGGGCTATATCGCCGACCGCTACGGCCCGGCCCGGGTTTTGGCCGGCGGCGGAATTTGCTACACCGCCGGATTGCTTGTCATGTCGCAGGCAGCGGCGCCCCTGGAAGCCACTATGGGTATCGGCGTGTTGACCGGTTTCGCCATGTCGATGACCGGCTTCCCCATCGTTCTTTCGGTAATCGGGCGTCAGGTCGATCCGTCCAAGAGAAGTTTCTATCTGGGCGTGGTCTCGGCGGCGGGCTCGTCCGGCCAGGTGATTCTGGTGCCGTTCGGCCAATGGATGCTGTCCAATACCAGCCATTGGTCGGTTTCGATGATGGTCCTGGCGCTGATGACGGCGGTGATCGTGCCTTTGTCCTATGCCCTGTCGGGCGGCAACACCCGCGCCCGGGACGATTATTCCAACCAGACCATCGGCGAGGCGATACGTGAAGCCGGCGGGCACCGGGGGTTCAAGCTTCTGGTGGCCGGCTATTTCGTGTGCGGCGCCCAAACCATGTTCATCGGCGCCCACCTGCCCGCCTATCTTTCCGATCTTGGCCAGCCGGCCTATATGGGGGCGCTGGCATTGGCGCTGATCGGCGGTTTCAATATCGCCGGCTGTATCATGTGGGGGATGCTGGGCAATCGCTTCTCCAAGAAAAAATTGCTGTCGCTTTTATATTTCCTTCGCGCCATGGCCATGCTGGTCTTTATTGCGACGCCGATCACGCCGTTGACGGTCATATTCTTTACATCCACCATGGGGCTTTTGTGGCTGGGAACCGTGCCGCTGACAACCGGGCTGGTGGCGCAGATGTTTGGCACCAAATTCATGTCGACGCTGGTCGGCTTTACCTTCGTCAGCCATCAGATCGGTAGCTTTTTGGGTATTTATTTGGGCGGTGTGGTCTATGACAGCATCGGCAATTACAACCCCATCTTCTATGGCGGAATATTTTTGGGCGTGGCGGCGGCCTTCGTACATTTCCCGATCAACGAGAGCCCGGTTCCGAGATTGGCCCAAGAAGCGGAGGCGGCACAGCCCGCCCAATAAAACACAAAAGCAGCGCTGGCGATTACAATAAGGGGGGCGCCATGAAATTTGCCCATTTTTCCCATGTCTGGGGTAAGCCCGGCATGACACCACATGACCGCTACGAGCAGCTCTGGCGGGAATTGGAGCTTTGCGACGATCTCCGCTACGATTACGCGTTCTGCGTCGAGCATCATTTTGTTCCCCACGAAAGCTGGATATCGTCGCCCAGCCTGTTTGCCGTCGGCGCCGGCGCCCGCACCAAGCATATGCGCGTTGGCCCCATGGGCTATATTGTGCCGCTCTATAATTCCCTGCGTCTGGCCGAAGAGATCGCGATCATCGATCAGATGCTCGGCGGGCGGCTGGAAGTGGGTTTGGTGCCGGGCATCAACGCCAAATATTTCGAGCCTTTCGGCCTCGATTACGATTACCGCAAATCGCCGACGCTGGAATATTTGGGTTACCTGCGCGCGGCATACGGCGAGGAACAGCCCTTCACCTTTATGGGCGAGAACCACAAAACGGAAAGTGCCACCCTCTCGGTGCAGCCCGTCCAAAAACCGTACCCGCCCATGTGGATGCAGAGCCGCGATCCCGAAACACTGGAATTCTGCGCCGCCAACGGCATGAACACCGGCTATTTTCTGGTCTTCCCCAGGGACGAAGCGGCGCCCCGCTACCGCAAATATCTTGAAGACTGGGACAAGGCGGGCTGGAACTACCGGCCCAAAATTGCTTATTCCACGGTGGTCTATGTGGATGAAAGCGACGACAAGGCCATAGACACAGCCCTGTTTCGCGCCAGCCGCGCCTATGAAGGCTTCCTGGCGCCGCCCGAGGGTGATCAAACTTTCGAAGAGCGAGTGGCCATTCACGCCCAGCGCTTCAACGCCCGCGGCGAAGACGGCGCCGCCAAGATCATGGCTAACCTCTTTGATCCCGATTACCTCTTGGAAAACGAACTGGTGTTCATCGGCTCGGTCGAAACGGTGACTGAAAAATTGCATAACGCCGCCGCCAAGGGCCTTTTCAATACCTTCATGGGCGAGTTCAATTTCTCCGACTTGCCGGAAGACGACCTGATGCGTTCGATCCGCCTGTTCGGCGAAAAGGTCATGCCCGCGCTTCAAGATTTCGAGCCGTTTTAGCCCCTTCCCAAATCTGTCTTGCAGATAAGTTGTGTATTGCCTATATACTACGATAAATTTTATCTTAGTTAAGGTTATCGAGGTTTTCTGATGGCTCTCTACGGTAGTAGCGTCGAGTATGGTTTGCATTGCCTTTTGTATCTGTCCGAGAACGCGGACGCGGTACCGCCCAGCTGCAAGGACTTGGCCGAGTATCAAGGCATCTCTCCGACTTACGTGGCCAAACTGTTCACCAAATTGGAAAAGGCGGGTCTGGTCGTTTCGGCGGAAGGCGTCCGAGGCGGATTCCGGCTGGCGCAGCCCAAGAGAGATATCTCTGTCCTTCAGGTTGTCGACGCGCTGGAAGGCGGCCAGCCTTTGTTCAAATGCCGGGAAATTCGGGGCAATTGCATTCTCTACGAGGGTAATCCGCCGGACCGTGTGACCAGCAGCGTTTGCCGAATTCATGCATTGATGCTGGAGGCGGAACTTAAAATGCGGGGCGTCCTTGCCGCCCGCAGTCTCGACGAATTGGACAAAAGCGTCGGTGAAGTCATGCCGGCCGAAACAAAACAGGCAACCCGCGACTGGTTCGATGCTCGCGCGCAAACACGCGCACCGGCGCGGCGCACCGGCGTTTAAGGAAAAGGACAATCCATGCAAAACATTCTCGTCATTGGCGGCGGCTTTGCCGGGCTTAATGCGGCGCTCAACGCCGCCGATCAGGTCGGCCAAAATGGCGGCGACATCGCCGTCACGCTGGTATCCAATTCCAAATACATCACTATGCGGCCGCGCCTCTATGAGGTTAATCCAGAGGCGTTGCGCGAACCACTGCGGCCGATTTTCGATGCCGCCGGGATCGATTTTAAGATCGGTAATGCTGATAGCATCGATAGCTCCCAGCGCACCGTCTCCCTGCAAGGCGGCGAGACGTTTACCTATGACCGCCTGGTTCTGACTGCGGGCAGCCAGTTGAAACCGTTGCCGGTTTCGGGCATAGCCGAGCATGGCTTCAATATCGACAGCTATGATGCGGCAGTTGCTTTCGATGCCCATCTGGCCCGCCTGGCCGGGGCCGAGGAGACACCCGGCGCTGATACATTCGTGATCGTTGGCGCTGGCATCACCGGTATCGAGCTGGCCCTTGAGATGCACACCCGCATCGCCTCCCATGGGGGCAGCGCCGCCGCCCAAAGGGCGCGCATTGTTTTGGTCGAGCGGGATGATGTGCTCGGACTTGAAATGGGCGACAATCCAAGGCCGGTGATTGAAAAGGCGCTGGCCGAAGCCGGCGTCGAAATTCATCTTGGAAGCGAAGTTTCCGAAGCCGCCGCCGATCACCTGGTTTTGAGCAATGGGGCGCGCATCGATACGGCCAGCATCATCGTCACATCGGGAATGGTCGCCAGCCCCATTGGCGCAACCGTCGGCGTAGACGTGGACGAGCAAGGCCGCCTGCCGGTCGATGAGATGCTCCGCACCCAAGGCTCGCCCGAAATTTTTGCCGCCGGCGACATGGCCCGCGCCTATGTTGACGACAGCAATCTGGCGGTGATGTCGTGTCAGCATGCGGGCACCATGGGCAAGTATGCGGGCCACAATGCGGCGCGGGATCTTATGGGGCTGGAGACGCGCGCCTACCGCCAGCCCAATTACGTCACCTGTATGGATCTCGGCGCCTATGGCGCGGTCTTCACCACTGGCTGGGACCGGGTCGTTGAGGCGTCCGGGCCCGAGGTCAATGCCCGCAAGCGCATGATCAATGAACAACTGATCTATCCGCCCGAAGCAACCAGCCGCGAAGAAATATTGGCCGCCCGCCGTATCGATGAAAACGGGCGCTAGCGTCTCTCCATTCACAATTGGGTGTCGCTGCTTCAAATTGGCTGGCGGGCGTGGCAAACTGAAGCCATGCACACATTGAACCGCCGTAAATTCCTTGCCTCGCTGGCCGCCGTCGGTGCCGCCGCCCGTATGCACGGTGCGTTGGCCGCAAGCCCCGCCATGCACACCAAGCCGATCCCGGGCAGCGGAGAGAAGCTGCCTATCATCGGTATGGGATCGTTCGTCACCTTCAATGTGGGCGCCGATAAGGCTTTGCGGGATGCCCGCGCGTCCGTGCTGCAGGCGTTTTTCGATGGCGGTGGCCGGCTGGTGGATTCCTCGCCCATGTACGGCTCCTCGGAAGACGTGCTCGGCTACAGCCTGGGCCGTGTCTCCGACCGTAGCCGTTTGTTTTCCGCCACCAAGGTGTGGACCTCGATGCAAAGCCGCGGCGTCCGCCAGATGCAAAAATCCGAAGCCCTCTGGGGCGAAAAGCGCTTCGATCTTTTTCAAATTCACAATCTCCTCAACTGGGAAGGCCATCTGGAAACCCTGTTGGATTGGAAGGCCAAGGGCCGGGTGCGCTATATCGGCATCACCACCAGCCATGGCCGCCGGCATGAAGACTTGGAAGAGATCATGGCCACCAAGCCCATCGATTTTGTCCAGTTCACCTACAACATGATCGACCGCAAGGTCGAGCAACGGCTGCTGCCGCTCGCCGCCGAGAAGGGCCTGGCGGTGATCATTAACCGCCCCTTCCAGCGCGGCGACCTGTTCAGCGCCTATGCATCCAGCCCTCTGCCCGATTGGGCGAAGGAAATCGGCGCTGCCAACTGGGCGCAAGTTTTCCTCAAATTCGTGGTCTCTCACCCCGCCGTCACCTTGGCCATCCCGGCCACCTCCCAGCTCGTTCACATGGCCGAGAATATGGGCGCCGGGCAGGGGCCGCTGCCCGATGCCGCCTTTCGCCGCCGTATGCTGGCCCACGTGGAAAGCCTTTAGGGCATGATCCCCTTCAGCCGGGAAGTGTTTCTTAGCACCCTCGGTCAATATAATTCCTTTATCTGGCCGGCTCAGTTTGCCGCCTATGGCCTTGGCCTTCTCCTTGTCATCGCAATTTTGCGCCCCGGTCCCGGAGCAGGACGAACGGTGGCCACCGTGCTCGCTGTCTTTTGGATATGGACCGGGCTTGGCTTTCATTGGCTTCTCTACGCTCCCATCAATTTCGCCGCCCCCGCCTTCGCCGCCCTGTTCGTAGCCGAGGGTTGCTTGATCGCTTTCTCCGGCGCCCTTCGGAACCAACTCGAATTTTGCTTCCAACGTAGCCTTCGCGGTTGGTGCGGGCTGGCACTAATTGCAGCCTCATTGTTCCTCTATCCGGCCCTCGGGCTATTTACCCATATGGCTTGGCCATCGAGCCCGGCGTTCGGGTTGTCGCCAGCACCGCTAGCGCTGCTGACCCTTGGCGCCTTTCTTCTCGCCCCGCGCCGGGCAGCGCTGCTGCATGGCTTCGTGCCCATAATGTGGCTGGGCGCGGCGGCGGTGGCATCATGGCTGTTGACCCTGCCCGATACGTTGCCTTTAATCGCCGCTGCCGTAATCGGCGGTGCCATGATCGCGGTGCCGCAAAAACCGTAAAAAGGCTGATGCCACATGCAAGGCGCGGATAACCCCCGACTGCGCGCACTTTTGAACGCTCCCATCGGCCCGCTCATCTCCCGCATGGCGGCGCCCAACATCGTGGTCATGACCATCCAAACCCTGGTCACCATCGCCGACGCCTGGTTCGTCGGCCAATTGGGCATCACCGCACTTGCCTCCCTCGCCATTGTCTTTCCCGTCCAAACCTTGATGTCGATGATGTCGGCGGGCGCCATGGGCGGCGGCATCTCCTCGGCGGTTGCCCGCGCCCTCGGCGCCGGCGACCGCGCCCGCGCCGATGCCATTGTCCTGCACGCCATCGTCATCGCTTTCCTGATGGCGGCGGCGTACCTGATCATCGCCGCCATATTTGCCCAGCCTTTGTTCCGTTTGCTTGGCGGCACCGGTGCGGTGCTGACCGGCGCCGTCGCCTATGCTGAAATCCTCTTTGGTGCCGGCATCGCTATGTGGCTGGCCAACTCTTTTGCCTCGATCATCCGCGGCACCGGCAATATGACGCTGCCGGCGGGCGTGATGATCCTTACAAGCGCTTTGCAGATCCTCCTTTCCGGCGCCCTCACCCTTGGCTGGGGGCCGCTGCCGGCGCTTGGTATTCGCGGCCCGGCGGTTGCCCTGGTCGTCAGCTTCAGCCTGGCGGCGATCATCCTCGGCGGCTTTCTCGGCGCGGGCCGCCTCGGCGTTCGTTTGGCGCTGAGCGGCGCGCGTCTGCAACGGGCTTTGTTCCACGACATCGCCAAGGTCGGCGGCGTTGCTTGCGGCAATGCCTTTCTGACTATCGCCACGGTGCTCATCGTCACCCGCCTGGCCGCAGAACACGGGACCGCGGCGCTGGCGGGCTATGGATTGGGCAGCCGCCTGGAGCTGATCCTGATCCCCATCGCGTTCGGCGCCGGCGGCGTGCTGACCACCGCCGTCGGCACCAATTTCGGCGCCCGCCAGTTTGCCCGGGCGCGGGCCTTCGCCTGGACCGGCGGGCTTGCCATCTTCGCTATCACCGGCGCCATCGGCATTGCCGCCGCCATCTGGCCCAACCTGTGGCTGGGCCTGTTCACGTCCGATACCGACGCGTTTGAATTCGGCGCGGTCTATTTGCGCATCGCCGGTCCCATGTACGGCATGTTCGGGCTTGGCATGGCGCTCTATTTTGCATCCCAAGGCACCGGCAACATGGCCTGGCCATTCAGCGCCGGGGTCTTGCGCCTGGTCGTTGCGGCGGGCGGCGGCTGGGTGGCAGTGGCCTGGTTCGGCGGCGGCCCGGCGGCGCTGTTTGCGTTCGTCTCCGCCGGATTGTTCGTGTTCGGCGCCGTTATCGCAGGGTCGCTGTTCTCCCGCGTCTGGAACCCGGAGCGTTAGTTTTATTCGGCCGCGATCCTGCTGGCGATCGGCGCCGCGGACATGATTTCGTCGTAGGATTCGATCCAGTCGGCGCCGTCTTCGGTGAAGAAGGCGCCGCCGCGTGTGCGGGCGAAGGCGGATGGATCGGATGCGGCGGCGGGCAAGGTGCCGTCCTTGGCGTAGGCGTCGGCGGCACGCAAAAGTGCGCGGCGGGTTTCGGTGATCATCCGGTCCGATGGCGCCAAGTGTTCTAAGGTGCGGTCACTAATGGGGCCCATGCTTTCGACCACCGCATGGTCCTGAAGCAAGATGCCGCCGATGCCGGTATAGGATTTCGTGCGCTGCAAATCCCGGTCGATCAAATAGTCGTTTTCCTTGTTTTCCTTCAACCGGAAGCGGCCCTTCCAATCGGTTGTGTTGGGCAGACAATGGAAATCGTCGCCGCCGGCGATGGCGTTACGCTCGGCCCAATCGTCTGCCGTGCGGTTGTCTTTTTTGAACAGGATCACGCACATGGTATTCTCGTCATCCATGGGAATATAGCCGCGCAAACTGACATTGGTATCCAATGCGGCCAAGGGCGGCAGGGCGAAGCAGGGAAAGAGGAAATGGGCCAGCCGCCAATTGGTCATCCCAGGGCGCTCGGCGGCTGGGCGGTGGGCGGCGTAGACGGCGCCGTAATCGGTTTCGCGGCTGATATATTCGGGCGCCCGGTTGGCGACGGTGGAACGGAAGGTAGCGTCCTCGAAATTGCCCTTGCCGACGCTACCGAAATGCAAAAAACCCAGATGCGAGGTATCGATCTCGCCCTCGATGGCCTGCAGCCAGTTGCATTCGCGCAGCTTAAAATTGATCATCATCTGCTCTTCGGGCACCAGCGTGGCTTCGTGTTCGGGCAGGCCCGGCACATTTTCCTGGTCGCCCATGAACACCCAGACAAGGCCGTTGCGTTCCTCGGCCTTATAGGCTTTGGCCTTCACCTTTTGTTTGAAATCCCGATGCGGCGGCACGTTGGCCATATCCAAACAATTGCCGTCCACGTCGAACTTCCAGCCGTGATAGACGCAGCGAATGCCGTCTTCTTCGTTGCGCCCGAAAAAAAGCGAGGCGCAACGGTGCGGGCAACGGTGATCCATGATACCGGCGCGGCCCGACGAATCCCGAAACGCGATCAGCTTTTCGCCGAGCAACATAAGCCGCACCGGATCACCGTCGGCCACAAGTTCCGATGACATGGCCGCCGGTATCCAGAACTGGCGCATCAGTTCGCCCATCTTGGTGCCCGGCCCAACCCGGGTCAGGGTTTCGTTTTCGGCTTCTGTGGTCATTTTGTCAGTCCCCCCCGGGATTATTCTTTGCCTTCAAACTTAAGGTACTTGGCAAACTCCAATAGCGGCGCGTCGGTCATGGAAAACAGCTGCACGTCTTCGTTTGCCCGGTGCTCGATCCAGCGCCAAGTGGGTGCCACGAAAATATCGCCGTGATTCCAATTGATCTCTTCGCCGTCGATAATCGTGGTGCCCGAGCCTTGCATGGAGGCAAAGGTGATATTGGCGTTGGTGCGGTATTGGCGCGTCGACTGCCCGGCTTCCAATCGCATCACGTGCACGCCGATGGTCGGCATGTCGGGCGTTTCCAGCAGCACCCTGGGGCCGTAATAACCTTCGGTGTCTGGCGCGGCGGCGTCCAGGCGTCTTTGAATATCCTCGCCGGCGAAGCGCATGGGCGATACCCGCACCACCTTTTCCACTTTCTCATAGCCGCCCGGGTAGGGCTCCCAGGTCTGCACCTGCAACAGATTGACCAGGGGCACGTCGAGCCCGTCGATCCAGTAGGCGGGCGCGTCGCCATTGTGCTCGTGGCTGTGCCACATGCCGCCCGGCGTCAGCACCACGTCGCCGGTTTCCATCAAAGTCTTTTCGCCCGACACCACCGAATACATATCTTTCGAATCCAAAATAACGCGAAGCGCGTGCGCCGTGTGCCGGTGCGACGGCGCCTTTTCGCCAGGCATGACAAGCTGATAGGCGTTGAGCAGCGTCCGCGACGAGCCCAGATCATTCTCCGGGATCGGATTGCGGAAATTGAGGATGCGGCGCCCGGCTTCTTCGGCGCTGATCAATTTCGCCGCCGCATCCAAGGCCGCCCGGCATTGGGCATACTTCCAATGGGCCGATTTATAGGGCGAGGACGGCTCCGCGTCCCGGGATTGATCGCCACCCTTGCGCCAGCCACAGACCACGCCCATGTCCTCGATACGCCCATAAAAATCGTCCATATCCGCCACATCGGCGAACTGGGCCTCGTAATTGGCTCCGCGTACTTCACTTACATCCATGGTTTCATCTCCCCGGCTCTTGCGTTTCTCATTTTTGATGACCGCATTCTAATCGCATTCCCCCGCTGGCGTAACCCCGCCCGAGGCATGCGCCGGGCGCATGGCGGGATGCGACATATATTCGTTAAAACGACCATACCGTTTCATTACTATTCCTTACGGTTTATAACGGTTCCTAACGGTATTATACTTGCCGATCGGACGCGTTATTCGCACCCGGTTGATATAGTACAAAATTGGAACAAATCAAGTGGCTGAAAGGCCAGTTTCGATGATCAATATTGCCGATGTCGCCTATAGCCGTTTGCAAGCGCCGGACCTGGACCGGATGGAGGCCTTTCTGACGGATTTCGGTCTGGTCCGCGCGGCGCGGACGAAAACCGCGCTCTATATGCGGGGCACCGGCCCAGGGCATCATATCCACATTACCGAACTGGGAGAGCCGAAATTTATCGGGCTCGCCTTCCACGCTCAAAACGCCGACGACCTGATCCAAATTTCCAAAGCCGACGGTGCCACGCCAGTGGAAACCATGGACGAGCCGGGCGGCGGGCAGCGGGTGCGATTGACCGATCCCAATGGAATTTCCATCGAGGTGGTGCACGGCATGGCGAAGCTGGAACCTTTGGGCGTGCGCGCCAACGTAATGAATACCGGCGATGCCAGCCGGCGCCGCGCTGGAACCCGCAAAATCCTGAAAGCCGGCCCGGCCCATGTGAAGCGGCTTGGCCATTTCGGTATCGTGTCCCCTGATCCGGCGGCCACCGTTGCCTGGTACCGCTCGACCCTCGGTTTTGTTGGCAGTGACGAAATTTATGTGGACACCGAAGACAATGTCATGGCCTCGTTCAACCGGGTCGATCATGGCGCGGAATATGTGGATCATCATACCTTCCTCTGCGTCCACGGGATGCGCGCAGGCCTCAACCACCTGGCCTTCGAGGTTGCGGATACGGACGACTTGCTGATCGGCCACGACCATATGAAAGCAGCCAATAGCGGCAGCCATATGTGGGGGCCGGGGCGGCATGTGATCGGCGCTCAGGTGTTTGATTATTGGCTATGCCCGTGGGGCCATCTGCACGAACACTGGACCGATAGCGACATGCTGAACCACGACCATCCGCTGGCACTGCATCCGCGCGGCGAGGGCGTGGTCGGCTCCCAATGGGGCCCACCGCCAACCCAAGCCTTCGTCGATCAGGTTTCGTGAGCTAACAATTCGAAACCGTGTTTAGGTCCACATGCCGGGAACGCGCTTTTTCGAGAGTAACTGTGGACTTGGAAATTCCGGCGCTGAACGGCAGCTTCTAGCCCAAGATGCGACATTCTCAAGGGCTGAACACCGTTTTTGTTGGGAATAAAGCGCAGTAATTGGATGTAGAACTTGGTTTTTTTATTGTTAACTACCACTTAGTGACAGTGCTGAGGTGCAATTTTCCTAGCGGGAAATTTAGCATTCGGTAAGGGTTGAGACACTAAGCAGTGAACGGGAGAGTGGGTAAAGACAAATACCTGGGGGCCGTCGTCCAATATGTACAAAAATTACCTTGGGGAACTTGCCGATCTAATTTCGATTGGCCCGATTGTTGTTTATACGTGTGAGGCATTCGGAAATTTTGCGGCGAGGTCGATCACCCCCAATATTAAAGATCAGTTGGGATATGAACCGGATGAATTTCTGAGCACGCCAGGATTCTGGGCGTCGAATATCCACCCGGATGATAGCCCTGTCGTCTTTGAAGGACTCGGCGCTATTTTTGAGCATGGGGTCCACAGCCATGACTACCGTTTTCGCCACAGCGACGGCACTTATCGATGGATGCACGACGACCTCCGCCTGATCGTCGATGACGATAATCAACCCGTAACCATTGTTGGCTATTGGACTGATATTACCGAACGTAAACAGCTGGAACTGGATCTCTTGAGCGCCCGGGAAGAACTGGAGTCGAAAGTTGAAGAGCGTACCAGGGAGCTTTCCGAAAGCGTGGCGGAGGCCTTAGCTGCAAGTAAAGCCAAATCGGATTTTCTGTCGTCCATGAGCCACGAACTGCGCACGCCGATGAACTCTATTCTTGGATTTAGCCAATTGTTGGCGAGCAACCTGAAAGAACCACTTTCTGAAAATCAAAAGAAATGTTTGTCGCATGTAACCAACAGCGGGGAACATCTCCTAAATCTTATCAATCAAGTATTAGAGCTATCAAAAATCGAGTCTGGGAATTTTGACTTGAAGGTCGAAGACCTCGATATTTATGAGGTGATTAACTCCAGCTTAGATATGGTTCGCGGTTCCGCCAGTGCCGGAAGTATTACGTTCATCTTTGACCCTAATCCAACAATTGTTTCCAGGATCAGAACGGATCGCCACTACCTTAGTCAGGCGCTCATAAATTTCTTGATCAATGCAGTTAAATACAATCGGGAAGACGGGTTGGTAACCGTCAATGCCAAAGATACGAACGAGGGGTTTCTGCGGATAAGTGTTACAGATACTGGAATAGGTATTCCGGAAGACAAGCAGTCCGATCTGTTTACGCCGTTTAATCGTCTTGGCCTCGAGGCGGGAAATATCGCAGGCACGGGTATCGGATTGACCATTGCTAAGAAAATCTCGGTTTTGCTGGGCGGAAAGATTGGCTTTGAAAGTCAACAGGATGTCGGCAGTACATTTTGGATCGATCTGCCCATCGAAGAATGAGCGTCTCCTAAATGTCAAACCCAGTCATTTAGCGGAAATCGCCGGAATGATGATTTTTGGGGAGCAAAGCAGACCTCGAAATTCTACGGCTGAATGACGGTTGTAGCCCAAAAGCCGCCATTAAGCGCATTTGCAAACTACCACATTGGCACACTACGATGCCTTCGGGTGGGAGCCGTCCACAGCACCAAAAGCGTATTTCAGGCATGCGGGCCGGAAGTTTGATGTCTTCCAAAAGCGCCCTGTTTGCGTATCATTGGGCCAGTTTGAGTGTTCATCTGTCAAAAATCGGCTCAAAACTAAAAAGGCGCCATGTTCGACAATTTTGAAACCCGCCGCATCAGCACAGCGGATACTGAGATCAACCTGCGCCTGGCCGGTGCGGGTCCACCGGTGTTGCTGCTGCATGGATATCCGCAGACACACGCCTGTTGGCATGCTGTCGCGCCGCTTCTGACCGGTGCATTCACCGTCGTTGTGCCTGACCTTCGGGGTTACGGCGATAGCGGCTGTCCGGCCTCGGACCCTGAGCACATGGCCTATTCGAAGCGCACCATGGCCAAGGACATGGTCGAGGTGATGGCGGCATTGGGGTTTGAGACTTTCGCCGTCGTCGGTCATGACCGGGGGGCACGCGTCGCCTACCGATTGGCGCTCGATCATCCGAAATGCGTGACGCACCTGGTGTCTTTGGATGTGGTGACGACTTTGGACAGTTGGGAAGCCAGGAACAAGGCCGGCGCCATCGGGGGTTTCCATTGGCCGTTCCTGGCCCAACCGGAACCATTTCCGGAAAAGCTCATCGGCGGCGATCCGGAATTCTTCGCCAAATGGCTGATGCGGAAATGGGCCGGCGATAATTTTCAATTCGACGCCGCCGCCATGGCCGAGTATATGCGTTGCTTCGCCAAGCCCGAAGTCATCCACGCTACCTGCGAGGATTATCGCGCCGGTGCCACAATCGACATGGAATTGGACCTGGCAGACCGCAAGGCTGGGCGGCGGATCACTTGCCCTTTGCTATTCCTGTGGGCTGGCTCCAGGGGCTTCGGCGGTGTTAACGCTGACCCGTTGGACATCTGGCGCAATTGGGCCGATGACGTTTCCGGCGGGCCGTTGCCGTCGGGGCACTTCTTGCCCGAAGAGGCACCGGATGAATTGGTAGCACGGTTAATGCCGTTCCTCAGTGCCAATGCGCAATAGCGGCGGCTCGATCAGGGGCGGCGATTTGGATGTTGATCGCCAGCCTGCTAGGCCCGGACATGGGAATTCTCTAAATCGGATCGCCCCAATACCACATCCGCCAACTCCGGCGATGCTTCGAGACGCTCACTGCGCTCGCTCCTCAGCATGCGGTTGTTGGGGCGCCCCCCTATTCGATGCCCAGCCTTTCGTGGCCAATGGGCGCGGCGGCCTGGCGGCAGGCGCCCAAGCCTTCGGCGGCAAACCGGCGGAGCAACCTGGTTGCCACCGGGCCGGCCTTGTCCGGTGCGCCGCTCATTCGTCTTCCTCGACGCCGGCTTTACGGAGCCCGGCCAGCAAGGCACTGCGATATTTGGGGTCGAGAATATTGATCATACTGTCGATTTTCTTGATGTTCATGTCGGGGCGGCGGCGCAGCATTTCCTTGATGGCGATCTCTGCGTCGCCAATCCGGTCCAGTTGGCCGAGGGCGGACACCAGATTTATGTTCCCCCAAATTTGCGTCACCGGGTTGCGCAGCGCCTTTTCCGTCCATTCCACCACCGCCTCGAATTCTTCTTTCGCCATATAGGCATGGGCCAGCCAGGCCATGGCCGGCCCCACGAACTGTTCCCGCGGGCTCAGCCCAATGGCCTTATTGAGGCTGGCGATCCCGGCATCGGGTTGGCCGTTGCATATGTTGGCGGCGCCGAGCCAAAAACGCGCCCAAGACGAGCTTGGACTGAGGGCAATGGCCATCTCCAACTCGGCCAAACCTTGCTCCGGCTGGTTCGCTGCCACGAACAGGCTGCCAAGGGTCGTGTGCGCCAGATCGTCCTCCCGGTCCAATTCTATGCTCCGGCGGCCCGCCTCCAATCCGGACCTGAAGGCCACCTCCCGGTCTTCGGCGAGGCCGAGGGTAAGCAACAACACCATGCAGGTGGCGAGCCCCGAATAGGCGCGCGATTGTTTGCCATCAAGAGTGATTGCCTGTTCGAACAAATCTTGGGCCCTTTTAAGCCCGTCCGTTTTGCCATGGGTTTCCACGTCCCAGGTAATGGCCCATCCCTGCAGGACCATGTCCCAGGCATCCAGGTTTTCAGGCGCCTTGGCCTTGGCGCGCTCGCGCTCGACGCGGCTCATTTCGGGCTCGATGGCGCCGACGACGGTCAGGGTGATCTCGTCCTGCACCGCAAAAATATCTTCCAGTTCCCGGTCGTATTTCTCCGCCCAGATGTGATTACCGGTTTCGCCGTCGATAAGCTGGGCCGTGATGCGCACCCGGTTGCCGGCCTTGCGGACGCTTCCTTCCAACACATAAGCCACACCCAGTTCTTTCGCTACCGCTTCGATATCCACCGCCTCGCCCTTGTAGGTGAAGGTGGAGTTGCGGGCCAAAACGTCGAACTGGCGAATGCGGCTGAGCGCCGTGATGATGTCCTCGGTAATGCCATCAGAGAAATACTCCTGCTCTGGATCGCCGGAAAGGTTATCGAAGGGCAGCACCGCGATTGACGGCTTTACCGATTTTGTGGACCCGGTGTCTTCCGTCCATCCGGCTTGGCGCAGCCCGTTAAGAATATGGTCCTTGTCAGCGGGGTTCCGGTAGAAATTCAAGGTCGGGAATTGATCGATAAAATTTTGGTGAAGCCGCCTGCATTCGGCCAGCGCCATTGCCGCCTCGGCCAAGTCACCGCGATTGCCGAGGGCAGAGGCCAGAATGATATGGGAGTGCACAAAGTCTCGCTTGCGTTCAATGGCTTTGCGCGCCCAAACCACAGCCTGATCATAGTCCCGGTTGTTCAAATGGGCCTCGGCAAGAAGCTCAAGATACATATATACCCTGACATCGTCGGGATTAAGCCTGTTGGCCGTCTCCAAATGCGGGATTCCGTCGGCGGGCCGACCGGCCAGGCTCAAGGAATTGCCAAGCGGTATGTAGGCATGAGCCATGTTCGGGTTGATATCCACGGCGCGGCGCGCCTCGACGATACCGGAATCGAGCTGATTAGAATGGATCAGCAATATGGCCAGGATTTCGTGGGCCTGAGCATCGCCGTCGTCGAGGGCGACGGCCCGGCGCGCATGGCCCACACTTTCCTCGTTGGCAATTCCCTGGCTATCCGAATAGCCGTCATAGGAATAGCGGAAAAGGCAATAGGCAAGCCCGGAATGGGGGCGGCTGTCATTTGGATCGATCTCGATGGCGCGCCGGAATAACTCCTGGGCGCGGAGGTTGCCCTCCTTGGTCAGTTCATCCAACGACGCAAAGGCGCGCTGATAATTGTCCCAGGCATCCAGGCTACCCGGCGGTTTGCGCGCGATGCGTTTTTGTTCCGCTTTGGCGAATTCCGGCTCGACCTTGGCGGCGATGATCTGGGTCAGCTCATCCTGCAGCTCGAAAAAGTCGTCCATTTTGCGGTCGAATTTGTCCGCCCAGACATGGCCCCCGGTGGCGCCGTCGATGAGCTGCGCCGTAATGCGCACGCGTTCGCCCGATTTTCTGACGCTACCTTCCAGCACATATTGCACGCCCAGGTTGGCTGCCACCTGGCGGATGTCCGGCGATTGGCCTTTGTACTGAAAGGTGGAATTGCGGGCGATGACGGAAAAAGAATGCCAGTGGGAGAGGGCGGTAATGATGTCTTCGGTCAAACCATCGGAAAAATATTCCTGGTCCGGATCGCCGGAAAGATTGTCGAAGGGAAGAACTGCAATAGCCATTTGTTCGCTTGCGGTTGCGTCGGTCTCTGCCGGCTTTGCCGCGGCGGCGGCGCGAACGGCATAGGCCTGCACCGGGGCGGAGACATTCTTTACTTCCTGCAGTCCCATGTCTTCGAAATGAGCATCGATGCGGTTGCGGATGGAATCGTAGACCATGCCCGATATGCAGATGCCGCCGGGTTCGGCCAAGCCTTCCAGGCGGGCGGCCACATTGACGCCCTCGCCGTGGATGTCTTCGCCGTCGTCAACGATATCGCCGAGATTGACGCCTATGCGGAATTTGAGGGAGTTGGCGGCGAGCCCTGCCTGCATGGCTAAGGCGCAATTGACCGCGGCCTGCACGGTCGGGAATTCCACTAAGAATCCGTCGCCGGTGAGCTTGACGATGGTGCCCGAATGTTCGGCGACCTGTGGTTTGATGACGTCTTCGCGGGCATCCTGCCAGGCGGCCACGGTGCCGTCGGTATCGTCTTCCATGAGGCGCGTATAGCTGGCCACGTCGGCGGCCAAAACCGCCGCAAGCCTCCTATGAACCTCCCGCTCCGCCATCATGCTCCCCATTGGCAAATTTATTGATGACTATTCTAGTGAAAAGCCTGCGTCTGGCAATCTCAGAGCTCGGCCAGAATCTCGGGCGGCACTTCGGTGAAGTTTTTGCCGCCGGCGGCGCGCGCCATCACCGCGTCCGGCCCGCCGTGGCGCTCGACCAGGGCTTTTTGGTCCGCCTTGGCGTGGGCGTCGGTGGCGTGCGTGTCGAGGATGGCGCCCAGTTCGGCTTCCAAATCGGCACGTATGGATGCGTGGGCCGGATCGGCGGCGAGGTTGCAGGTTTCTTCGGGATCATTTTCAAGGTCGAACAGCTCCGCACCAAACCCCACGTAAGATATATATTTGTAGCCGCCTTGGCGCACCATATAAGCGCCGGACGGCGAGCGCATGGCGTGGTATTCGGAGAATACAAGGCGGGCTGGATCATCGGCGGCGGCGGCGATCTGGAACAACGATTGACCGGGCAGATCGGCACCCCCCGCTTGCGGCCCGGCCGCATCCAGGATCGCCGGATAGGCATCCACCAGGGAAACCGGCGTCGCGCAAACCTTAGCCGCAGGGACATGGTTGCCGGCGATGATCATTGGGATTTGGCAGGCTTCTTCGTAGAGCACCGATTTGCCCCACATACCGCGGGAACCGGCGCTTTCGCCGTGGTCGCTGGTATAGAGAACGCGGGTGTCGCCGCCGAGCCCCGCGCTTTCGAGTGCGCCAAGCACCCGGCCGATCTGCTCGTCGACGAAGGTACAGAGACCGAAATAGGCGGCCAGGGCACGGCGTTTCTCATCCCGGCTTAGCCCGGCGGTGCCCTTCGACAAGCGCGCCGACCAGGGATGCGGATCGAACCCATCTTCGGGGTCCAGCTTGGCGTCGGGCATGTCTTGAATGGGATAGAGATCGAAATATTCCGCTGGCACCACCAGCGGGTAATGGGGGGAGACGAAGCTGACGAACAGCACCCAGGGTTTATCGCTGGGCCGCTGGCCGGCATCTTGCAGCCAGGTGCAGGCCTTTTCGGCGATCTTGCGGTCATATTGGATATAGGCGGTCTCGCCCACGTCCGCTTGTTGGGCGATGCCCGGTGCGCCGCCGCCTGGGCGCGGGGTGAAATCCGGAAACTGGCCGCGGATCGAGCCCTGCACCATGCCGACGCCGTCTTTGATGTGGAGGGGAATGTGCTGAACGTCGAAGCCGGTGGGGTCTTCGGCATTGCGGTAGTGCAGCTTACCGATGCTTTCAACGGTGATACCCGCCGCCTGCAATTCATGTCCCCAGCCGGGCACAGCGCCATCATAGGCGATGGCATTGTCCCAATAGCCAGTTTGGTGGACATAGCGCCCGGTGGCGAAGCTGGCCCGGGACGGCACGCAGATTGGGCAGTTGGTGTAGGCGGACGTAAACCTTGTGCCGCGCGCCGCGAGCGCATCCAGGTTCGGCGTCTGCACCAGGTCATGGCCAGCACAGCCCATCATCTGGGCATTGTGCTCGTCGGACATGAGGATCAGGAGGTTTTGCGGCTTCATGGTTCAGCTGGCCGCAAACTGGACGGCCTCGGCATAGCTGGTGCGCGCCTCCAGCCCTGAAAAGCCGATGGTGCGAGCATCGTCCAGGAGCAGCCGGAGAACATCTTTGCGCCCCAACCGCGATGCGGAATCCGCCAACACTTGAAAAAACAAATCCCTCTGCGCGTGGCTGCCGCCCATCTGCCAAAGCGAGCGCCGCTGGCCCATCAGCCCGGCGACAACCGCGTCATGGTCGCCCTTGCGGTGGGCAATGGCGGCCTCGGCGGCGGGGATGGCGGCGGCGGCATAGCGCTGGCCCAATGTCCCCGCGTCCTCGCTAGCGAAGGCGCGCATCTGGCGCAGGAGCTCTTCGGCCTTACCCGCGCGCCCGGCGCCCATCAGAGTGATAGCGGCGTGGGCGCTGGTGAACGGGCTGGCGTGGTTGCCGATGCGCGCCTCGGCAATATCGGCGATATCGGTCCAACGCTCTTCCACATCCAGGCCCCGCAATTCCAGGCGCAACAACAGCGCCGCGCAATTCTGAATATCCAGATAGAAGTCCGGCATGGCCTGCACCAGAGGCGAGGCCGGATTGCGCACATATTGGTCATAGAGGATAAGCGCTTCATCCAGATTGCCGCGCTCGGCCTCGAACAGGCAGCGGTGCCACCAGAGATGATGAACAATGTGGTTGGCGCCGACCCAATGGTCCTGCAAGCCGTCCAGCCATGCGACGCCGTCGCTCAAGCGCCCCTGCATCTCCATCACATGGGCCACGGAATGGGCCGCCCAGCAATCGCCGGGATCGATGTCGATGGCCTGGCGCCCGGCCTTTTCGGCCTCTTCCAGTTGCCCCGCTTCCTCCAACCCGAAGGAGCGCACGGCCTGGAAGGTGCCGAAGCCCGGCACCGCATCCGACCAGGCGCTTGCCGCACGCTCCGAAATATCGCGGGCCCATTTGGCTTCGCCGAGCCAGAACAGTTCCAACTGGGCAAAGCGGATGGCCAGCAAATCCAGCGGATGTTCGGCGACGATCTGTTCATAGATACCGACGGCGCCGAGCACGTCGCCTTGGAGCGAGACGTCCAACGCCGCGATATAGGATTTCTCCCGCGCCGTGCAGCGATTTTGCGCGGCCTGCGCCGCCTCCAGATTTTTCGCCGCCGCGCCGTGGGCGGCAGGCTGGCGAAGGCTGAACAGCATCAAGCCCTTAATGGCGTGCGCAAGGGCAAATTCCGGATCGGCCGCAAGCGCCGCGTTCAGCCCGCCCATCACATCGGTGCGCCAGGTGAAAAAGCTATGGACGGCGGCATTAAAAGCGTCCGCCGCCGCATCGCTATTGGTGGTAAAGGCAAGGCCGCGTTCGTCTTCTGCCATTCATCTATTCCAAATCAAAGCCGTGGGATTGCAGGAACGCGCGGAAGCCGTGGCGGGCTTCGGGGACGGACAGGCGGCGGGCGGCGTTTTCGGACCAGCCATAATTATCGGATTCCCCGTATTTGTCGGTCATCATTTGGCTCATGGGCCGGATGGCGTTGCGCCTGGTATCGTAGCCTTCGATATCGGTTTCCAGGCGGGCGTCACTATAGGTGTCGGTGTGGACGACGGCGGCGGGCGGCAGTCGTAAACTTACGTCGCGTTTTTCGGCTGGGTAGCCAGCGCACAATCCGGCCACCGGATAGACGCCTTCGGGCAAACCCAAAAGTTCCGTCACCCCGGCCATATCGTTGCGCACCTGGGAAATGCAGCAGGTGCCGAGCCCGGCGCCTTCGGCGGCGATAACGTAGCTCTGTATGGCAAGGGCGGCATCGACGGCGGCGTTGAAAAAGCTGTCGAGGGTGTTCTGGGCGTATGGCTTGCCGCGCATCTCGGCGATCCTTTGGGCGCGGCGGATATCACCGCAAAAGACCAGCAACACCGGCGCGGCCTTCATCCAATCGGTGGCGCACAATTCGGCTAGTTTGTCTTTGGAGCTTTGCGCCCGCAAATCGATAATCGAATATTGCTGTAAGTCAGATTTTGCCGAGGCCGATTGCGCCGCCGCCAACAAAATGGCGCGCATATATTCGGGCACCTCCTCGTCGCTATATTTGCGGAAACTGCGGCGCCCGAGGATTTGGGCGAGGACGCCGTCCGCCGCCATATCCCGGCCAGCCTCGTTGGCCAGCCCGAAACGGGCTTCGATCAGCGCGGCTAGGTCGTCCATGTTTGGCTCCCTGAGATTGTCTGGCAACTAATGCTTCATGGCGGCGGCGCGCATTTTACCCATGCGCTGAGACGCCGGGCGTTCAACGCAGCTTTTCAGCCAGGCTTCGGTCTTCGGATACCCGGAAATATCTACGTTGGAGCGGGGCAGGGTGCCGAGCACGCAAGCGACATTGAGATCGGCGACGGTAAATTCGCTGCCCAGCAGATAGTCTTGGCCGGAGAGAACCTTTTCGACCACTGCCAACGGTTTTTTCAGGGCTTCATGGGCGCCGCTTACTTTTTCCTCGCTGTGGTCAACAATGCTCAAGGCCTTTTGGATAAGAATGACCGCGTTATCTTCGGCTTCGGTCAACGCCCACATGCTCCATTGGACGGCGTGCGCTTCGTCTTCGGCGGTTTTGGGCGCTAACGGTCCACCATGTTTTTTCGCCAGGTAAAGATTGATGGCGAGGGATTCCCAAAGGATGAAATCACCGTCCTTTATGGTCGGCACCTTGGCGTTGGGGTTGAGGGCATCATAGCCGCCTTCACGTTGTTCACCCTTGTGGACATCAACGCTTTCCAGGCTGTAATCGATACCCAGTTCTTCCGCCATCCAAATGATGCGCGCGGCGCGCGACAACATGGTGCCGTAGATTATCAGTTCTGACATTGTGTTTTTTCCTAATTTTGGTAGCCGGGATTGACCCGGTCGAGTTTGCGTTTCAGTGCCGGCCATTCATGCTTGCCGATGGTCCGGTGGCCTTTTTCCGAATTCAAGTGCTGGTTAAGCGCCATGGTCTTTTCGATGACCGCCTCGTCGATGGGCGCTACCTCGGCGCCCGATTGCTGGAGCGACAACTGCATGCGGCAGGCGCGCTCGGCCCGGTACATCCAGACAAACGCCTCGCCGACGCTGGCGCCGGCTGTGACCAGCCCGTGGTTGCGCAGCATCAAAACGTTATGATCATTGATGGCGGCGGAAATACGGTCACGCTCGCCAGGGTCGGTTTCAATGCCGCCATAATCCGCATAGCCGGTATGGGCCATCACATGCAGCGCATGCTGGGTGAGCGGCAGTAGTCCGTCTTTTTGCGTTGCGACGGCGGTGCCGGCCTCCGTATGGGTGTGGATGGCGCAATTGACATCGGGGCGTTGTTTGAGGATGGCTGAATGGATGGTGAAGCCGGCCGGATTGATGAAGCGGTTGGTCTCCGAACGGATATTGCCGTCCATATCCACCTTAATCAGATCGGAGGCGCACATCTCGTCCCACAGATTGCCGTAGGGGTTTAAAAGGAAGTTATCCGGCTCGCCGGGCACCCTTGCCGAAATATGGGTGCCCAAAAGATCCGACCAGCCATGCAAATCCACCAGCCGATAGCAGGCCGCCAGATCGATGCGGGCTTCCCATTCTTCCGCCGATATACCGGTGGGAGCGGTTGTTTGTGTGTCCATGGCGATCCCCTTATCCAGGCTAGTGACCCCAGGTGTTTTCGTAGTCGCGCTGATCATCTTCGGTGAGGTAATTATCCTCCACTTCCCGCACCCTATCGGCGTTGGTGAGCATTTTCTGATTGACCAGTCCGTAGGGGCCGTCGGCTACCCATTTGTTGAAATCAGCCAAAGCCACCGGCCCGCGTGCCTTGAAATCGCTCATTACGTGCCAGGCGGCGGTCATGCCGATGGTGGCGAAAAACACCGGATAGAGGGCGATGCGGACGCCCAAATCCTCGTATTCTGCGGGGCTTGGTGCCGCGTCCTTGCCGCCCCAGATCACCTGTACCGGGGCCGGGATTTCCTTGCAGGCCTTTTTCAAATCTTCGCGGGTTTCGACGGAATTCAGCCAGACGTAATCGGCGCCGCCCTCTTCCACATAGGCGATGCAGCGGTCCAGGGCTTCGGGGAAATTGGTGCCCTCGGCGCCCAAGGTATCGTTGCGCGCGCAGATGGCGAAATCGGGATCGATCTGGTCGCGCCGGGCAACGGCGGCTTTGATCTTGCCGACATGCTCTTCCTTGGAAACGGTGCGCCGCCCGGCCATGGTCGCCGATTTCTTCGGGCTCTCCTGGTCTTCGAAGTTACAAGCCGCAACGCCGGATGCGATGATTTCTTCGACCGCGAAATCCACATTGACGGCGTTGCCAAAACCGGTGTCGGCGTCCAATTGGATCGGGATGGCGGCGCGCGCCGCCACATGGCGGCAGTGATCGACCATATCGCGCAGCCCCAGAATGCCATTGTCGGGCACGCCCAACAGGAACGCCGACATCTGCGAGCCGGCAATGAAAAAACTTTCGAAGCCGATTTCCTCGGCCATGCGCGCATAAAGCGGCGAAAAACCACCGGGCATGATGGTCATCTTGTCCCGGCTCAAGATGTCCCGGAATTTTTTGCGCATGGCGCTTACATGGTTGGTATC
>JABHAA010000093.1 GCA_018674495.1 Rhodospirillaceae bacterium | reverse complement strand
GGACCACGATCTGTTGTTGGAGCAATACAAATCCAACGACAAATACCGGCCCGATATTGCGCTGAAAGATCCGCGCATCATCGGCACAAGGCGGTCCTACGATGACGCAACCAATCTGGTGATCATGTCGATCTTCCCATCGCTGGTGATCGCCCAGGTGGAGAACGCCTTTCAAATTCGCCATGTGCGCCCCAAAGGCCCCGACAAGTTCGAGATATTTTGGACCTATTTCGGCTTCGATGATGCCGATAAAGAAGAAGCCGACGACAAATTGCGGCTTGCCAACATGATCGGGCCGGCCGGGTTCATCTCCATGGAAGACGGCGAAGCGGCGCGCCTGGTCCAGGAAGCGGTCCGCACCCAGCGCGGCGCCTCTTCGGTTATCGAGATGGGCGGGCGCGGCGCCGTCGAAGACCAGGACACCTTGGCGCAAGAGGTCTCGCTGCGCGGCTTTTGGCAATATTACCGCAAAACTATGGGCTTCCCTGGCAACGGTGGCCCGTCATGAGTGGGCCTGAGCCTGTGCAGGCGATCTTGAACCTTTACGCCGACTATGCCCTTTGCCTGGACGAGCGTAATTTTTCCGCCTGGCCGGATTTCTTTGCCAAGGAATGCCGCTACGAGGTGCATACAAGGGAAAATTGGGATCTCGGTATGCCCAGCGCCATGATCTATTGCGATTCCCACGGCATGGTCGAGGATCGGGTGTCGGTGCTTGAAAACACCCTCACCTATCGGTTCCTGCATATCCGCCATATGATTTCCAACATCCGCGTTCATGACAGCGACGGCGGCGCGCACACCGTCACCGCCAATTATCTGGTGCTGCATTCCACCGAAGAAGGCGAGACCCGTATCTTTTCCACCGGCAAGTACGACGCCGAGATTGTCATCGATGGCAACGCCGCAAAGTTCCGGAAACTGATCGTCATCGCCGACACTTCGGCCATCGACAATTTGCTTGCCGTGCCGCTCTAGGTCAGCCGGCTTCCGCTTTCCAACGGCGCTGCGATCTGGTTAATTGCGGCCATCGAATTTCAAGTTGGAGAAGGCCATGAGCGATCCATTTATCGTCGACGAATTTCAAGAAGCCATCCTGGATACAGTGCGCCGTTATGTGGACGAGGTGGTGCGCCCGGTGGCCGCCGATCTGGACCGTAATACGGACCCCGAAGACAGCTTTTCCTGGGACATCGTCGAAAAGGCCGATGCCGCCGGCATCCGCACCATGACCTTGTCCGAGGAATGGGGCGGCATCGGCGCAGATTCGCTGACCACCGGCATGGTGATCGAAGAGCTGGCGCGCGGCGATCTCGGCGTTTCCGTGGTCATGGCGCAGACCCTCAAAATCGCGCAAATCCTGCAGGCCGCCCTAACCCCCGACCAGCAGCAGCGCTACATCCCGGGCTTTCGCGATGACCCTAGGGGCACCCTGGCCATCGGCATCACCGAGCCGGAAACCGCTTCCAACTATTTCATCAAGGGCGACTGGTCGTTCACATCCAAGGCGGAAAAAACCGACGGCGGCTGGATCGTCAACGGCATGAAGCACTTCATTTCCAACGGCAACCGGGCGAGCATCTATCTGTTGTTTGTGCAGACCGAAAAGGGCAAGCCGCTGCACGAGGGTTCCACCTGTTTCATCTTGAAGCGCGACCACCCCGGCTTCACCATAGGCCGCGTTCACGACAAGATGGGCGAGCGGCTAGCCAACAACGCCGAATTGATATTCACCGATTGCTTCATCCCCGACGAAGACGTCATCGGCGAGGCCGGCAACGGCTTTCAGGTGCTGGTGGATTTCTTCCCCGCCTCCAACGCCTACGCCGCCGCCACCGTCATCGGCAACGCCCAGACCGCTTACGATTTGAGCGTCGAATGGGCCAAAACCCGCATCCAGGGCGGCAAGCCTTTGATCGAACATGACGGCATCCGCTCCCAACTGGCGGAAATGCATATGATGATCGATGTCGCCCGCACCTATATCCGCAAGGCAACCTGGATGGCTGACAACCGCGGCACCGTGGCGTGGGATCCAGCCATGGGCGCCTTGCCGAAAGTCTATGCCTCGCAAGCGGCCTGGAAGATCGCCACCTGGGCATCGGAAATCCATGGCGGATCCGGCTATATGAAGGATATCGGGTTGGAAAAACTAATGCGCGACGCCGCCGCGTTCCTGCATTCGGACGGGGTAAACAGGACGCTGCTCCTGAAAGCCGCCGATTCCCTGTTCGAGGATTGATTTTCTCGGATCAAAGTCCCTCACCCCAAGGGGTTCGGTGTACTTTGATCCGGTGTATAGACCAATCCATCCTTGAGGCGGCTCTGCGGTCGGATTTGACATGTCTTTTTTTGCAGCCCTAGGAGGGCTGCCTATTCCATGCAAAAACAAGGCGCCGGGTCGCCCCAAGTCTTGTTATTTCCGATTAAACATTGAAATAAGTACACTGAGCGAAGCGAAGGACTTATTTCAAAGGTGGATTCATGAAAGCTCTGGTGCTCGAAAATCAAGGTGAGCCGTTTGTATTAAAAGATGTGCCCGATCCAAAGGCCGGACCGGCCGAAGCGGTGGCCAAAGTGCTGGCCTGCGGCGCGGGCCTCACCATCCAGCATTACAAGATTGGCCGCTCACATATCGAGACGCCGCGCATTATCGGCCACGAGATCACCGCCGAGATTGTCGAGATCGGCCCCGGCGTCAGCAACGTGAAGGTGGGCGATGCGGTCACCGCCTATTACTATTTGAACTGCGGCTACTGCCCCAACTGCATGGCCAACCTGGAACCCCATTGCGAGAACCTCAAAGGCAATGTGGGCAAGGATTGCGATGGTGGCTATGCGGAATTCATCAAGCTGCCGGCACACAATTTTATGGTCCTGCCAGAAGGCCTCGATTACAAAAACCACCCCGCCGAAGTGGGCGTCATCTGCGACGCCATCGCGACGCCGCTCAAAGTCAACAAACGCACGCGCACGGCGCCCGGCGAGACGGTGGCCGTCTTCGGCGGTGGCGGCGGCCTTGGGTTGCACCAATTGATGCTATCCGCCTGGGCCGGCGCCCGCGTGATCGCCGTCGATACGGTCTCGGAAAAATTCGACGCCTGCCTGGAAGCCGGCGCCTCTGAATGCGTCGATGCGGGCGACGGCAACGTGGTCGAAGCGTTGATGAACTTAACCGATGGCAAAGGCGTCGACGTGGCCATCGATTACGTCTCCGCCACCGTGACCTTGGAACAAGCCTTCAACGCCCTCGCCGTCCGCGGCCGCATGGTGACATTGGGCGGCTCCGGCCAGCGGTTCGAAGCCGACGCCATGGCGATGCTGGTAAAAGAGCTGGATGTCTTGGGCAGCCGCTACGTGACCAAGTTCGAGGTGCATCAGGCACTGGAGCTGGTGGCCAGAGGCGAAGTTTGGCCGCTGGTGTCGGAAATCCGGGGGATGAAGGAAGCGGAGACCATCCACGCGTTGGTGGAGCAAGGTGGGGTCACAGGTCGTGCGGCGATACTGATAGGATAGGTATCACGGCAATTGCGCCGTATCAGGCCATGCTCTTAATACCAACCACGTCATACATGGGAACGGGTTTGTTGAAACCTTTGAGGACGCCATCCTCCATCCGTTCGACGTCGGCAAATTCCCCAATGTCCGCCAATATCCTCTCTGAAATCAAGATTTGGCCATGCTGCGCCTGATCGCAAAGGCGGGAAGCTAGATTGGCCACGGAACCGATGCACGTGTAGTGAAATTGCTCCTCCGAGCCAATGTGACCAAGGGTCGCATAGCCGGATGTAATTCCAATGCCAAATCCCAGATCAATCCCTCGTTTGCGCCACTCGACGATAGTTGTTGCCATCTCCTCTCGCATGGCAACGGCCATGCGCACTGCACGCTCCGCCGGGTCTGGACATGGTACGGGATCGTTAAAAAATGCCATCAGGCCGTCGCCGGCGAAATAGTTGATCGTTGCCTCATATTTGCGCAGCAGCGCCCCCAATATTTTGTAGTAATCCCTGAGGACGCCCATCGCATCTTCGGGCTCTGCGTTGGAGGAAAACGCCGTAAAATTGCGGAGGTCACAAAAGATTACGGTAATATCCTGGCGATGACTTTCCGTGAGATCCTTGCCTTCAGACGAGATAATCTGTTCGGCGAGTTGCGGCGAAAAATATTGCTTCAACTGGCTCATACGTTCGACGTTGGCGTAGGAATCAAGCAAACGCTCGCCCATCTGGTTGAACTGGTCGGCCAGGTCTTCCAGCTCATCGCCGGTGTCCACGTCGATTTTTTGCTCAAGCGCACCGTCGCCGATACGCGCCGCGCCCGAATGCAACGCCCGGATCGGCGTGACGATACGCTGTGCGAGCAGTATCCCCGCCAATACCGAAAACGCGATGCCGATCAGGAGCAATATCCCGGTCCGGACAAGGGAGTCGTAAAGCGGCTCAAACGCCTCGCTAAGGGGCAACTCCACAAATACCAGCCAATTCACGTTAGGGATCGCCGCGTGGGCCGACAGCACCCGTTCACCGCCCAGATCGAGGGTAATTTCACCCGGGCTATTCGTATCGATCTTGCTCGATTGTGCGCGGGCAGACGCGACCTGAGGTAATTGAGAGAAGTCGGTCTTGCGCAACACCAGGGAAATATCGGGATGGGCGATCAAAAGGTTACGGGAATCAATAACAAAAGCCCGCCCGGCCCGCCCGACTTTGATTTCGGAAATTACATCCCGAATGAATTTCAAGTTGATCTGCGCAACGGTGACGGTGGCTGGTTTCCGCCGCCCGGCCATGGAGACGGTAGCATATGGCTCGGACTGTTTGCGAAAATACACCGGACTGACATGGAGCGATTTGGGTTTCGCCTTCTTGAAATGGGCGGCGTTTGAAAAATCTTCTCCGCTGCCAACGGAATCAATGGTCAGGCGCGAGACGTGTATTTGTTCCTTACCGGCAATGTCGAGCAAACTAATTTCTGTAATGACCGGAGACTGACGTAACAGGCGCAAAAAATCGATACGCCTTTGTTGCAATGCTTCGGCTGGAGGAAGAAACGAAGACTGGGTCGTCAATGCGATTTGATTTTCGATCTCGGCCATAAACCGGCTGATCACTGCTGCCGCGGCCAGGGCTTTTTCTTTCTGTATGCGTCCCAGCGACGACTTGTTTTCCTGAAAAGAGAAATACCCCTCGATACCGGCGCTCAGCAAAAGAACGCCGCCAACGAGGCCGACGATAAGAATTGAGAATTTGCGGAACAGGCGCCCTTGCCGCTTCATGGCCCGTGCCGAACCTTTCTATCCGCCATTTTACCCCCTGCAGGCGGCTTGATCAGACGCCATCCTATACCAGATCGAACGCCGCCGCCCGTCAGTTAACAATATCGTCAGCCCGGTAGAGTAGCGTTTGGGGAATTTTGATTCCAAGGGCCTTGGCGGTTTTCGCGTTGAAGATCAGCTCGAACCTTTCCGGCTGCTCAACCGGCATGTCAGCGGGCTTTTTACCCCGCAATACCTGGTCGACATAAAACGCCACCCGGCGCGCGATCCCGAGTTGGTCAGCCCCGTAAGAGATCAACGAGCCAGCTTCCAGAACCTCCCTAACCCAAACGATCGTCGGAAGCTTATGTTCGATGGCGAGTTCGCCAATTTTTACTTTTCCCTGGTAAAACAGGCTCGACGCATTGACCACGACCGCTTGCATGCCGGCTTTCGCCATTGCATCAAATGCTGCATCCAGCCCGTCCAGGGAGCGCACTGGAAAAGGGTGCGTTGTGATCCCCAATTTTGCCTCAGCGTCTTTGGATTGCTTGATATACAGCTCCGAGATTTTGGCATTGGGGTTGATGAGCAAGGCAACCCGGGAGAGCGATGGGACAACAACTTTAAGAAATTCCAGGCGCTTGGCGCTGAGCGTGAGCGAAAAATTGGTCAATCCCGTGGCGTTTCCGCCTGGACGTGCGACGCTGTCCACCAGCTTGGAGCCGACCGGGTCGGGAACATACATGAAGATCATTGGAATATCGTTCGTGGCTCGCTTCAAGTAGGGCGCCGCACCGCCCACAGCCACCAATACGTCGGGTTTTGACGCCACAAGCTCGGCCGCCATTGCATTGTAGAGTTTCGGCTTTTCGTTGGGGAACCGATGCACTAGCGTTATGCGGTCTTTGCCATAACCCAAACCTTTGAAACCTTCGATCAAAGATTCGAAATATGGATGCTCCTCTTCAGCGCTTCCGGCGTGCCACAGAACGCCTATGCGCGGTATTTTACCTGTCTGTTGTGCGTGGGCGTAAAACGGGATGAAGACAGCTAATATCGCTCCTGCGATGAAACCCCACCTGGACATCATTGGTTATCTCCCTGGTTTATAGCCAGCCAAATTTTTAATTTTATCAATCTGTTGCAATTCAGATTGGAATGGCGGCGGCGTAAATTATAATGCGCGATGATTACAACGAACAAGGCATTTTGGCCCGGCTCCCCGGTTTCGTATCTTTCACGCGGCAAAACGGGGGAATGCGCTTACCCACTTGCGAAAAAATGCGCGCAGGCTAAATAGATAGACAGCGCCTGCGAGCGCTCGTGCTCTTGAACATTGTGAATAGGATTATCTGATCCCCCGGCCAGGTCGTGCGCCTGTGCTCGTGACGATTTTCGTGCGCCGGTCGCCGGGAATTCCGCCCAAAACCGTAATGAACCGTAAGGAACCGTCATAACCGTAAGGGGGTGCAGGCGATGTCGCGCGATTTTATTTCACTTTATGCAACATTCGGTTGGCTAGGCCTTTTTGACTCTGCAAGGAACCCCGCGCAAGGTTATGCCGCCGGTCGAGGGATCGTAGTCGGGGCCGGACGGGGTCAGCATGTTGATATTGCTTTGTCGCCAGCCGTAGCCATTCTCCGCCTGCTCCGGGAACCACCAGCCGAACGACGCCACCACTACCCGGCGGTCGAGATTGCGGTTAAGGCTTAGGCGCTGTTGGATGGAGCCGTCGCGGGTTTCGATCACCACCCAAGCGCCCTCGGTCAGGCCCAATTTGTCGGCCATGCGGGGGTGCATTTCGACCATCGGGTCGGGCCGGATGATGCGCACCGACGCCACCTGCTTGAAGCCGGACAGCATGTAGGCTTCTTCCTTGGCGTTGGTCATCAACAGCGGGAACTCGGCGTCCACTTTGACGGCCTTTTTGAGCTCCTCCCAGGTGGGCAGAGGTGCGTAGCCGATCTGTTCCAGGCGCTCGGAATACACCTCGATCTTTTTCGATGGCGTCTTGTAGGCGTGGGGCACGAATTCCTTGGTGGGTTTAAGCGTGCGTTTGTCCTTGAACTCCTCGTAGCTCATACCCGCCGGTTTGAGCATTTCGTCCAGGGCTTCGTCGTCGTCGTCCCAGAAATCGTCGCCGAGGCCGAGGCGCTTGGCCAGCTCGTTGATGATCTTGGTGTCCGGCCAGCACTCGCCGGGGGGATCGGTCAGTTTGGGATGGGCGCGGATTTCCTGGTACCAGCCGGGCCAGTAGCCGAGCTCTTCATGCTCCATGCCCCAAGCCGCCGGCAGGACGATATCGGCGATATCGGTGGTCGGCGTCATGAACAATTCGGAGACGACGATGAAATCCAGCTTCATCAGCGCTTTGTAAGTCTCCGCCGAATTGGGGTAGCTGACGATGGGGTTGGAGAGGATGACCATCAGCGCCTTGATCGGCACCGGGTCCTCTTCCAGGATCGCCTTGGTCAAAACGTGCGGCGGAATGAAAGCGGAGTTCTGCGCGAACTTGAACTGATCGCCCAGAATTTTTTCGGTGTTGCGGGGGTATTTGGAAAGCAGGAAAAAGCTGCCCGGGCGGGTGAAGGCAGGCGCGGTCAGGAACACATCGCCGCCGGGCACGTTCACATTGCCGCAGATGCCGCGAATGATGGAAATAATGCGCCCGGTCTGGAACGAATTCACCAACTGATCAACCGCGTTGCCGGATTGCATGGCGGCGGGCTCGGCGGCGGCATAGGTTCTGGCGAATTCCTGGATCTGATCCACCGGCACCCAGGACAATTCTTCGACTTCTTCAAGGGTTATGGCGGCCAGTTCGGCGACGATTTTGTCGAAGCCCAAAGTCCATTCGGCAACGATGGCCTCGTCGTAAAGTTTTTCCTCGATGATGACTTTAAGGACGCCGGCGGCGAAGGCGCCATCGCTGCCCGGCTTGATGCGGATCCAGAGATCGGCGAGCTTGGCGATATCGCTTTTTTGCGGATCGACGACCATCAGCTTGCCGCCGGCCTCCATCACCTTCTCCAAGGTTTCGCGCCGAATACCGCCGGTGGTCTGGTTCATGTTGGAACCCCACAACACCAGCAATTCGGCCATATTATCGTCGTCGCAAACGGTGCCGGAGCCAAGAGTAAAGGCGGCGGCCATGCCCTTCGGGATACCGCAGGACCAGCCCGGTGTCACCACCGAGGGCGTACCGAACGCCGTCGCCAGTCGCTGGGCGAAGGCAAACTCAAGCCCCTTGGGCTCGCCCAAGCCAAAGGCGACGCTTTCGGGGCCGAGGGTTTCCTTGATGTGGTTAAATTTGGCGGCGATTGTGTCCAGCGCTTCGTCCCAGGATATGCGCTCCCACTTGCCTTCACCGCGTTCGCCGACGCGCTTTTGTGGAAAGAGCAGCCGGTCTTTGTGACCCATCACTTCGGGGATGGTGAAACGGCCCTTGTTGAGGGCGCATTGCTCCGCATAGAGGCCGCTCTCCAACTCCGGCTCCAGATCGACCACGCGGCCGTCTTCGATGATGGCGGTCATGGAACAATGGCCCGGGCAGAGATGGCAGAAGGTGTCCACCTCTTGAGCGCCATCGGCGCGGGGCTCGCGGTGATTGGCGCGCCGCTCGGCCACTTCGGGATGAATGAAATCCTCCATCCCCTGGCCGAAGCCTTCATCGCCGGCGGTGGCTTTTTCCATGGTGACGATGTCGGTGCCGTCCGCATCCACGGCCAGCAACAGGCACGAATTGACGATCTTGCCATCGACGGAGATCGAGCAGGCGCCGCACTCGCCGACGCTGCAGCCTTCCTTGGTGCGGGCCAGGCGGAAATCTTCGGTCAGCACATCCAACAATGTCTGCCACGGCTCCACCGCCATACCGCGGGTTTCGTCGTTCACGGTCAGTTGGACTTGATGGCTCATACGCTTGCCTTCTCATTCTCTTCAGCGGCCTTCAATACCTGGCGCAGCCCGGACGCCACCATATCCCGAACCACGTCCCGGCGGTAGCCGGCATATCCTCTGATATCGTCGATGGGCGTGGTCTCACTCGTCGCTGCGCCCGCCGCCAAACCGATCAATTCTTCGCTGATGGTTTGCCCGGCGAGAACGGCCTCGGCTTTCTTGGCACGGAACGGCACCGGCGCGACGGCGCCAAGGGCAATACGCACGCGCATCACCTTGCCGCCATCCATGGCCAGCAATATGGCGGCCGAGGCCATCGCCACATCCATACGCCGGAGGCTGTGCTTGATATAGGTGTCGTGGATCGGCTCGGCTTGCGGCGGAACGCGGATTTCGGTGATCACTTCTGCCGGCCCGAGGCTGGTCTTGCCGGGGCCTAGGAAAAACTGGTCAAGGGGGATGATGCGCGCGCCATCGGGGCCAACGCACGTGAGCGAAGCCTCCAGACAAAGCAACGGCGGCGCGAACTCCGCCGACGGCGAGGCGTTGCCGAGATTGCCGCCGATGGTTCCAATGTTGCGGATCTGGGTGGTGCCGAGAACTTGGGCGGCTTCGGCCAGGCCAGATGAGATGGCGGCAACGCCCGATGCGGCGATATCGGCCGAGGTGGCCAGAGCGCCGATCACCAGAGTGCCGTCGGGCGCGGTCTCAATCCCGTGCAGGTCGGGGATGCGTTTGATGTTGATCAGGAAGCGCGGCAGTTTTTTCTTGTGCTTCATGGCGATCAAAAGATCGCTACCGCCGGCGAACAGTTTTGCGTCCTCGCCGTGCTCTTCAAGCATGGCAATGGCGTCCCCTACCGAAGCAGGAAAGAGAATGTCAAAATCGGGTAGTCCCAAAAGCAATTTCGGATATCTCCTTACCGGCTGCCGCTCAAGGAGCGGCGTTCTCCCGCAAATAGCGCCGGTCGATCTTGCCCTGCCCGGTCTTCGGCAGGGCGTCCAGAAACTCGATGCGGGTGGGAAATTTGTGCGGCGCCAGGGTTTCCTTGCAATATTGTTTCAAGGCGGCGTCGATGTCTTCGCTTTGGTCTTCGCCATTGGCCAGCACGACGAACGCGCGGAGGCGCTTCAGCCCGTCCGCATCGTCGATGCCGAGGACGGCAGCCTCGGCTACCAGGGGGCTGGTCTGGATGCCGCGCTCGATCTCCATGGGCGCCACCCAGACGCCGGAGATTTTGAGCATGTCGTCGGCGCGGCTCACATACCAGAAATAATCCTGATTATCCTGGGTGAAGATATCGCCGGTGTTGACCCAGCCGCCGCCGGGAAAGGTCTCCAGGGATTTCTCATATTCGCGCTCGTAATAAATGCCGGACGCGCCGGAATGAACCAGCAAGCGGCCGGGCTCGCCCTTCGCCACGTCCTTGCCGTCCTCATCCACCAAGCGCAGGGTCACCAGGGGTGCCACTTTGCCGGACGAGCCGGGCATGACGGTGCCGGGCATGTTGCTCAAATAGCCAAGCGTGGTCTCGGCGGAGCCAAAGCGGTTGACTGCCTCGATACCGAACTCCTCCAGCCATTCTTTATAGAGCGGCGCCGTCAGGGGCTCGCCGGACGACATCAGGCGGCGGAGGGACGACATATCGGGACGCTGCTCCTTGGGCGTCTGGATCATGGCGCGCATCATGGTCGGCACATTGACCAGCACCGTCGGTTTGGTCTTAGCGATCAGATCGAAGACGCCTTTCGTGCTGGTTCGTTCTTCGAACACCACCGAGGCGGCGCCGTTGTGCAAAGACCAGAACAGATGGTCGCGGGAATAGTGGAAAAACAATTTCGGCACGCGCAGCACAATATCGTCTTCCCGGTACTGCAATATGGAATTGGAGGAAATGTAAGAGACCAAGCCGTCCCGGTGCATATGTGGCACGCCCTTGGGCTTACCGGTGGTGCCGCTGGAAAAATTCCAAAAGGCGAGATCGTTGCAATGGGTCGGCTCCGGCGTCAATTGATCGGAAGCGGCGGCGAGCATTTCATCCAGGCTGAACTCTCCGGGGCCGAGGTCATCCACCGGGCCGGAAACCAGCAAGGCTGGGCGGCGCGGCTTATCGGCCAGGGCTTCGCGAAATCCGGGCAATGTTTCCGCGTCGAGGATCGCCACCTTGGGCCGCACCAGCTCCAAAAGATATTCGTAGTCGTGGGCATTCAAATAGGTGTAGACGTGGGTGCCGACACCGCCGATTTTCATCGTAGCAATCCAGGCCGCGACCCAGGCAGGAGAATCGCCGAGCCCCAGCATGACGCGGTTTTCCGGCTCAACCCCCAAGTCGCGGAGCACATTGCCCATACGGGCCGTCAGGCTCCAAAGATCGTCGAAACTGTAGGTGTCGTCGCCGTGATAGAGGGCCGTCTTGGCACCCCGCCCCTCTTCCAAATTGACGTCGAGAATGAAAGAGCCGAGGTTAAAATCCTCGGGCACGTCGTAGTCGAACATTTCGCCTTTAATCATGGCACCAGCCTAGGGCGGTGGCGGGGTTCTGGCAAGAATGTCAGGGGGTGTACTTGGCACAATTTGAGATGTTTAATGGGATGACATGAAAGTAGTGAGGCAAGCGGGAAAATGGATACAAACAGCGCCGAGGTAATTCAGAAAACGCCCTACGCATTGATGGGCGGCGAAGAGCCGTTGCGCCGCCTGGTAAAACGCTTCTACGAGATCGTCGATAGTGACCCCATGGCCGCGCCCATCCGCGCCATGCACAAAGATGATCTGGGGCCAATCCAAGAGGCCTTGTTCGAGTTTATGAGCGGCTGGCTGGGCGGGCCGGCGCTCTATTCGGAGCGCACCGGCACCATCTGCCTGACTGAGCCGCACGCCGCCTTCGAGATTGGCGAGCCGGAACGGGACCAATGGATGCATTGCATGCGTCGGGCCTTGGACGAAACCGAAGTGTCCGACGAAGTCAAAGCAATGCTCGAGCAACCTCTCTTGGGGCTCGCCGATTTCATCCGGAACGTCTGATGCGCGTTCTTATCCTTGGCACCGGAGCGGCGGCGCCTGATCCGGAGCGCGGCGGCTCCGGCATCCTGATCACCCATGAGGGCCGCCACTATCTGTTCGATTGCGGCGTTGGAACAACCCGCCAGATGATCCGCGCCCATGTGGACCCGACTGAGGTGGATAATATTTTCCTGTCGCACCTGCATTACGACCACATCGTCGATTTCCCCTACTTCCTGCTGACCAGTTGGATTTGCGACCGGGAAAACACGCCGGTGGTTGTCGGGCCCGAAGGAACCCAGGAATTCATCGATCACCTGTTCGAAGGCGGCGCCTTCGCCAAGGATATCGAGGCGCGGCTTCAATTCCCAAGACGCCAGGGCAACACCCATGTGCTGCGCCCCGATGTGCGCCAGTGCGAGCCGGGCGTTGTCTTCGAAGACGATCTGGTAAAGGTGACGGCCTGTTATGTGGAACATATCCCGCGGGAAATATCGCCTTGCTTCGGGTTGCGCCTGGATACTCATGACGGAAAATCGGTGTCCTTCTCCGGCGACACCGCGCCCTGCGAGCGGTTTATCGAATTATCCAAGGACGTGGATTTGATGATCCACGAATGCACTTTCCCGGAAAGCGCCATCGCGTTCCGAAAGAAGGCAAATGTCGGCACTTGGTCCCACACCAGCCCAACCGCGCTTGGCGAGATCGCCAAGAAAGCCAACGCCAAGAAACTGGTGGCCACCCATTTCGGCAGCTACGACACCACCAATCCTGTCGTTCGCAAGATCATGGGCGTGCATATGCCCATCGACATCATCGGCCCGGAACGGCTGGACGAGGTGGCCGCCGATATTGCCGCCACCTACAAGGGCGATATGCGCCTGGCCCATGATTTGATGCGCATCGATCTATAGGAGGAAACCTCCATGGCGGAGCCGAGCGCGTTTGTAACCAGCGTCTTGACCATCATGACGCCGCTCGGCGATGTGCAGCCGAAACGCATGTTCGGCGGCTGGGGCCTGTTTTTGGAAGGCAATATGTTCGCGCTCATCAACAAAGGGGAAGAGCTGTTCCTGAAGGCCGACGACGAAAATAAGGACGCCTTCATCGCCGAAGGCTCCGGCACCCACGGCAAGATGCCCTATTACACGGCGCCGGCGGGCGCCCTGGATAGCTGGAAGAATATGCAAAACTGGGCCGAAGGCGCCGTCGCCGCCTCGCTCCGGGCCAAGAAGAAATAATTGTAAAATCGCGAATGGTATTTTAGCTGAGACGTGCCTCGTCGGTCATGGCCGCCTCCCCCAACTAATGCTCCAAGATTATCTTCAAGCGCCGCTCGCCGCTTTCGCTTAGCATGCTGATCGCCCGACTAAGCTCTGTAAAGGGTTCGGTATGGGTGATCAGGGGCGCCAGATCGATGGAGCCGTTCCGCAACAATTCGATACAGGCGGGAAAATCCTCGGCACGGGCGGCGCGGGCGCTGATCACGTTCAATTCCTTGAAGTACAACTCGTAGAACGGCAGCGTCGCCTCGGTTCCGGAATAGATACCGAAGGGCAGTACCCGCCCACCAGTGCGCGCCACGTCCATGGCTTCGGCCAACACCGACAAATGGCCCACGGATTCGACAACCAGATCGGCGCCGCGCCCATCTGTGCTGGCCAGGATGGCTTGCTTGGCCTCGGCGCCGTGGCTGGCCACCTGATCGGCGCCCATATCCATGGCGAGGCCACGCTTATATTCGTTGCGCGACACGCCAATGACCGGATCGGCGCCGAGGGCCTTGGCCAATTGGACCTGCATCAAGCCGGTGACGCCGAGGCCGAGCACGGCCACTGCTTCGCCGGGCACCAGCTTCGACAGGGTAAAGGCGTGGCGGACCGTGGTCAGAACCTGAATCAATGGCGCAACCAGATCGTCGATATCATCGGAGAGCGGAAATAGATGCGCGGCGGGCGCCGTGCAATATTCCTCGAAGCCGCCATTGATCTCGCGGCCCATCAGAGTACCAGTGGGGCAAAGATGGGTCTGGCCGGCCCGGCAGTGGAAGCAGGTGCCGCAAAACATCACCGGATCGATGAGCACCCTGGTGCCCGGGCCGGAGCCGTCTGCGGCCTTGCCCTCAACTATCTCGCCGACTATCTCGTGGCCCATGACCACAGGCAGCTTGGCCGGGATGGCGCCGGTGAATATCTTGCTGTCGGTGCCGCATATGCCGCTATGGGTAATGCGCACCAGGGCATCGCCCGGCGCCGGTTCGGGCATCGGCAAATCCCGCATTGCGACCTCGCCGGGCGCCTCCAAAACCATTGCTTTCATAACACCTGCCCTTCCCGTCTCAAACCAGTTGATTCAAAATATTGCTCAGTTCCGCCATCCGGTGCGCCGCCGTGTGATGGGCAAGGAACCGTCTGTGCCCGGCTTCGGCGATGGCGTTGGCTTCACCGGGGTGCGCCAGATACCGATCGATGATATCCGGCAATTCCGCCAGCGATTGGAAATATACCGCTTCCACGTCCGGCTCGAACAGCGCTACGGCATCGTCGCGCCAATCAGTCACCGCCAGGGCTCGGCAGGCGGCGATCTGAAATACCCGATGATGGCAGGAGCGCGGCCAGGGGGTGCAGTTTAAATTGATGCGGGTGGAGCAATAGAGCGCCGACAGATCGTCCCAAGAACGGCCCTCGCCATGATGGATATTGGGCCGGTGCGAGACGCCGCCGCCGATGCCGGTAATGGTAAGATCGCGCCCGCCCGCGGCCTCGATCACCAATTCCCGCACCAGCGCCTTTTGTTCGAAATACATAGCGTGGGACATCGCTGAGAACGGCAGCGAGAAGGGATCCCAATCATCGCCGGAGAGGCAATCGAGCAAATCCACATGATCGCCGGCGGCGCGCAATTGGGCGATAACGTCGTCTGCGGCCTTGTTCATATGATGATCCCAAAACATGCGCCACTTGGTGCGCTCGGCATCGTAGGCGTTGACGGTGGCGGCGAAGCCGACATTGCATTCAAAGGCCGCTTCGGGCGGACTTGGGCGAAATATTTGCGGATCGATATGCCAGGGCGGCAGATAGTGGAGATTGTCGAAACCCAGTGCCTGCATCTGCTCGATGACGCGGGTATCAGCGATGAACAGACCCTTGTGCATGGGGCCCATCACGTCTTTCAACAGGAACAGATGCTTGACCGGATTGTCGGTCCAGAGGCTCACATAGGGTATTTCCATATCATCCAGGAAAAACGGCTCCGACGACGTCATTAGGAAATTTTGCAGGCTGGAGCCCCAAAGGACAGCGACATCAAATTTCAGCCGGCCAGCCACGGACCGGTAGCCGTCGATGGACAGCACCTCGTCCACATAGACAACCTCGTGGCCGAGATCGGCGAGAGCCTGCAGCGCCGGCGCCCGCTGCGCGTCCCACTGGCTGCGCAGCATGGATAATATGCGCAAAGGACGGCTGATGGTCTGGCCGGTCCGGTTTTCAAGAACGCGCATTGAGCGCCCCATTGCCTGAGCGCCAATCGGCGGCCCCGCCCGCATGATACGAAAGCAGATCGGGATGGGTATAGCAGCGCGCGATATCCAGATAATTATCCATCAGTACCCATTTTCGAAACTCCGCGTCATTTTCGAAGCTATCCAATTGCGCCGTCATACCGTCTTTCAGCCCTTTTTCAACCCGTGCGACCAAATCGCCGGGGACATCGGCGGATTCGCGAAAATAGCGCGCCGCGATTCCGATAATCTCCTCAACCGTTGGGACTGCAAAGGTTTCGCCATCGGCGCGCAAGGTCTGAAACGCGCGCGCGCAACCGGACGTGACGAACTTGGCATAGACGGCATCCAGGCTCATGCGCCGGGCCGGAATATGGTGGTCGACGCCAGCGTCCGGATGGTAGCGCGCCTTGTAGCCCAGCGCACCCGCCGCCCGGCCCACATGCACCTCGCCATCACCGTAAAAACGGATCAAGCTGGCCGGCATGGCGCACGGGTGAAAGCCGCCGACGTCCAATAGCACAGACCGGCGGACGGCGAAGTTCGACCCCCACACCATATTATTAGGGATATCGCGAACTGCCGGTCCCGCATCCAGGAGCCCCAGAAACGGAAGGGTCTGGCCGCCCGGCTCGCCGAGGGTCAAGAACGCCAGCCAATCGGGCGGCGGCGCCTCGAAAGCCAGCCGGATCGGCCCAGTCGCCAGGCCTACGCCTTGATCGGCGAACGCATCGGCCAGCGCGCCCAGCCAGGTCAGGCCCGGGCAGACATCGTCATCGATAAAGCAGGTGATGTCGCCGGACGCCTTGGCCAAAGCCAGGTGCCAGCCGACCATCTGGCCGGGGCGCGCATCATGAATATAGGTGAAATCCGCTATTTGGGACGCGGCGGCATCGCACACCGATTTGGTATGATCGGTGGAGCCGTTGTCGGCGACGATGACCTCGAAATCACCCACATCGTAATCCTGGGCACCGACCGCATCCAGGGTGCGCGCCAAACTTTCCGCCCGATTGCATGTGGTGATCGAAACCGTAAATTTCACCGACCCTCTCCCGCATCCAAGATACGATCCAGCAGGGACCGCGTCCAACCGTCCAGCAGCGTTTTGTGCTCCCCGGCAACCGACAAGGTTTCCGGGGACACTCCATAACCCGTGCCATCACCGGTTTTGACCCGGCTCGCCACCCGCGTCCACTTGGCCAGGATATCGGCGGCTTCGGCATCCCGCCCATCGCCCAGCTCGGCCTCGATACCGATCTTCAGAAGGCCCGGCAATTCTCCGGGATATAGGTTAACGGCCCGGTAAAATGCCTGGCGCACCGAAGCCGCGTCTGATCGGGCGGCGGCGCGGGCGCGGGCCGCCAAGCGCCAGACCGGGGCAGAGCGATCAAACAAAATCGAAGCCGCATCCAATAGCTCCAGCGCCTGGTCCAGTCGGCCTTCATCCAGCGCATCGGCGGCAAGAAAGGTCATGGCGCCGCTTTTCAATATGCTTTTGGGATTGGCGCCGGCCCCATCGTGGCCGGCCGCCGCGCCATAATAATCTCCAAACGGAAATAGCTTGGATATGGCGCGCACCCGATGGCTGAGCGGGGCATCCCTGGCGACGTCAAATTCAAGTTGGGAGCCATCCTCGATAGCGGCCATGAAATTGGCCGACGCCTGATTCTTGTGGCCGAGGCACCATTGCACGGCGGCACCGTTGAAACGCAGCATCAGGCTTTGCGGAAAGGCCTCCATGCCGGCGCCATAAAATTGCAAGGCCAGGTCCGCAAACTCAGTTTTCTCCGGGGCCAGGATGGCGGCGTAAAAGGCGGCTGCCGCGGCGTAGTTATAATTGGCCGCCGTCTCCGGGTTGGCGGCGTTCAGGTTGGCGATGCGGGTATAGACCCGAAGCCCCTGCACCACCTCATAGCCGCGCAATTCCACCGGTACGGCGTTGCGTGCGGGCGGTTTAGGCTGCCTGGGCGCCAGCAAAGACTGGAACAGGCAGAACTTCAAATAGCGTTCCTCCCGCCCCGGCGAGCGCCAGAAAACATAGTCCATATCTGGCGCCGCATACCCCCCTTTTGGGCCCGCCATCCAATCACCGGAAACAGGCGTGAACGGGTCCGCACCATCGCCCAGAAAATCGCCGAAACTCCGCGCCTCGTCGGTCAGCACGAGGGCACCGGCGCGCAAGGCATCGATGGTTCGGGTTGGCATGCCGCCCGGATACCGGCAATGGGTCGGCACTATCCGAGCGCCTTTGAGGCGCTCCGCATATTCGTCCTCGCTCAAATAACCGTCGAGGAATTGCATCCGGATATCGGGATCATCATGGGCGGCGAGGGCGAACAGGAATTGCGCCTTGTCGCGCATATAAGAAGCAAAGGCGCGCCCGGTGAACAGAACATCCACGTCTCCGGCGCCAGCCTCGCCGGGCCGGATATTTTGCGCATAACTATCGTGACCGGGAAAGCTGGCCACCCGGCAGCCATAGCGGGCCGCCAGCTCGGCGCATTCCGATGCGGAATTTACGGTGATAATATCCGCCGATGCATGGTCGTGATGCCGGCTCGCCAGGAAGAAATCCACGTCTGATGACCAGAGCGCCACTGGTGCCCCTTGGCTGCCAAGCCCCGCCGGAAAATAGGGGCCGAACGCATCGATCCCGACGATCAAGGCTGGATCGTCACCGCCGCCGTTTTTGGCCCACAGCTCCGACCACGAAATTCCGAAATCCTCGGGCGGCAGGGAAATCAGCTTCACATCGAAGCCGCTCGCTTCGGCGAACCCCTTTGCCTTGGCGCCGCCGGGCATGGTGATGACCGCCACCGGAATTTCGGGCGCCGCGACCAATGCTTCCAAGGCGCGCGCGGCAGTGCCGTAATCGCCACCATCGATGCTAGCCAGTTGGGCCAGAGCCGCCGGCCCGCTACCCAGACACCAATGGCCATAGGCGGCACACAGGCGGGCGCGATCATCGCCGGGCGCGTCCAGCGCCTCCAGGCCTGGCGCCACCGCGCCGCACATTATGGTCGCCATGGCGCGCATCGGCGAGGCGGCATCGCTGCGCAAAAATGCCTCCGCATAATTGCCGGCATCAAAGGCTTCTTCCGCGTTGGAATAGAGATCCGGGAAGCTGCCGGCTTCGGGCTTGGGATCGATCCTGTCTTCGTTGATGGCGACGGCGATGGTCATGGCATCAATCGACGGCGAACAAGGCGGCGGCGACCCTCCGGTCTTCGCCCACCAGGACATTGAAGGTGCGGCACGCGGCGCCGGTATTCATGCATTCGGCAATGATCCCGGCGGCGCGCAGTCCGGCGCGCAAATCCGCCGGCAGAAGGGCGCCGCCCGCGCCCGCGCCCAACAACAGGATTTCCGGCTTGGGATCGGCGCCGGTAACCTCGGCAAAATCATCGATGGTGAGCCCATCGAACGCAGCCACATTCCAGGCAAGGCTGCGTTCGGGAAACACCAATGCCGGCCCGGTCAGGCGAACGCCTGAGATCATGAATTGGCCGGAGCCGTAGTTTTGAATGACCTGACGGCCGGCGGACACCATTGGCGTAATGTCGAGGGACATAATTTTAAGGGGCTCAGGCCCGCCGCCTCCTGTCCTAATAAATGCGTGTAAGCTGGGCCTATTCGGCGGGCTCGGCCTGTTCGCCGTGGCTACTGCGGCCACTGCCCTGGACACCCCGGTTTACGTTCAGATACAGCAACAACGGCACCGCCACGCAGATCGATGAATAGGTGCCAATGACCACGCCCCAAATCAGCGCGAAACTGAAACCCCTGATAACCTCGCCGCCCAAGACATAGAGCGATACCAGCGCCAGCATGGTCGTCAAACTGGTCATCACGGTGCGCGACAAGGTCTCGTTGATCGAATTGTTGAGAAGTTCGAGGAGCGGCATGGTCTTGTATTTGCGCAAATTCTCCCGCACCCGATCATAGACGACAACCGTGTCGTTGATCGAATAGCCCGCGATAGTCAAAATTGCGGCCACCGTGGACAAATTGAATTCAAGCCCAGTCAGCGCAAATATGCCGATGGTAGTAATCACGTCGTGCAGAAGCGCAATGATGGCGCCCAGCCCGAACTGCCATTCGAAACGAAACCAGATGTAGGCAAGGATACCGACTATCGCCAGCATGACGGCGATAACGCCGTCGCGGAACAATTCGCGGCTGACCTGGGGGCCGACAAATTCCGTCCGCCGGTATTTAACGCCGTCGCCGAGCGCCGCCTTCAACTTATCGACCGCCACTTGCTGCGCTTTTTCGCCGCCTTCCTGCTTTTGGATGCGGATCAGTATGTCGGTCGGCTGGCCAAACTCCTGCAAGGCCACCTCGCCGAGGCCGAGATTGGAAAGATTGGTGCGCATTTCTGCAAGCTTGCCGCCTTCGGACATACGCACCTCGATCAGAATTCCGCCCTGGAAGTCGATGCCGAAATTAAGGCCGCGGGACGTGAACAGGCCAATGGCGAGGGCCACCAAAAGCACCGAGAAGGTAAAAAATATTTTTTTGCGCCCGATGAAATTCAGGTTGGGTTTGATGGGAACCAGATTGAGGGGTTTCATGGGCGGCTCCTACAACGGTAGTTCCGTCGGCCGCTTGCGTCGCAGCCAGACGACGACCAAAAGCCGGGTTAACATAATCGCCGTGAACAGAGAGGTAATGATACCGATGGTGAGCGTCACCGCGAAACCCTTGACCGGGCCCGATCCAAAGAAAAACAGAATGGTCGATGCGATCAATGTGGTCAGGTTGGCGTCGATAATCGTGGTAATGGCGCGGCTGTAGCCGGCGTCGATGGCCGATATGGGCGTTCGCCCGGCGCGCACTTCTTCGCGGATTCGCTCGAACACCAGCACATTGGCGTCTACCGCCATGCCGATGGTCAGCACAATGCCGGCGATGCCCGGCAGCGTCAGCGTCGCTTGCAAGATCGATAAAGCCCCCAAGATGAGGATCATGTTGGCAATCAAGGCTACGTCCGCATAAAGGCCAAAACGCCCATAGGAAACCGCCATGAAGATGACCACCAAAACCATGCCGACGATGCTGGCGATTTTGCCTGCTGCGATGCTATCGGCGCCCAAACCTGGCCCGACGGTGCGTTCTTCGAGAATGGTCAGCGGCGCTGGTAGGGCGCCGGCGCGCAACAATAGGGCCAATTCCTGCGCCTCGGGGACCGTGAAATTGCCGCTGATCTGACCGGAGCCACCCAAGATGGGTTCGCGAATAACCGGCGCGGTGATGACTTCCTTATCCAAGACAACGGCGAACGGGCGGCCCACATTGCGCGCCGTGATGTCGCCGAATTTCTTGGCGCCTAATGTATCGAACCGGAAATTGACCACTGGCGCGTTGCTCTGGCTGTCGAAGGAAGGCTGCGAATCCACCAGCCGGTCGCCGCCCACCGCAACCCGCCGGCGCACCAGATAATGGGACGCCTGGCCTTGGCTACGACTTGACGCCTGGGCGGGCAGCAGCATGGCGCCGGGCGGTATACGCCCGCGCTTGGCTTCTTCTACCGATCCATTGTTATCCAAAAGATGGAAGGTCATTTTGGCGGTGCGGCCCAAAAGCCTTTTTACCCGCTCCGGATCATCGACGCCCGGAAGCTGCAACAGGATACGGTCATCGCCTTGTTGCTGGATGGTCGGCTCGCGGGTACCGGTCTCATCGATGCGGCGGCGCACGATCTCGATGGATTGCTCAACCGCGGCGCGGCTTTGCGCGATCACCTCTTCTTCGCTGAAGCTGAGGACGATCTGATTGCCGGTAACCGCCAACTGCATGTTCTGCTGCGCCGCCAAGATCAATTGGCGGGCATTTTCCACCTTGGCCGCCTCGCGGATGGAAACCGAAACCGTATCGCCGCGAATGCCGAGCGCGGAATAGCGAATGCGGGCCTGGCGCAACACCGAGCGCGCGCCCTCGACCGCAGATGTCAGACGTTCGCGCAAGACAGATTTGACATCCACCTCCAACAGAAGGTGTGATCCGCCTTGCAGATCGAGGCCCAGATTAACCTGCTTATGGGGCAGAAAATCAGGAACCGCATCGGCAAATTTTTCACTAAATAGGTTGGGCGCGGCAAAGATCAGGCCGAGCGCAACGACGCCCAGCACAAACATAACCTTCCACTTGGAGAAATAGACCATTTGGAACTGATTTCCGCGTCCCGCGCCCCTGCTCGTCTCTTAGCGGCCGCCGCCGAGGAGTTTACCCAAAAGCCCGCCCGACTGCTGCTGTCCGGGTCCGGGCGCGGCGCCAGGTGCGCCGGGTTTAGCCATCACACCGGAAACCCCGCCGCGCTGAACGCGGATTTTCACGCCCTCGGCAATCTCCACGTCAAGCTCGTCATTGTCGCGCACCTTTATGACCTTGCCGAGAATTCCACCGCCGGTAACGATTTTGTCGCCGCGGCGGATATTGCCCAGCATTTCGCGGTGCGTTTTGGCGCGCTTTTGCTGCGGCCGGATCAGAAGAAAATAAAAGACCGCAAAGATAAGCACCAGCGGAACCAGCGTGGAAAATCCATCGCCGCCGCCAAGGCCTTGCGCGTAAGCCGGAGAAATAAACATCGAGAGCTCCTTAAACCCAGTGATGGGCGGAATATAGTCTGCCCGGCGTCCATTGCAAACCGTTAGAGCGCTCAACGGGCAAAATCAGCGCCCGGCTCACGTCCAGTTTACTAAAATGCGGGCCGGGATCGGAATTTTGCCAGGATAATGGCGTTCAATTCATGGCGCTGAGCGCGAACTTGAAGCCGGTTACCAGCTTCGGCAATGCGCCCACGTTGCGAAGGTTGGGCGGGCTCGGCCGCTCTTTGATATCGGTCAGGATGTTTTCGGAAAGCTGGCACAAATCGACCAGGTTTGGTTCACCGAGGCGCTGGGCGCGCCTCTCGATGCCGCCCAGAGTGTTCAGCAGCTTGTCAATATAGCTGAAAAAATCTTCGCCGATGGCACCGTTTTCATAATCGGGCAGGATCTCACGCACTAGCGCATCGATCAGCCTGATATCGGCGCGCAATTTGCGCATGTTCAATTGCTTGGAGGCGGCATGGATATCGCGCCACATTTCCTCGCGGTCGCCGCCAAAGCCAATCACCCGCATGGGGTTTGGGACGTCAAACTCTTCGGTGGTATTGTCGTCATCTTCATTTCGTGTTTCGGCGCGCCGGGTCGGGCCTACTTATTCAGAAGTGACCACAAACTTTTTGCGGCGCGACGCCAATTCGTTCATGCGCCGGACAAACACATCCCGCGAAAATGGCCGCATCATCAGGTCATCGGGACCGGCATCGATGGTGTGAGCCAATTCGTCGCGCTGGGTCGAGCCGACCAAGCTGACCAGAACCATAAACGGGTTTTGGCCGACTTCCTGTTCGCGGACGCCACGCATCATGTTCCAAGGTGCATTCGATTGGGTCTGCATGTTGCACAGGCACAAATCCGCCTCGTCGTTGGCGACGCATTTTTTGACCATGTCAAAATCGCCCATAACCCGGACTTTGCTGGCACCGAGGATACCAAACTGACGTTTGATTTCCTTGCCGCTGTCGACGCGCGGCTCGCCTACCAGAATTTTGATTCCGGAAAAATCGATATTGGCCTTTGGGAGCGCAGAAATAGTCGCCTCCTATAATGACGTTACGCGCTATTCCTCAAGAGCCACGGCTACTTATGCCAAAAATTTATTATCGTGGTTTTCCCTAGGTCTAATTTCACTGGTTTCGAGGGGGGATGCAAGAGGTAATTTAAGCCACCCGCGCCCCGCCATTGACGATAGTGAGGAATTTGGTAGTGTCCCGCGAATCTTGAAATGAAAACGGAACGACCATGGCCGACGACGATCTGCGCCCTCTATTGGAACGCATAGCCGATGCCCTTGACCGGCTCTCCCCGGCAATTGCGCCCGCCTTCGATATCGATTGCGCCGATGCCTTTGTCTGGCATACGGAGCCAGACGCGCTGGAACCGGTGCATCAGGTCAACCGTATCGATCTTGATCTGCTCTGCGGCATCGAGCAGCAGCGCGACACCTTGTTGGCCAATACCCAGCGCTTCGCCGCCGGTTTGTCGGCCAACAACGCGCTTCTGTGGGGCGCAAGGGGCACCGGTAAAAGCTCCCTGGTCAAAGCCCTGCATGCCGAAATAAACGCCACCGGTGAAGACAAGCTGGCACTGGTTGAGATTCATCGGGAAGACATTCCGTCCCTGCCCCGCCTGTTGGCATTGCTGCGCGCCAGCTCTCGCCGCTGCCTGTTATATTGCGATGATCTGTCCTTCGAGGCCGAGGATACCAGCTTCAAATCGTTGAAAGCCATGCTCGAAGGCGGCATCGAGGGCCGGCCCCGCAATATTTTGTTCTACGCCACCTCCAACCGGCGCCACCTGATGCGCCGCGACATGATCGAGAACGAGCGCTCGTCGGCTATATCACCGTCCGAGGCGGTGGAGGAAAAGGTCTCGCTGTCGGATCGCTTCGGCCTATGGCTCGGCTTCCACCCGGTGCGCCAGGACACCTATTTCGAGATTATCGAGGGCTATGTGGAGCGCTTCGGCCTGGAGATCGAGGCCGATCAATTGCGCGCCGAGGCGCTGGAATGGTCGATGACCAGGGGCGCGCGCTCGGGCCGGGTTGCCTGGCAGTATGTGCAGGACCTCGCCGGACGCCTGGGCAAAAATATCGAGCCCGGCGGCAACTGATCACGCCAATACAATAAGGCTAAGACGCCCTGGGGGCCGCGGCCAGTTGCCGGGCCGGATTGATGGCGCGGCGGCCGCGCCTAATCTCGAAATGAAGCTGCGGTTTAACGACGCTGCCGGTCGAGCCGACACGGGCGATGGCCTGGCCCCGGCGCACCTTCTGGCCGCGCTGAACGAGCAGCTTTTGGTTATGGGCGTAAGCCGTCACCCAGCCGCCGGCATGGCGGATCAGCAACAAATTACCGAAGCCGCGCAACTCGTTGCCGGCGTAAGCGACAGTGCCGGACCCGGCGGCATGGACGGGCGATCCACGCGGCGCCGCGATATTGATGCCGTCATTGTGCAAGCCTTCGCCCTTGGGCCCATAGCTCGACAGGATGCGCCCCCTGAGCGGCCAGATGAAGCGCCCCTTGGATTTGGCGATCCTGGTGGACGGCGGCGGCTTGGCGGCAGGCTTCGGCCTCGATTTTGCATCCGCCAGCGCGGATGCGGGCGTTGGCGCCAGGGCGCCGGGCAACGACAACGTCTGGCCGCTATAGATATTGTAGGGCGGCGCCAGGCGATTGAGGCGGGCCAGCTCAAACGCATCAACGCCGAAGCGCCGCGAGATGCCATAGAGCGTGTCGCCCCGGGCCACTTGGTATTGGCGCGGGGCCGGAATTTTCAGGCGCACCCCCGGTGCCAGGCGATAAGGCGGGCGCAGCCGGTTGGCATCGATGATAGCACGCGCCGAAATTCCATGGCGGCGGGACAGGATGAACAAGGTCTCGCCCGCCTTGACGCGGACCTGGATCGGCGCCGCGGGTTTGGCGACGGCTCGGGGCGGGCGGCGGGCGGCGCGGCTATTGGGCGCCGGCGCGCGAACGCCGGGGCGGGCATCCCCCGGCGGTGGCCACTGCAGGGAGCCACAGGCGGCCAGCGCCAGCATGGCCCCCGAAAGGACCAAAACCCGGCGCGCATTGTTTGTCGATTCTGGCATTCATATGCCCCGCTAAACTCAAGCGACCGATTGCCCCGCTTCTTCCGGAATCAACGGCACGAAGCGGACATCGGAAAGCTCTTCGGTCTCGAACGCATCGCCATCACGGCGGACCCGGAGAATAGTCTGCAACGCATCGTCGATGCCGATGGGCACCACCATAGCGCCGCCGTCCGATAATTGATCTGCCAGAACCGGCGGCACGTCGGCAGCAGCAGCGGTGACGATGATCCGCTCGAACGGCGCCTGCGCCGGCCAGCCGAGGGTGCCGTCGCCGGTCTTGGCGACGATGTTGTGCAGCTTCATCTCGGCGAACCGGGCCTCGGCGACGGCCAGCAACTCGGCGTGACGTTCGATGGTATAGACGCGCCGGCAAAGAGCCGCCAGCACAGCCGTCTGATAGCCGGACCCGGTGCCCACTTCCAATAGCTTCATGCGCGCACCGATTTGCAAGGCCTCGGTCATCAGGCCAACGACACTGGGCTGGCTCAAGGTCTGCTGATGGCCGATGGGCAGAGCGGTATCTTCATAGGCCGATGCGCGCAGCGCATGCGGCACGAACGGCTCGCGCGGCAGCGCTTCCATGGCCGCCATCACATCCCGGTCGGTCACCCCGGCACGACGCAGCCCGAGCACCAGACGCGCCTTGCGATCATCGAAATTCAAGTCTTTGCCCCGCGCCGGCCCGCCGGAAATAGTGCCTTCAACTGGCGCTGCATGGACCGGTGGGTCAAATCCAAAGACAAAGGCGTCACCGAAACCTTGCCGTCATGAACGGCGGCCAGATCGGTGCCCTTGGCATATGTGGGCGAGGTTTTCTGATTGCCGATCCAGTAATAGGGCTCCCCCCTTGGATCAAAGCCTTCCAGGATTTCATCGCCAATTTTTCGCCTTCCTTCGCGGGTGATCTCGATACCGCTCACTTCGGCGGCAGGCCTAGCGGGGAAATTCACGTTCATCAGCACATCCCGGGGCCACGCAATAGTTACCAATTTTCGGATCACACGCGCCGCATAACCTTCGGCCGCCGAGAAGTCGACAGCACCGCCGCTTTTAAACGTCTCGTACGCAACCCGCTGGCTCAAGGCGATCGCGGGAACGCCGAGCAACGTCGCCTCCATAGCCGCCGCGATGGTGCCGGAATAGGTCATGTCCTCACCCAGGTTACTGCCCCGGTTGATGCCCGATAGCACCAAGTCCGGCTTTGAGCCTTTCATGATTTGGTTAACGGCGAGTAAAATACAGTCGGTGGGCGTGCCGTCGACGGCAAAGCGGCGGGCGGATATTTTGCGAATGCGCAAGGGCCGGCGGAGGGTCAAGGAATGACCGGTGCCCGATTGCTCTTCTTCCGGCGCCACCACCCACACCTCGGCGCCGAAACCCGCCGCGATCTTTTCCAGCCGCTTGATGCCGGGTGCGCCAATGCCGTCATCGTTGGATATGAGGATCCGCGACGAGGCCAGCTTGAGCGGGCCGCTAGGCATCGGGTTTGATCACCTCAAGCCCGCCCATATAGGGACGCAAGACTTCCGGGACTTGCACCGAGCCATCTTCGCGCTGGTAGTTTTCCAGCACCGCGATCAGCGTCCGCCCGACCGCCAGGCCGGAGCCATTGAGCGTATGCGGAAAGCGGGTGCCCTTGCCTTCATTGGGCCGGAAGCGGGCGTTCATGCGCCGGGCCTGGAAATCACCGCAGTTGGAGACCGACGAGATTTCCCGGTAGCGGTTCTGACCAGGCAGCCAAACCTCGATATCGTGGGTCTTTTGCGCCGAGAAACCCAAATCACCGGTGCACAGGACAACCGTGCGGAACGCCAGATCGAGCCGCTTCAGAACTTCCTCGGCGATACCGGTCATGCGCGCATGCTCCGCGTCCGACTTTTCCGGATGGACGATGGAGACCATTTCCACCTTGGTGAACTGGTGCTGGCGGATCATGCCTCTTGTATCCTTGCCCGCCGATCCGGCTTCCGAGCGAAAGCACCAGGTCATCGCCGTATAGCGGCGCGGCAAATCGCTCTCGTTCAATATTTTACCGGCCACCATATTGGTCAGCGGCACTTCGGCGGTGGGAATCATCCAATAATCGTTGTCGGTTTTAAACAAATCGTCGGCGAATTTCGGCAACTGGCCGGTGCCGAACAAGGCGTTGTCGCGCACCAGGGCCGGCGGGTTCACCTCGGTATAGCCGAACTCTTCTGCATGCATATCGAGCATCATGGATGACAGTGCCCGTTCCATGCGCGCCAAGGCGCCGGACAAAATCACAAACCGGGCGCCGGACATTTTGGATGCAGTATCGAAATCCATAAGCCCCAAATTTTCGCCGATGTCGAAATGCTCCTTGGCCTCGAAGCCGAATTCCTTGGGCTCGCCCCAGCGGCGCAATTCCTTATTATCATCCTCGTCGGCGCCGTCCGGCACATCACCAGCGGGAATATTGGGCAGCGCGGCCAGAACCGTATCCAGCTCGGCGCCCGCCGCGCCCGCATCTTTTTCCGCATCGGCTTGCGCATCTTTAGAGCGCGCCACCTCTTCGATCTCGGCGGCTGCATCCTCGCCCTTGGACTTGGCCTGGCCGATCAGCTTGGACAGCGCATTGCGCCTTGTCTGCAATTCCTGGGCCGCCGTCTGGGCGACCCGCCGGCGCTTGTCGATGGCGATCAGCGCATCTGATTGCGGTGCCAGCTTGCGCCTGGCCATACCGGCATCGAACGCATCCGGCTCATCACGAATGGTTTTAATATCGAACATGGAATTCCCTAATAACGCCGCCTAAATCCACCCAAGCCGGAAATCAACTTTGATTAAAATCCGTTTCCTCGTCCGGGTCATCGTCAGCCTCCGCCTGTTTGGCCTTTTTGCGCTCGATCAGGCGGACGACAATGATGGAGATTTCATAAAGCGCAATGATCGGCAAAGCCAGACCAACCTGAGAGATCACATCCGGCGGCGTCAGAATGGCCGCAGCAACGAAGGCGACGACGATGGCGTATTTGCGTTTGCTGGCCAGCCCGTCGGCACTGGTAAAGCCGACCCGCGCCAACAGGGTCAGCAGAATCGGAAGCTGGAAACTGATGCCGAAAGCGAAAATCAGGCGCATCACCAGAGACAGATATTCGTTGACCTTAGCTTCAAGCTGGATCGGCAGGCCGCCTGCCAGACCGGCCGATTCAAACCCTAAGAAAAACTTCCAGGCGAGGGGAAAAATGAAATAATAAACAATGGCGCCGCCGGTGAAAAACAGGATCGGCGTTAAAACCAGATAGGGCAGCAGCGCGCGTTTTTCCTTGGCGTAGAGACCCGGCGCCACAAACTTCCAAAATTGCGCCGCGATCACAGGGAACGACAAAAACAGCGCCGCAAAGAACGATACCTTGATGTAGGTGAAAAACGCCTCGTGCAGGGCGGTGTAGATCAGGCGTCGCTGGCGCCCCTCCTCGGCCATGACGTCGGCCAAAGGTTGCACCAAAAACCCGTAGATATTTTCGGCAAAGAAATAGCACACAAAAAACAAAATAATGATGGCGATGAAGGATTTGACCAGCCGCGTGCGCAGCTCGACCAAATGTTCGAGCAGCGGCATTTTCTGGGTGTCACTGGTGGCCGCCGCCGCTTCGCTCATGACGCCACTTTTTCCGAGCCGCCAGTATTTTCTTCGGCGCTTACCGGCTCGCTGGTTTGGGCGTCATCCGCCCCGTCCGCGGTATCGGCGCCCTCATCATCGACGCCGCCGACATCATCCAGCCTAAACTCGGTGCTGTCGCTTGCAGCGTCGAATTCGCCGGTGTCGAAGTCGTCGTCGGCGAACTCCAAGGCGTCCTGGATGTCGTGGTCGGGATCGATGGTATTTTCCATCAGCGCGGCGGGATCAAGATCGGCGCCAGCCTGGATCTGGTTTTTGATCTCGTCCAGTTCGGTTTCGCGGACCATGTCGTCGACATAGCCCCGAAATTCCCGGGTCATGGATTTGGCTTTGCCCACATAGTGGGCGACGGTGCGCATCACGCGCGGCAAATCCTTGGGCCCCACGACCACTATGACAAGAACTGCAACGAGCATTAATTCCGGCCAGCCGATGTCGAACATGATAATCTACCGCCCCGTTAGAAGCGCAAGTGCCGAAGCGAATTTCAGGCCGATTTTGAAGAGATCACGCCTGTTCGGCGGTCTTTTTATCTTGGTCCTCGGTGGCATCGGTAACAGAACTTTCTGCGCTGAACTCGGATTTATTGTCTTCAATCGATTCGTCGTCCTTGATGCCTTTTTTGAAGGATTTCAGGCCTTTGCCGAAATCGCCCATCAGCGACGAGATTTTGCCCTTGCCGCCAAACAGAACCAGGACAACGGCCAGAACGACTAGCCAATGCCATATGCTGAAAGTACCCATAATTATCGTTCTCTCGCAATTGCTTAGATGAATTAACGCGCATAATGGCAGAATCAGCGGCGAAGGGCAATCGCCCGGCACGGATAGTTGATTTGGCGCGATCTACACCCGCAAACCGGAGCCGACCGGCATGCCACGCTCCGAATTGAACGCCCAGCGGCAGCGGCATGCGGCAGCAGCAGCACTCATTCAGAAATTATAGGGTGCCGCAGCGCCGGCGGCCTAGTTATCAGCTTTGACAGGGGTCCAGGATTCGGGATTTTCCGTTTAATGCAACTGCGAACCAAAATTAGGAGTGAAATTTATACGTGTTTAAACTATGATAATCGAGGCAACAAATCATCACAGACAATGCGTTAGCTTACTGATCGGAAGTACCATTGGCCAGATTTGCAGACTTCATTGAACAATCCAATCAGGCGAGCACTTCGGGCGAGTTATTTGCCCTATTTGAATCTGCGATGGCGGATGAAGGATGTTCGTATGTCGCCTATGGCTCGTTGACCAATCACGTGGTTTACAATGCCGCTCGCTATGAGGCGCCGGCCGTCGTGCTGAACTATCCCGATACGTGGGTTGCGCATTATTTTGAACAGAAGTACCAGGAAATTGACCCGATTGTCTTGCGCTCGGCGTCCTACCGGAGCCCGTTTCGCTGGTCGGATTTGGCGGCGACGCACGCGCTTTTACCGGCGCAGCAGCTTTTTATGGATGAAGCCGAAGACGCCGGTCTGAAATCAGGCGTGACTGTACCGCTCCATGGTCCGTTCGGAGAGGTGGCGGTGGTCAGCCTGGCGCGCGATCAGGCGTCGGCAAGTGAGCCTGAGCAAACCGACAAACTCACCGCGTTGTCATCGCAATTCCACATCGCCTACACCGAGATTATGCTGGGCATCCGCAGGGTTGAAGCGCCGGCGTTGCTGACGCCCCGGGAACGCGAATGCCTGTTATGGAGCGCGCGCGGCAAAAGTTCGTGGGACATCGGCATGATCCTGAAGGTGTCCGAACACACCGTCAATTTCCATCTTAAGAACGCCATGAAAAAGCTGGAATGCTCGTCGCGCGTAGTCGCGGTGGTGAAAGCAATCCGCATGGGCATGATAACCCCCTGATCCTGATCCCGTTTTACCCGCCCCGGCCCTGATCGAAACCCGTTTCCCCTGCCTGACTAGGTAGGCTGACCGTACTCCGCAAACCTGATTTCCTGAAACTGTTAGTCATGGATATTGGGGATTTACAATGATCGATTGCATCACATGGGAAACGGCACATCTTTATGGCGACGCATGGGCCTCGCATCACCGCCTGCGATACAAACTATTTGTCGAACGCCAACAATGGGACGTCCCCAATTTCAATCAACTGGAATATGATCAGTACGATACGCCGGCGGCGGTCTATCTGTTGTGGCGCGACAATGGCGGCAGCGTGCGGGCGACAACGCGCCTGGTGCCAACCTCCCGCCCCTACATGTTGCAAGAGGTTTTTCCCGAATTGGCGGCTTCCGGGCCTCTGCCCAATTCACCCGATATCTGGGAAGCCACGCGCATCGGCGTCGACCGGGACATGGAACCCGGGATGCGCACCCGCGCCGCCGCCGAATTGATTGCCGGTTGCCTGGAATACGGGCTCCGCAACAATATCGGCAGATATGTTTTCGTGATGCCCATGGCGATCATCAAGTCACTTCTTATCCGCGCCGGATGCTCTCCGGTGTTGCTGGGCGAGCCCAAACGTATTGGCAGGCAACTGACCGCTGCCGCTGAAATCGTCATCACATCTCAGCAGCTTGAACGGGTGCGCGACAATTGCGGTCTGCACAATCCGGTCATTTCAGACACCAGCGTTTCCTATCAGAACGTCGCATAATTCCAGGATAATTCTGATCAAAAAAAACTCGGATACATCCGGAACGAATAGTGCTGAAACCACACCTACGAAAACAGCCGCAACAATTGCGGCAGCATTATTCTACCTCCGCCGTGAAGCAGCGGCCACAGGGTTCGACTCGCTAGCCAGCATCATTGATCTGGCGGTGAAAGAGGCCAGCGAGCTGGCGCACCCGGACGGCGCCGATATCGCGAACTAATGCGCGAGGCGGGTGGAAAATCGAAATGTCCAACTTTGAAATATTTTGCGCCACCGCAATTTTCGCTGCGCCCGGGCTGATCGGGATAATGAACACCTGCGTCCATGGCTGCGAAAACGGCTTGGAGGGCAGCTAGGTGGCGTTTCAAATTTATATTGAGGCAAATTTGTGCTGTGTATTCGTTGAATTTTCCGGAATATTGGTGCGCGGAGAACCGCGCAAAGCCGTCCTCGAAGCCATCGACGCGCCGGGCTATATACAAGGCTTCAATCTGCTTACCGACCACAGCAAGGCGCGATTTCCGGACGACGCTGGATACCATTATTTTGGCCACGAGACGCCCGAGCGCTTGGCCGTGGACGCCCGCTTGGGCCGCTGCAAAAAGGCGCTCGTCGCCGGCAGTGAGATTGAATTCGGCCTCTTGCGCCAAGTCAGTCAGATCGACGAAATCGCCATCGAAATCAGCCCGCGAGTTGAAGTAGAACGCCAGGTTTTTCGCGATGTGGGCACGGCCCGGCGCTGGCTTGGAATTCCAGACGAGTACGTAATCGATTACCGGCGCGCCGCCACCTCTTAACCGGCCTCAAAGCCGGCGCGGATGGCTTGGCGCTGGGCGAAGATGTAAAAACCGACCAGGGCGGTAATGGCGACGGCGGCAAGGATCGGCCATTGAAAGCCGATAAAGCCCGACAGCCAGCCAAGGATCACCGCGCCGAGCGCCGGGCCGGAGCGGCTGAACAACCCCCAAAGGGCCATGGCGCGGCCGCGAAATTCACCGCGCACGGTGATCTGCACCATTACCTGGCTGGTGATGTCCATACCGACGGTGGCGACGCTCAACAAGACCGCGCAGCCAACGGCGAACCAGAAGTTATTGGTAGCGGCGAACAGGCCTAAGAAGAAAAGGCTCGCCGCCAGACAGATAAAATAAGCACGCAGCAAAGATTTGGGCGCCGTGATATTGGCCATCAGGAGCGAGCCGAAAATGGCGCCGAGGCCAATGGCCGATATGAATATGGCGACCCCCTCCTTGGGGTCGCGGGAAAACACCACTTCGGAGATGCCGGCCAGAAGATCCATATAGGCGCGCCCGAACACCGCCGACACCAAGATGATCACAAACAGATATTTGAGCGCCGCATGGGAAAAGGCGTAAACGAAGCCTTCGCGAATATGATCGAGCATTTTGCGGCCTGCCTCGGCGCGCGCATCGGTATTGTTCAGCTTGATCAGGAACAGCACGATAAAAAACGGAATATAACAGGCCGCGCCGACGGCAAAGGCGGGCCCAACGCCCCAGACGGCCAGGATCGGCGCCGCCAAAGCGGGGCCCAGAAAGCGCGCCAAATTGAACAAGGTGGCGTGCAGGGCGACGGCGGCGCCAAGATCGTCTCTGGGCACCAGATTGGGAACCATGGCCAGACGCACCGGCATCCAGAACGCACCGGTAACGCCGTGCGCCACCGCCAATACCACCAGAACCAAAGGCGTGATCCACCCGAGGATGGTGACCACCGCCAGAGCTGCAGTTACAATAATGACCGCCAACTGGATTAGGCGGGCCAAGATCAAGCGGTCGAAGCGGTCGGCCAGGGTGCCACCCACTGGCAATAACAGGAACAAAGGGATCGATTCGGCCACCGCGATGATCCCCAGCCAGGCGCCCGAATGGGTTAGCTCCCAGGTCAGCACCTGTAGCCCGATGCGGTAGAACCAAAACCCGGCCGCCGCCGACCACCCGGCTAGCTCGACCATCGCGAAGTCGCGGTGGCGGAGCGCACGCAGCGAGCTCTTGGTCATGAGCATGTCGCGGATGGATCGGAACATCTGGATTGTCGGCCTTCCCGGCAGCGGCGGCAGAACAAGCACCGCTCCTCATATTTCAAGAATAGCGGGGTCGGCAACCGGGTGCAAATTGGCTCAGAACGATTGCGATCGCTCCAACATTCCATAGAATAGCCGCTAATCACGCATCGTCTGGTGAGGATAAATTTTATGGCTACCTGGCAAAATTATCCGCAAAAGAGCGTCGGCAAATCTGTGCCGCGCAGGGAAGATTTCAAATTTCTCACCGGCGCCGGACGCTTCATCGACGATCTATCTTTCCCCGGCGCGCTTCACTGCCACATGGTGCGCTCGCCCCATGCCCACGCCCGCATTCGCTCCATGGATATCAGCCATGCGTCAGCCGGGGCGGGTGTCGCGGCGGTTTTTACCGGCGTCCATATGGAGGCGGACGGTATCGGCTCGATGGAATGTTTGTGGGTAATGACATCCAAGGACGGCACACCAATGGCCGAGCCGCCCCGCTGGGCCCTGGCCCGGGGCAGCGTCCGCCATGTGGGAGAGCCCGTGGCCGTGGTAATCGCGGCCACTCGCAATCAGGCCGCCGACGCCGCCGAGTTAATCGAAATCGATTATGAGGAATTGCCGGCAGTGACCAAATCCTCGGCTGCGCTGGCGATCGGCGCGCCCCAGCTTCACAGGGATGGGACAGGCAATATCTGCTACGACTGGGAGCGCGGCGATGCGGCCGCAGTGGCCGCAGCCTTCGCCGCCGCTGACCAGATTGTCGCGGTCGATATCCTCAACAATCGCCTGGTTGGCGCCGCCATCGAAACCCGCGGCGTCGCCGGCGATTTCGACCCGACGGGCGGAACGCTGACGCTTTATTCGACCACGCAAACGGTTCACCATATTCGCCGCGCCGTTGCCGCCCAACTGGGCATGGCGCAAGCGCAGTTGCGCGTGATCTCCCCCGATATGGGCGGCGGCTTCGGCAACAAGGGCAAACATTACCCGGAAGAAACCATCGTTGCCTGGGCCGCGAAGCGCCTGGGCCGACCGCTCAAATGGATCGGCCAGCGCCACGAGAGCTTCGTCTCCGACACCCAAGGGCGGGACCACGAAACCCACGCCGAATTGGCGCTCGACGCAGCCGGCAATTTTCTAGGGCTGAGGGTCAAGACCCTCGCCAATCTCGGCGCCTATGTCTCCACATTCGGCGCCAATATTCCGAGCGCCATTTATTCGACGCTGCTGGCCGGCGTCTATAAAACGCCGGCGATCCATGTTGAGATTACCGGCGTCTTTACCAATACCGTGCCCACCGACGCCTACCGAGGGGCGGGCCGCCCGGAAGCCTGCTATGTGCTTGAACGGCTGGCCGACCGCGCCGCCGCGGCCACCGGGCAGTCGCGCGCCGAAATCCGGCGCCGCAATTTGATCCCCGGCGATGCCATGCCCTACACAACCCCCATCGGCCCGGTCTACGACAGCGGTGATTTCCCCGCCATCATGCAAAAAGTTCTGGAGAATTCGGATTTCGATGGGCTCGAAGCCAGAGAGCCAGCGCCCGCCGGTACGCTCAAGGGCGTTGGCCTCGCCTGCTTTGTTGAATCGTCCGGCGTCGCGCCGTCCCGCCTGGCCGGCATAATGGGCGCCCGCGTTGGGTTTTTTGAGACAGCCCAAATTCGCGTCGAGCCCGACGGCAGCGTGCGCGCCATGCTGGGAACCCACAATCACGGCCAAGGGCACGCCACCACCTTCGCCCAGATCCTCAGCGACCGCCTGGGTGTCGATGCCGACCGTATCGAGGTTTTGGAAGGCGATACCGCCATGGTGCCCAACGGGACCGGCACGTTCGGCTCGCGCTCCATCGCCGTTGGCGGCTCGGCGCTCGATGACGCAGCCGGGAAGATTATCCAGAAAGGGCGCAAAATCGCTGCGCAATTGCTGGAGGCCACGCCAAGCGATATCGAATTCACAGATGGTGTCTTTTCCATCGCCGGCACCGACCGGAAATTGTCCTTTGACCGCATCGCCAAGGAAGCCTACGCGCCCTTCAACCTGTCCGGCGAGGCGCTGGAGCCGGGCCTCGACGAGACGGCGTTTTACGATCCGTCCAACTTCGCCTTCTCGAACGGCGCCCATGTAGCTGAGGTGGAAATTGACCAGGGCACCGGCGCCGTCCGCATTACCGGCTATTGGGTGGTCGACGATATCGGCATTGTCATCAATCCGATGGTGGTCGAGGGCCAGGTCCATGGCGGGCTCGCCCAGGGCATCGGCCAGGTTTTGCTGGAGGCAACCATATATGATGCCGGCAACGGCCAGATGCTGTCAGGCTCGTTCATGGATTACGCCATGCCGCGCGCCGATGACCTGCCCCACTTTCATTCCGAGCTGGATCAAAGCCAGCCCTGCACGCACAATCCGCTGGGCGCCAAGGGATGCGGCGAATCGGGCGCCATCGGCGCGCCGGCGGCGGTGATGAGCGCCATCTTAGATGCCTTGGCACCCTATGGCGTCACCGATATCGAAATGCCGGCGACACCGGAACGGGTATGGCGAGCGATGAACGATACCGGCGTCGGCGCCTAAAGAATTGGTGCATTTCCGCCAAATTTCCTAACGGTACCAATTACGATGCTTCGCGCCGCCCCTATACAGGTGTCGTGTTTCCGCAACAACGTTAGCGGATATCCCCGGTTACGCTTCGGAGTTGCTCGCGATAGAAGACCTCTAAATCGACGACCGAGGTCTGAATTATTTTGTATAAAATCGCACCGGTTGCGCTACTCGCAACTGTCATAGCCGTAATAATCGGGTTCACAAACTTATCTGCCGCACGGGCCGCCGAGGCCGAGCTTTGCAATGCATTGCCCGATGTCGCTTGGTGGGTAAACGCGCCCAAAAAAATCAAAAATCTGGTTGCGAGCCGCTACAAAGGCGATTGGGACCGCTATATCGCCAGCTGGCAGCGTTATCACGACAGCATGGAGCAAAGCCTGGAGATTGGCGAAGCGCGGGTCATCAAATCGCGCGGAATTTCGCTGCAGGGTCCATCCTTGGCCGTATTCGTATTCAATATAAAAAAGCGGATCGAGGTGTTGGCCTGCTATAGCCGTAAAGCCCAAACCGCCGAAAACCTTGAAGGATTTGCGACCGCAGCGGGCGGCCCCACAGCCAAAATGCCAGGCGCCAGCCCGGCCGGGGCTGCGACCAGGAACGCAATGGCGCTCAACCGTTGTGATCGTCTGCCACAGGCTGACTGGTGGAGCAAAACGCCGGCGGCGGTCAGAGTAGCCGTGGCAAGCAAATATGACGGCGATTGGGATCGCTACATCGCGCGCTGGCGTGACCATTACCGGAGCATGAAGCGAAGCCTGGAAAAAAATAAGCCCCGGATTGTCCGATCCATCGGCCTTACCTTGGCGGGCAAAACCCTGGAAGATCATGTGGGCAAAATCGAACGGCGAATCGAAGTGCTTGTCTGCCTGCAAAAAAATGCGGAGGCAATCGAAGCACGGGCCGCCAGCCAGAAGGCTGGTGATGCCGTGGCAAGTTTCGAGACCGCATCCGGCGGCCCGGCCACCGAAGTGATCCGCATCAATGAGATGGAAATCATTGTGGAAGCCCAGTGCGTCGAAGGCGAGGCGCGCTTTAATCTCACCAACCTCGGCGCCCGCTGGCCTCGATTGGGCGAAATCACAATTTACCGGCTGGATACCGAAGCATTGCTCGTTAAACGCCGCCTGCGAATGAAAAATTCCCAGCAGATCAGCTACAGAATCCCTCCCAAAAGACAAAGAGGTGCCTCCGGTGTCGGGTTTTTCGTAAAGCCGAGCTGGTACAATCGCCCGTTTAAGTTTGATGCGACGATCGCCTGTACGGGCTGATACCCGATTTCACTTCCCGCCGTTAAGGAATCGTTCAGCCATCGGGCTATAAGAATTCCCCCATGTTAGGCATGCGGCGCATTTTATCCCTGTTGGCGGCGGCGGCGATTGTGATCTTCGCCACCCGGTATGCCAATGGCGAGGAATATAGCGAGGAATTCACCGGTGTTCCCTATACCATCGACGCCGGCACCATCCGCATCGGCAACGTAGCCATTCGCCTGCACGGTATTGATGCGCCCGCGCCTAAGAAAACCTGCAAGAGAGCCGATGGCAAGCTATGGCGTTGCGGCTGGGAGGCGACCATGGCGCTTGCCAATATCGTCGGCGAACATTGGGTGATATGTAAGCCCGCGCGCTCTGGCGCGGCGCACCCGGTAGCCGCCGTCTGCCGGGCCGGTGTCCTGGATATCAATGAATGGATGGTTCGCAACGGCTGGGCGGAGGCGTCCCGCCGGACCGTCCGCGGTTATGGCGCCGCCGAGCGCGAAGCCATGAAGGCGCGCCGCGGTATCTGGCAGGGCCGGCCCATCCGCTAAAATTTAGGTTCCGGCAGACAAGCGCCGCCATTTAGGGCTAAATTCAGTGCGCAACCGGGAGGCCTGGAATGCATACATCCCCCGCAGCCAATTTGGCGGACCCTGTCCTTGCGCTTGCCGGGCGCCAGCCTTCGGCAGCAGCCGTTATCACCGGCGAGGCGACGGTAAGTTTCGCCCACTTGAATAACCTTGTTGGCAAGGCCGCCGCCAGGCTACGCCAGAGCAACGGCGAAACGTTCGGGTTTCGCTTCAAGGATCAATTTCTTCATTTGGTATTTGTGCTTGGCGCGTTCCGCTGCAGCGCTCCCCATGTCTCGCTGTTTGCCAATTGGCCGGACTCGATGGGTGTCGATCTGGTGGCGCAAACCGGCGCCGGAATTCTGTTCGGCGACGAAGCCTGGACGGGTGGCGGCGAGATGCATGTGGTTAGCCTGGCGGCGCTGGAAGGTGATGCCGTTCCGGCGGATGAAACCTTACCGCAAAGCGCCAGAGATGGGCGCCTGCTTTACGTGCTCGGCTCCGGCACCACCGGCAAGCCCCGGATCATTTGCTATGACGCCACCAATCTTGCCGCCATGATCGCGCGGGATTTGAGCGTGCGCCCGATCGGCTTTCAAGAGCGGTATTATTCCTTGGTGCGGTTTGAATATTTCACGGGCAAGCGGCGCACTCTTGGCTGTCTGGCCGCCGGCGGCACCGTGATCTTTACCGAATTTCCGGTTCCGGCCACGGCCATCTATGATCAGTTGGGCGCCGATCATCTTTCCATGGTGGTCGGCCAGGCCGAGGCCATATTGGACAAGCTGGATGGCGATGGCCCCCGGTTTCCAAAATTGAAATCCCTGGTGGTGGGCTCCTCACCAGTTTCCGAGACCCTGCGTCAACGATTGCGGGACGGCTTGAGCCCGAATTTGTTTATCGGATACGGCACCAACGAGTTTGGCGAAGCCACCTTCGCGGGCGGCGAAACTCAGATGGCGCATCCAGGCAGCCTCGGCTTTCCGGCCCCGGGAGTGGAGCTAAAGATCGCGGGACCGGACGGCACGGCCTTGCCGGCGGGAACAACCGGCGAAATTCATCTCCGCGCCGAGGGTATGTTTTCAGGCTATCTGAACGATCCCGAAGCCACCAATGCGGCCTTCGCGGACGGCTGGTACCGGCCCGGCGATCTGGGCGCGCTCAGCGAAGACGGCGCGCTGGTGTTCCAGGGGCGCGTTGATGATTTGATGATCCGCTACGGCACCAACATCTATCCGAGGGAGATCGAACAGACCCTAGAAGCCATAGAAGGCGTCAGGCACGCCGCCGCCTTTCCCCTGACCTCGAAAAACGAATGGCAGATACCCGTCGCCGCAGTCACACTGGTGGACGGCTCAGGCACCCAGGCGGACCTTGACCATTTCTGTAACGAGCTGACCGGCATCTGTGATGAGAGGCTCGGGCCGAAGGCGCCGGCACATATCTGGATCATCAAACACATGCCCCGTAATGAGGCGGGGAAAATCCGAAAAAATGATCTCGCTGCATTGGTTGCAAAGGAAATGAACCGGTAGCCGGCGTTGCCCGTATCAATATCATTGGCGATTTGGATTTGTTCAGAAAAATACCCACGTTTTATCTACTACTAGCATTTAACAATTAGGGGTGTTCCAAATGACACGATTGAAACAAGTATTGATCCTTGGCGGCTCCGCCATCGCACTTTCGGCATGCTCGGGTTTGCTGGATTACGATAAGGTGGCAAAATTGCCTTCCAAGGGAACTGTCTTCCAAAGCTATTTGCAGAAAGAATATGTGCAGCTGGCCGAGTCTGAATACTTAGAGACCGATTTAGGGGACACGGAATTCTTTACAGGCCGCGCCAAGATGGCGGCCAATGCACAAGCGTTCGGGCCGCAAAACATGGTGGACCGCAACATACCCAAGGACAAAGTCGGCGATCTAAGCGCATCAAGGGCGAGATTGATGCGGGCGCTCGAAGCGGGCGGCTCGAAGCGGCTTCCGCAACCAGCGGCGCGCGCCCAAGCCATGTTCGATTGTTGGATGCAAGAGCAAGAGGAAAATTTCCAACCCAAGGATATTGCCCGCTGCCGCGCCAGCTTTGAAGCGGCCATGAAGCAGTTGGAATTCCGCCGCGCACCGGTCGCACAGCCAAAACCGGCGCCAAAAATGATGGCCAAGGCGATGCCAAAACTGCCAGGCCCGTTTACCGTTTACTTTAACCATGACAGCAGCAATGTCGGGGGCGCCGCCCTTTCCGTTGTCCGGGACGCACTCATGGCGATAAACCGCCACAAGCCGAAGAGCGTCCAGTTAAAAGGGTATACCGACCGGTCAGGTGAGGGTGATTATAATCTGCAACTCTCCATGAAGCGGATCGACACCATCGACAAATTTATGCGATTGGCCCTGCCGGCGAACCGGATTATTCAGGCGGCCTATGGAGAAGACCGCCCGGCGATGAAAACTGCGGACGGTGTAAAAGAAGGCAAAAACCGCCGGGTCATCATTTCCCTGAAACGGAAATAGCCCCATCCCTGCGCCCCATGGCGGCCTTGTGACGGCGCCGCCATGGGGGCGCGCTCCCATGGACGCGATTAATAAAAAATGCCTGCCAGTATTATTCGGACAATCGATCTTCGAAGGATATAAATCCGAATATTGGCCGAATATTATTTGGCGCCTCCGAATACGCAGTGTTTGGCAAAACCGGCGGCTTGACTGGCGGTCACGTCACCCTTGTCTTTCTGCTTGATTTCGTCGCACCATTCTTTGCTTCCGACTTCCGCTTCGCAGGCACTCAAAATGAAAAGCGCGGCAAAGGCGACTAACAGTTTCGGCATAATAGATTTCATAGTTATTTCCCCGGCGGTGATTGTGGCACCAGATCTAAACATTATGTCACCGAAATTTTATTTTGTGATGGGAGTGTAGGCAACCATGTTAACGCGAATGTTCAAAATTATCAGTTTCTCCGCCCTTCTAGTTTTTGCGGTATTGGTGCCGGGCACAGTTGATGCGCAGGGGTTCCTGGACAAGTTAAAAAAAGCCACGGAACAGGTTGCGCCAGGAATAACCGGTGGCGCGTCAAACAGTGGCAGCGGAACATCGGCCCTGTCCTTGGGCGATATCTCCTCGGGCCTGAAAGAAGCCTTGCGGGTCGGAACCGAGAGAGTGACCGGACAGATCGGCGCGGCTGACGGTTTCAATAAGGACCCGGATATTCACATCCCCCTGCCGCCACAGTTACAGAATGTTCAATCAACTTTGCGGCGCTTTGGTCTGTCGGGAATGGCGGATGATGTGGAGCTTAAAATCAACCGTGCCGCAGAAGCGGCGGCGCCGAAGACCAAACAGATTATTTGGGACGCCGTGACGAGCATGACCCTCGACGATGCCAGGGCCATCTATAACGGCCCGGAAGACGCCGCGACCCAATATTTCAAGCGCACCAGCTCAGGTGGACTAACCAGCGTCATCAAGCCCGTGGTCGATCAGGCTCTCGACCAGGTCGGCGCGATCGCATCTTACGACAAACTGATGGGCCAGTACCGGGATTTGCCCTTCGTTCCCGATGTCAAAGCCAATTTATCGGATCACACGGTCAAGTTGGCACTATCGGGCCTGCTCCACTATCTCGCCAAGGAAGAAGCCGCGATCCGCCAAAATCCGGCCAAGCGAACGACCGAATTATTAACCAAGGTGTTCGGACAATAACGGCCAGGCACCGGAATGCTCCCGTCAGTCGATCTGGCCCAGCATTTCGATCACTTCATCGGTAGTTTTCACATCGGCGAACACCCGCGCCATGGTTTTGAGCTCTGCCGCATGGGCGTCCCGATGTACTTCGGCAGTGGCGTCGCTGGCCAGGATCATGCGGTAGTTATGTTCAACTCCGCCCCGGATGGTGGTCGAAACGCAGACTGCGGTGGTGACGCCAGTCACGACGCAGGTGTTGATGTCCTGATTGCGTAGAATTGTGTCGAGGCGGGTCTGGCCGAAGCCGCCGTAGCCTTTCTTGACGACCAGATGCTCGCCCTCTTGGCGCGCCAGCTCGTCGATCACCTCGGCGCCCCAGGTGCCTTCGGTGATGAAGGTGCGGTTACCCTTGGGCTGCGGGCGCCGCCAATAGGGAAAGGCGGCATCGGAATAATCTGGCTTCACCACATGGGCGATATAGACTACCGGTCGCCCGGCATCGCGGAAGGCGCCGGCCAGGCGTTTGATCGGCGCCACGGTCGAGCCAAGAAATTCCATATCGATCTCGGCCTCGGGATTTTCCTTGGCGCGGTGGGCAAAGGCGCCGTCCGAGTGCACGAAATCGTTCTGCATATCGACGATGATCAGCGCCGCGCGTTCGATGTCGGGACCGTTTGTTGTCATGCCACCCTCCGATTAAAACTGGGCCAGATATTGGCTGGGATCGATGACCGCGCCGATCACCAGGGGCCGATCAGGGGCTTGGCGACCAAACGCGTCTGCCAGCGCTTTCTCACTATCCACATAAATGCCGTCACAGTCCATGGAGCCCGCCAATTTCTCGATATCGGTTTCCTCGATGCGGGTGCCGACGCTCTCATACTGGCGGCTCATTTGCTTCAACTCGATCCGGTTGAGCGAGCCGTCGCAAAAGACAATGACCGTCAAGCCAAGCCTCATGGCGCTGGCCAGCCGCAATTCGCTCTGCACCATGGCGAGGCCGCCGTCGCCGGTAAATGTGATCACCGGCGTCTCTCCCAATTGCTGCTTGGCGGCAATGCCGGCGGGCAGGGAAAAGCCCATGGAGGAAAGCCCATTGCTCATCAATACCCCGCCCGGATTAGGCGTCGTCCAGCCTTGGCCGACAAGCAGCTTGTGCGAGCCCACATCGGTGGTCACGACCGCATTGCCGGCGGCCTCGGCGCGCACCACATCGACCACGTCGGTGGGGTTCAGTTTGCCGGCAACACGGCCCCCGGTCATCAGCTTGCGCAAGTCGGTCCGGTGCGTGGCCAGCTCGGCTTCGGTCCATTTCGGCGCGCCCTTGAAGTCATCGCTCAAAGCATCGATGGCCGCCGTGATGGGGCCGACCAGTTCGATCGCAGCGGAGTAGATTTGATCGGTGTTGGCAACACTGTCGATATGGATGGTGGGCGCAGCCACCTGCCAGGGCTTGATCAGCTCGACCGCATCGAAGCCCACATTGAGGACTAGATCCGCAGCCCGGACAAAATCCCACAAGAATTCATTGCAGGCCATGTCCAGGGTGCCGGCGAACAAGGCGTGGTCTTCCGGAAACACGCCCTTGGCCATGGGTGATACGATCACCGGCGTTCCGGTCTTTTCGGCGAAGCGTACCAGGGATTCCGTCGCCTTGGCCCTTGCCGCCGAAATGCCGGCGATAATCAATGGGCGGCGGGCATCCCGAAGCCGCGCCGCCACATCGGTATTCACGCCGGGCGCCGCGAACAGGGCAACGGCGCCATCGGCGTGCGCGCCCGGCGGCAGGATAATATCGGCATCGCTCGCCTCCGCGCCAACCACGTTGGCCGGCGTCGTCAGATGCACAGGGCCGGGCCGCTCAGCGCTGGCGACGGCGAGCGCGCGGCGCATGATGCCGCCCACATTGCCAGGCAGCACGGACGCGGTCCATTTGGAAACCGGCGAGAATATCCGGTTGTGATCGATCACTTGATGGGTGAACAGCGGCTCGCGCACCGCATCGATCTGGCCGGAAATGGCGAGCATCGGCGTGCGGTCCAGATAGGCGTTGGCAACCCCATTGACCAAGTTCGATGCGCCCGGCCCCAAGGTGGACATGCAGACGCCGGGCCGGCCGGTGACCATGCCGTAAGCCTGGGCCATCAGCGCGGCGGTACCTTCGCGCCGCGCGAGCACGAATTCGATACCGCCGGCGCGCAGGGCTTCCAAAAGCTCGATGTTGGGATCGCCGGGATAGCCGTAGACACAATCGATGCCGGCGGCGCTCAAATAGCCCGTTATGACTTCCGATACGTTCATGGCGCTCCTCCGATAGTGTTCTAACCCGCCGAAGGCTATAGTTCCACATAGCGTTGATTTTGGAGGAGCCGATCATGGCCAGACTTGAGGGGCGCGTTGCCATCGTTACCGGTGCGGCGCAGGGGCTGGGCGCTGGCTTCGCCAAAAGCCTCGCCGGCGAAGGCGCTGCCGTAGTGATCGCCGATATCGACGATGGCGGAGCGGCCATTGCCGATATTCTGGCCGCGCATCCAGACGCGCGATTATTGGACGTGCCCACCGACGTTTCAGATGAAGCCGCCTGCCAGGCTTTGGTGGCCAAAACCGAAGGGCATTTCGGCGGCCTCGATATTCTCGTCAACAACGCCAAGGGCCGCTTCCGCTACGCCCCGTTCGAGGAATTGTCGGCGCAGGATTGGGACGCCATGTTCCGGGTTACAGTGCGCGGCAGCTTCCTTTGCGCCAAGGCGGCGGCGCCTGGCATGCGCGCGCGCAGCTACGGCAAAATCATCAACTTGGCGTCCGGCACCGTGTTTAAAGGAGCGCCCGGCATGCTCCATTACGTAACCGCCAAGGGCGCGCTCGTCGCCATGAGCCGCTCCATGTCCCGAGAGCTGGGGCCTGACGGCATTTGCGTCAATACGGTGGCGCCCGGTTTGACGTTAAGCGAAAACATCCTCGCCAATCAGGAAATTTATGGCGATGCCGTCCAAGACGCCATGATCCAAAGCCGCGCCCTCAAACGCGCCGAGGTGCCGGACGATCTGGTCGGCGCGGTCCTGTTTCTGGCGTCGCCGGACAGCGATTTCATGACCGGCCAATGCATGGTCGTGGACGGCGGCAGCGTCAATCACTGACGCGCCGCTGTCTCCGAGGGCTAGGGCAAGCTTAAGCCAGAAGCGCCATGGCGCCGGAAGCGAGCAACAGGGTATAGGCGACCTTGTTGAACCATGTGGCCGGGACCGTCAGGAACAGAACCTTGCCGAAATGCGCGGCGATTAAGTACAGCGGCGCAATAATTGCGGAGCGGGCAACGGTTTCCGCACCATACACACCTTCGACGATCAGCCCGATCATCATGATGGTCAGGGTAACCGAAACGGTCATGATTATATTGGCCCGTTGCACCGCAACCGGTACCGGCGCCGAAAGAAAATAGACCACGAACACCGGTCCCGACGGAACACCGAATGCGCCGATAATCAAGCCGCTGACCAAGCCAACGCCGGTGCTGGAAATAAGACCGCGCGCTCCCTTGTAGGTCCAACCTGACATTAGCACGAAAGCCGCCAGAAGTATGAAGACGCCCATGCCGCGCCGTATAATCGTGGGCTCAGCAGAAACCAGAAATAAAAGGCCGACGGGAACGGTAATTGCGATGGCAACCGATACGGCCCCCACTTCCCGCCAATTTGCGCTTTTAGCAGCATCGCGGGTCAAGACGATATTGCCCGCAAGCCCCGCAACCACAGTGATGGCGATGGCCTCGATGGGGCTGAAAACCACCGCCAGCACGGGGACGATAATCAAGGCGCCGGCAAAACCGGAATAGCCTTGAATGAGGCCGCTGGCGATTGCCGCGAGCGAACCAGCTAATAAGCCGATGTCTAAGATTTCAAACCACATAGCCACAGACGCATAAACGAAATCGACGGCTGAGGAAACGCCGCTATAGCAGCATCGCCGCGAGGCCGGTTACAAAGAGGACGCCGAGCGCGAATTTGCGGAAATAGGATTGCGGCGCGATCTTGAATAGCCAATTGCCGATCCAGGTGCCGGCGATGGAGGCAGGAAAGAGGACCGCCGCGCGCACCAATGTGGAGGTTCCAACGCCGCCTTTGACAATGAATGTGATCAGCACGACGGCTGTCACTAGCGCCACCGTGATGATGATGTTGGCGCGCCTGACGCGCGCTTCGTCCGGCCCGGCCATAAAATAGACCACCATCGGCGGGCCGCCGATCCCGGCGATCCCGGCGAGGGCGCCGCAGACCGCGCCGAACGACAGACTGGCGGGCCAGCGCCGGGGGCCGCGATATTGCCAGCCCGACATCATCAAAATGGTGAGCGCGATAACCAGCCCGCCAATGCCGCGCCGGATCAAGTCCGGATCGGCAATAAACAGGACCGAGGAGGCAAAGGGCGTAATGACGATGATGGCGAGGACAAGCGGAAACACTTCCGACCAGTTGGCGGTGCGCGCCGAACTTGGGTATAGCTGGGCGCGTCCGAACATACTGACCAGGCGGGTCACAGCGACCGCTTCCACGGGCCCGAACAGCATCACCATCAGCGGCACCTGGAACAGCGCGCCGCCGAAACCGGTATAGCCGCTGATAATGGCGGCAACGATGATGATCCCGATGGCAATCGCCAGATCAATATCAATAAAGACGAGTAATGTTTCGATGGACATGGCGGGAACCTAACAAGCATTGCCCGCATAAACCAACCCATGCGAAATCCGGGCTGACCCCGGCGGCGTTTTGATTTAGACTATAGCCATCCATTACGGGGGAGAGCGTTCATGAACAAACCGGATCACGACCACCATCATCACGGCAGCGCCACCCATTCGCTGTTACCGTCGGACCCGGCGCTCCGGGTGAAAGCCATTGAAACCATCCTCCTGGAAAAAGGGCTGGTCGATCCAGACGCCCTGGATGCGCTAATCGACACCTTTCAAAACAAAGTCGGGCCCAGAAACGGCGCCCAAGCGGTGGCCAAGGCTTGGACCGATCCCGAATTCAAGGCCTGGCTGCTCGATGACGCCAGCGCCGCCCTCTCCAGCCTCGGCTTCACCGGTATGCAGGGCGAACACATGGTCGCCGTGGAAAATACAGAGGCTGTCCACAACATGGTCGTCTGCACTTTATGTTCCTGTTATCCGTGGCCGGTGCTCGGCCTGCCGCCCCAGTGGTACAAGTCAGAAGCCTACCGCTCGCGCGTGGTGATCGAGCCGCGCGCCGTCTTGGAGGAATTCGGCGTCTCCCTTCCGGAAGGCACCGAAATCCGGGTCTGGGATTCCACCGCCGAGATCCGTTATCTGGTGATCCCCATGCAGCTCGAAGGGACCGAGGGCTTAAACGAGGCGGAGCTTGCCGAACGGGTCAGCCGCGATTCCATGGTGGGGGCGGCGCTATGAATTCAATCCACGACATGGGCGGTATGCATGGCTTCGGTGCCATCCCAATTGACGAGAACGAGCCGGTGTTCCACGACGAATGGGAAGGCAAGACGGTTGCCATGCGCATTGCCATGAATGCCTGGCGGAAATGGAATATCGACATGGCCCGCCATACGGTCGAACGTTTCTCGCCAGGCGAATATCTTGGCATGTCCTATTACGAACGTTGGATCACGTCCCTTGCCGATATGCTGGTGGAGGCGGATTTGGTCAGCCTCGCCGAGATCGCGAACGGCCGTGCTGGCCCAGGCGAAAAACAAACGCCGCCACTGACCGCCGATGCGGTTCCGGTCATGATAAAAAACGGCCGCCCATCGGCGCGGGAATTGGATATATCGGCGCGCTTTCAGGTGGGCGCCGCTGTCCGCACCAATACCGACAACCCCACCGGCCACACACGATTGCCGCGCTATGCGCGGGGGCGGACAGGTGAAATCGTCATCTGCCACGGCGCGCACGTATTTCCGGACGCCAGCGCCCATGGCGGCGGTGATGCGCCCCAACACCTCTATGCCGTCCGCTTCAGTGCCCGGGAACTTTGGGGCAATTCCGCCGAGCCCAAAAATTCGGTCATCCTCGATCTCTGGGAAAGCTACCTGAACAATGCCTGAGCAATTGCCCTCCCAGGTATCCGCCGAGCCTGCGTTTAGCGAGCCGTGGCACGCGCAAGTTTTTGCCATCACCATGCGCCTATCCCAGAGCGGTCATTTCACCTGGACCGAATGGACCGAACATTTCGGCGCCGTGCAGGCGGCAGCAGCACGGGACGGCGCGCCCGATGATGGCTCTGGTTATTACGACGCATGGCTGGTGGCTTTGGAAAGCTTGCTGATCAAAGGCGGCCTCGCCGATGCGGATGCGCTCGCGGGCCTCAAGGATGCCTGGACGGAAGCCTATCTTAAGACAGCCCACGGCGAGCCGGTGGAACTGAAACAAGCTGCCAATCCGGTATAAATTCGAAGGTTCTGTTACCGGCCTCGTGGCTGTGCTACGATCTGTAGTCACTACAGATTGAAAGAGGTAATGACATGGACGAGCAAAGCCCGGTTATGGGCATCGGCGCCCTATCCAAACAGACCGGCTGTAATATCGAAACCATTCGCTATTACGAGAAAATTCATTTGATGCATGCGCCGGCCCGCACCGAAGGCGGCCACCGTATGTTTAATCACGCCCAGCTCAAGCGCCTGTCGTTTATCCTGCGCTGCCGCCAGCTCGGCTTTTCCATCGAGGATATCCGCAACCTGCTCGGCCTGGTGGACGGCGAGGGCGCCAACTGCGCGGAGGTGAAATTGGTAACCGAGGCACATCTCGGCGAGGTCCGCCAAAAAATTAGTGACCTCAAAAACCTGGAAGGCGTTCTGGCGCAGATGGTATCCGAATGCGCCGGCACCGAGGTGCCCGATTGCCCGATCATCGATACCCTCTACGCGGCGGCATGACCGGCCGATGAGCGACACCAAAAACCAGACCGACGAAAACGAGCTTCCCAGGACCGCGCCCGATTTTCAGGCGCGGGATTACTCCGAATATTGGCTGGGCAAGAACCCGACGCCGGTGGAGCGCGCCGATGTGATCGTCAAGCGGCTGGAAAAATTCATCCGCGAGGGCCGTTCCGAGCGCGGCGGCATCTCCTTCAAGGCCTGGCAGGAATTGGCTATGCACGAGGTCAACAACGCCATCTTGGATGCCGAGCGCCATTGGCGCAAAGACCAGCGGTTCGTGACAAGGGGCCTGACAATCGGCGCCGCTTGCCTGATCACCATCGGCTTTTGGGGCACCCTGCTGGCCGCCGATGTGGCGCCGGACCGGCAAACGGCGGCAGTCATTTTGATCATCGCCGGCGGGCTATTGTTCGCGGTGCTCGGCACCTGGGGCGTGCGCCGGTTGGACCGCTATTATCAGGCAGGCCGGCGGCGCGATCATTTCGCGCGGGTGTTCCTGTTCGACCGGCAATTGGCACAGCTCGACCGGGACTTGGAAAAGCGCCTGAAAGAGATCGAAGAAACCCTCGACGAGATGGCCAGGGGGCCGCTGGACCGACTTTGACGCGCATCCTTGGCACCGTCCCCAAGAAGGCACCAATCATAGAAACGATGGTAATTGAAGTTGCCAATTAAAATGGAGACCGATATCCGCTTCTGAGGTAGTAGCGGGTATTAATTTTGAGCGCCGGGGGGGGCTGCTATTATTCTATTCCGTTGAAAAACTCGTTGAAGTTGGTCAATCGGTCCGGGGCACGGATGTTTTCGGGCGCGGGCGAGGTTATCATTACCGCCTTTACCGCTAATTATGCGGTTTCCGGCGGTCAATTTGGTTAACCGGCCTCAGGCG
>JABHAA010000105.1 GCA_018674495.1 Rhodospirillaceae bacterium | reverse complement strand
CTTGTGCGCCGCCGGAATGCGCTCCGGCAAAGCCGGCGCCAGGGCCTTCAAGATAGTATCGACCACGGTGGGCATGGCGACGCTCCAAAGCCCGATGGCGGCGGGGGATTTGGCATTGACCATGGTGCCTTCCGGCGAGATCAGTTCCAACGGGCGGAAGCAGCCTTCGTTGACCGGCGCGTTCGGCAGGGTCAGGCACTTGACCGCAATGCGCGCCGCCGCCAGACCGCCGGAATGGCCGGAATTCAGCGGTGAATTCACCTGTGGGTTCATGCCCGTATAATCGATGACCATGTCGGAGCCCTTAATAGTCACCTTGGTTTTGACGCGGAGCGGCGTTGTAGTATCGCGGCCATCATTGTCGAGGAAACTTTCTGCTTCGTATGTGCCGTCGGGAATTTCGGTTACCACGTCCCGCGCCTCGGCCTCGGCCTGGTCCCAGATGGTGGCGATGCAGGCCGAAATGGTGGCGTGATCGTAGCGGCCATAAAGCTCCGCCATTCGCCGGTCGGCGATGTTGCAGGCGGCGATTTGCGCGCGGAGGTCGCCCAAGGAGCTTTCCGGGAAGCGGATATTGTCTTCCAGAACCTGCATCAGGCTGTCGTTGCATTTGCCCGCCTCATAGATCTTCAACGAGCGCAGTTGCAGCCCTTCCTGATAGATCTCGGTGGTATCATAGGAGCCGAAGCCCATGCGCGAGCCGCCCACATCGACCCAATGGGCCCGGTTAGCGGCGAACGCAACCAGTGTGCCCTCGTGAAAGCAGGGCGTATAGATGACAATATTGTTGAGGTGTTGACCGCAGACCCCGCCATGATTCATGATGATCACGTCGCCGGGCTCGAACCCGTCCAGCCCGTAGCGTTCGATTCCATCCAGAACCGCCACGCCGAGATCAGCAAGGAAGATCGGCAGACCGCCCGAATTCTGCGATATCAGGCGGCCTTCCGTATCGATCAGCCCGCAGCAGAAATCGCGCACCTCGTAGATCATCATATTATAGGCCGAGCGGCAGAGCGCCGTCGCCATTTCTTCCGAATAGGCAACGAAGGCGTTGCGGACAACTTCCAAGGTGATGGGATGCACGTTCATGGTATTATCCTAATGAAATTATCAGCCCTGGCCCACGTCAATGATCATGTGGCCGTGTTCGCTGATACGCATATGATCGCCGGGATATAACAAGGTGGTCGAATTGGGCTCTTCAATCACCGCCGGGCCGTCCACTTCGGTCCCCGCCGCCAGACCGGGCCGCCATAAGATACGCGCCGCCCGGGGCTGTCCCGGATCGCCAAAAATCACATCGCGGCTTTCTTCCGGCTGGGCATCACTGGCTGAGAATGGGGCCGCCAGCCATTCCGCCGCGTCGGCGCCACCGCGCGCCACGGTCACGGTCAGGCGGATGTTGGCAAGCTGGATACGCTCGTTCGGCGCTGCATGGCCATAGCGGGTGTTGTGGGCGGCGTCGAAATTGGCGCGCAGGTTTTCCGAGCCGCCAGCCGTAAGATGGTCTGCGCCGGCGAAATTGATGGGGATGGTATGCTCTTGCCCCACATAGCGAAGATCGGCGGCGAATTGAAATTCGGCGGCCTCGATGGCAATGGATTCGGAGGCCAGCTTGGCCTCGGCGGTGGTCGCCAATTCGGCCATCACGTCGGCGGCGGCGTCTTCGGAAACATCAGCCAGCTCGGCAACAAAGGTGCGTACAAAATCCTGCCGCCAGGGCGCCAGCAACATGCCGAGAGCGGAAAAATTGCCCGGATATTGCGGGATCACCACGGTTGGGATCGAAATATCCCGGGCGATGGACAAAGCGTGCAGTGGCCCGGCGCCGCCAAAGGCAATCATCGCGCATTCCCTTGGGTCCGAGCCCCTGGCCACCGATACCGCGCGCACGGATAACGACATGGCGTTGTCGGTGATGCGGGCGATACCGAGGGCCGCGTCGGCGACACTGAGGCCTAACGGTTCTGCGATTTTTTCAGCGACCGCGCGTTCCGCCAAGGCCCGCTCTAGGCCCATACGCCCCGATAAAAAGCGCGCCCCGTTGAGCCGGCCCAGTACCAGATCGGCGTCGGTAACCACCGGGTCCGCCCCGCCCTTGCCGTAACAGGCCGGGCCCGGATCGGCGCCGGCGCTTTCCGGCCCTACATGAATGCCGCCACGGGCATCGACCCAGGCAATGGAGCCGCCGCCGGCTCCGATCTCGATGATATCGACGACGGGGAGCTGCAACGGCTGGCCGCTGGCATAACCGCCGATATAATAATCTTCGTGGATAGCAGCCTGGCCATCCCGAAACATGGATGTCTTGGCCGTGGTGCCGCCCATATCAAAGCCGATGCACTGATCAAAGCCTAAGATACTGGCCAGATGGCCGGCGCCGATCATGCCGGCGACAGGGCCCGATTCCATCATCGATACCGGCTCGGTGCGCGCCTGATCCAAAGACATGGTGCCACCGTTGGAGCGCATGATCTGCACCTGGCCGGCAAATTTTCCTGCCTCCAGATGCCCGTCCAGCCGGTCCAGGTAATTGCGCACCCGGGGGCCAACATAGGCATTGAGCGCGGTCGTCGACATGCGCTCATACTCACGATATTCGCGCAAGATATCAGAGGATTGGGTCACGAAAATATCCGGGCAGGCCGCCGCCAGAATTTTAGCGGCGCGTTGCTCGTGGGCCGGGTTGGCGTGGGAATGCAGAAAACAGATGGCGATGGCTTCGACGCCGTCTTCGGTCAATTGCCCGGCCAGGGCTTGCACCGCGTCCACGTCCAGCGCCGTCAACACTTCGCCCTTGGAATTCAGCCGCTCGGCCACCTCGAACGACAGATGCCGGGCAACCAGCGGCTTCGGCCGGGTGAATTCCAGATTGAAGCCTTCCGGCCGGTTGGAGCGGCCAATGGCGTAAACATCGCGAAAGCCTTCGGTGGTGAGGAGCGCGGCGCGGGCGCCCTTCCGTTCCAGCACCGTATTGATGGCGATGGTGGAGCCGTGCAGAAACACTTCAACGGCGCGCAAATCGGTGCCCGCGTCTTCCAGACAATTGGCGACCCCCTTGGCCGGATCATCGACCACGGTGGAAGTTTTGCCGGTGACGATCTCCCCATCCCGCAGCCCCACCAGATCCGTAAATGTGCCACCGATATCGACGCCGACTAATTGCACGCGCCCGCCTCCCCGTTTGTTCTTGTGTACCTATTATAGCGGTGAGCAACCGAAGGCCAATCCCACCTATTTCGAAAACCTCGTGCCAGCATCGCCTTCCAGCGCCGCATCCAGGTTTTCCGGGTTGGTGATGACGCCTACGCCGCCGCCATGCGTCAGGTACTCGGTCATGGCTTCCACCTTGGGGCCCATGCTGCCAGCATCGAACTGGTCTTCTAAAAGCAAACGCTCCGCCTCGGCAAGGCTGACATCGCCCAGCCAGCTTTGCGCCGGCGTCCCCCAGTTGAGCGCCACCTGTTCCACGTCGGTGGAGATTATGAACCGCTCGGCGCCCAATTTCGCGGCCAGAAGTGCCGAAGCCAGATCCTTGTCGATCACCGCTTCGACGCCCACCAGATAGTCTTTTTCGTTGGTCAGCACCGGGATGCCGCCACCGCCACAGGCGATGACCACAAAGCCGCCGGCGGCAAGCAATCTGATCTGCTCCAACTCGATGATTTCCACCGGCTTTGGCGAGGGGACCACGCGGCGCCAGCCACGCCCGGCATCGTCTTTCACATCCCAGCCCAGATCGGCGGCGCGCTTTTTGGCGGTGGCTTCGTCCAGTTGCGGGCCGATCGGTTTGGTCGGGTTGGCAAAGGCCGGATCGTCGCCGTCTACCAGAACCTGGGTGACGACGGCGACGGCGCGCTTATCCATGTGGCGTTTGACGAATTCATTGTGGAGGGCGCGCTGGAACATGTAACCGACGGCGCCCTGGATATCAGCGTCGGCATAATCCATCGGCACCGGCGCGATCTCGGCGATGGCCAGTTCCGAGCGGCGCAATATATAACCAACTTGCGGGCCGCTGCCGTGGGTGATGACCACGTTCCAACCGGACTCGATCATGTTGACGATATGTTTGACCGTGGCCACCGCCGCTTCGTACTGATCGGGAATGGCTTGGCGGTCCTCACTGACAATTAGCGAATTGCCGCCGACGGCGATCACTACTGTGCCTTTGGCCCCGGCCATCAGCCTGGCGCCTTGTTGTCTGCCAGCCAGCGCACCGCTTTCGCAAAACATTCCATCGGCGCCCTTGTGATACCGGCGCCGATCTGGCCAATCCCAGCCTCTTTGTGGGCGATGCCGGTATTGATAATCGGCAGCACCGATTGATCGGCCACTTGGCGCACATCGATGCCGGCCGCGGTCCCGCCGAAGTTTAGCGCCGGCAAGGTCAAAGCGGCATTGCGGCCCAAGGTGATCTGTTGCATTTCGCGGGAACGCAAGATGGCGTCTGCCGGTGTGCCGCCGACGAACTGGACAATGGCGGGCGAGGCCGCCATGGCGAAGCCGCCGAGCCCAGCAGTTTCGGTAATGGCGCTGTCACCGAGATCGGGCGCCGCGTCGGCCATGGAATAGCCGGGGAAATAGAGCCCATCGACCACCGGCGCCTCGGCGGTGAACCATTCATCACCGGCTCCCGATACGCGGATGCCGAATTCGACGCCGTTCCGGGACATGGCTGTCACCATGGTAGAGCCCGCAACGCCGTGGGCCGCATCGAGCATAGATTTGCAGCCCCCCATGGAGATGTTGAGGAAGAAATGATCGTTGCCGGCCATGAACTCGATAGCGGCGGCGATCTCCGCCTGATCGAGGCCGGAGCGAAGCGCCGGCGGAATTAGCGCCTTAATCAGCAGCGAGGTGGCCGCCGCGTTACGGTTATGAACCTCGTCGCCCATGTGCAGGGCCTGGGCCATGATGGTCTTGATGTCGATGCCGCCGAGGCCTTCCAAAGCCGCGCCCATCACCCGGGCCAGCACATCCTGCATCCAATTGAGCCGTTCCAGCACCTCCGCATCAAAGGCGCCGAAGCGCAACACCCGGCCAAGACCTTCGTTGAGGGTGCAGTAAGACATATTACCGGCGTCGCTGTTTTTCACGATCCAGACTGGCATCGACGGGCTGATGATGCCGGCCATGGGACCGACGGCGCTATGGTGGTGGCAAGGAGCGAAGGTAACCTCGCCGCTGTCCGCCAGGGATTTGGCAACCGCTTCATCCGCCGCCCAGCCTTCATAGATGATGGCGCCGATGATGGCGCCCTTCACCGGGCCGCACATGTCTTCCCAAGCTACCGGCGGGCCGGAATGGGTGATGGTCCGTTCGCCCATGCCGGGCAGGCAGTCGCCGGCGCGCCCGACGCCCTCCAAGATGGGTTGCGCCGCCAAATATTTGGCGAAGGCCGTCTCGTTGGCGGCGTCGATTTGGGCATCGTTGATCAGCGCCGCGACGGCGCGCCCCGCAGACCCATCGCCGCCGGCGGGCGGGCGCCAATCGGTGCGCACCGCCTGGCCGCCGGCGCCGTCGATGGCATCGGCGAAGCTGTCCAGGCCCACATTGACCACACTCAGGTCACTGTTGAACAGATCGCTGCTCATGAGCCGCTCCCCACAATATCAGCGGCCAGTCGCGCGGCCTGGGCATTGGACGGCGTCAGCAGTACGCCGGCATTGCCAAGCACTTCCGCCTGGCGGGCGGCATGCTGCGGATCGGCATCGGTGCCGCAGACGAAGCCGACAAAATGTACCCAGTGGCCGGCCGCCTCGGCGATGTCTCTGGCTTGATTGATGGCGGTGGCCAGTTCGCCCGCCGGATCATCGTGGGAGCCGTAGCCGAGCACCAGATCCAGCAGGATCACCGCCGTCTCCGCGTCGGCCGCTTCCTGTAAAATACGCTCGCCCCGGAGCCGGTGATCGATCATCGGATGCGGGCGGCCCCGGGTGAAGATATCGTCGCCGAGGTCGATGACCGTATGGCCCCGGCTTTGCCACGGATCATTCAACAGGCCATCGGGGTTCAGTGGTGATGAGGACCAGATGGTGCCCAGCAACGGCTGCAAAATCAGCATGCTCTCATAGGCGAAGGTGCCGCCGCTATAAAGGGCGCGGATACTGCCCTGGCCTGAGCCGAGGGCGGCGCGCGCCTTTTCGAGCGCGTCCGCGTCCAGATTGTGGCGCGGTAAATTTTTGATATCCGCCGTCTCGCCATTGCCAGCGGCAACGGCCAGATGGGCGGCCTCTTCCAACGTGCCCGCGCCCCCGTCGGCGCCCAGAAAATTCACAATCACCGGCTTAGCGCAAGCGGAAGCCAAATCCATGAGGCGCTTGGCCACGTCGGCATCCGGCGGCTTCGATATAAGCACGATCACCTCGGTGCCGGGATCGCTTGCCAGCATTTCCAGACCCCGGATCATGGCGCGCCCGCCAACCTGGGATTTCAAATCACGCCCGCCAGTACCGATGGCTTGGGATATTCCGCCGCCTAAATCATCGATCAGGCAGGACACCTGCTGCAGACCAGTGCCCGATGCCGCCACCAGCCCGATATTGCCCGGTCGCACCACATTGGCGAAGCCCAACGGCACGCCGTTGATAATGGCAGTGCCGCAATCGGGCCCCATCACCAAACGCCCCAATTCGTCGCCCATGGTTTTCAAGGCCACTTCATCTTCGAGCGCGACATTGTCCGAGAATAGCATCACGTCGAGGCCGAGGCGCAGCGCCTTCATGGCTTCTGCCCCCGCATATTCGCCGGGGCAGGATATCAGTGCGAGGTTGGCCGCCGGATGGGTGCCGAGCGCCGTTTCGATACTATGGGGCAGAGCTGGTGCGCCGCCACCTTCGCTCGGCCCTTCAGCGGTTTCAGTGAGGGCGCTTTCGATAAATTCGGCGCCCGCCGTGATCGCCGTATCATCGCCGCCCTGGATCACCAGCAACAGATCGTTGGGGCCCGCATCGGTTGCGCCATCAAGCAATCCGGCTTCGGCCAGCAGGGCGATATTGGCTTCGGTCGCCATGATCGCCGATACCGCTTCGATGCCGGGCAGATCGGATGCTTCCGCCGACAGCCGCATCAGGGCAACAGAATCCCGGTACATATTGGGGAATATCTTTTGCAGGGCGCTCATGGTTCAGGCCGCCAACTCGGTTTCTGTTTGTTTGGCCAAGCCGGGCCAGGCGAACCCATAGCCCGCCAAAAGCCCAAGCGCCAGGGCGAGCCCCGAGGTATGCCCCAGTTTCAACACCGCTTGCGCGGCGGGCACGGCCATATTTCCATGCATGGCCTGAGCCAGCTCGCAAACCGGCGCGTTGATTTGGCCGCCCAAGCTATCCAGCAAAAGCCAGCGGCTGACTAGGGTGGTGCGCGTCGCCCAGCGGAGCATGTGCGGCGCCAACATTGAACCGTTCCCCGACCAATAGAGGGCAGCGGCCAGCCCAGCGACAAAATCATCCCCCGCCGGGGTCAGACCCGGCCCAAGTCCGATCAATGGCGCGAGGGCCGCGACAAGTTCATCAGCGGGCATGCGGTTAAACCGATGGGGATCTCTACAGATTTCTAGGCCGGACCAGTCGCCCAAGGCGCCATACTCGGGGGCGGCGATGGCAAGTTTGTAAAGGCTTTGCCATGCCTCTTTTTTGGGGTGCCCGACAGGTGCCGCCGGGCGCCAGCTTTTGGCGCCTCGCAAATCAATAACCAGCCCGCCGCCAAACCTCAGGATGCCCGCCCGGCAGGCGGCGATTTCGCCCGGCATGGCAAGCTCCATGAACGCCATTTCGCCAACGTCGGCGCGGATGGTAGCCGGCGCGTTGGGCAGTCCCGGCGCCACCAGCGCCGCCAATCTGCCGCTGTCGAGTTCGATATTCAGCGCGCGTTCGAAAACGCTGTGAACGGTCCCGTGAAAATGCAACGGATCGATACCAGAACCCACCGAAAGCGCCCGCTTGCGCCCCGGTTGAGGCGATACAGGCGAACCCGCCCGGCGGGGATTATCCCACCGGACGGGTCCGTATGTCTGCATCTCGGTTATATGCGGTAACGCCAGCAACTACTCGGCTGCCTGCGGTTCCGCATCCATGGTTGCGAATGCGAAAAACAGGATCGCAACCAAACCATAGGATAGTGCCATTGTCGGCGACACCGACCAACCCACGGCGGAGCCGTGGATAAAGCCGAAGAAGGCGAGGATGGCGGCGATGATCGAGGTGACGCCAGCCGCGCTTGGCTTGCGGTCGATCAGGAACACCACCATGGCACCCCACAGAAGGCCGGTGACGACAGCGCCGCCAGCCAGCACATCCATGCCTTGATAGAGAACGCCGTTTTGCGCCATCTTATCGAAGCCGACCTGGGCGGCGTTGGTGCCGGCGGCACCTAGCGAGCCATCGATCTGCACCTTGGCCCAAGCCGCGAGATTGGGAACCAGCGCCAGGATAATCGCCGGCGCGTGGCTTTTTGGCGTCGCCTGGAAGGCCTGGGCGCCGATCAGGGCCCCGATATAGAGAAGGATCGGGATGATCGCCACCACTGGAATAATCGATAGCAGCAACGGCACGATGGACAGCCAGGTCAGAACCAGAACCATGACGCCGGTGGCCACCGAATAGCCGACCCGCCCGCCGATGGATTTCCAGCCTGGATGGCCAATATAAACGGCGTTGGCGAAGGGGCTGCCAAGCAGCGTGCCGATAAGGCTGATGATGCCCTCGGCACTGACCGCTTCGCGGACGCTGTATTCGTCGCCCGCCGCCGATGCGCTTTCCACATTATCCATGGCTTCGATGAAGTCATAGATGCCGAACGGAATGGCGGTCACCAGGACCAGGGCCAGAAATTCGCGCCCCGCCCACAGATTGCCGAGTTCGAACCAGGCGAAGTTAAAACCAAGGCTGGCAACAGAGCCTGATACGCCGCCCGGGTTGACGTTGCCGAACCCCCAGTCGAACGCATAGGAAAGCCATGCCAAAGCGGTGCCAACGGCAATGGCCAGCAATCCGCCCGGAATTTTGCCCGGGAACTTCACGCCGCCATACCAGGCCGCGAAAATGATCGCCAGCGACACGAAGCCGATGATCGGTGTTTCCGCGATCTCGAACGCCGGGCGCATGGAAATGAAGGTGATTGAAATGCCCGCCAAAGTTCCAAGCAGCGCCGCCCTTGGTGTCAGCCGCCGAATAGCCGGCGCGATGAACGAGCAAAGGAACAGCATGATACCTTCGACAAACACCCAGATCATGCCGGCCTGCCAGGCCGTCTGCCAGGCGCCGGTGCTGGCCTTGATGGGCAGCATGATGGCGAAGACCACGAAGAACATGTGCGGCACGCTGGGACCAGACGGGAGCGCGGTAACATCGTTGCGCCCTTCCTTTTCGCCAAGACGGCGGGCCATAAACGCGTAATACATATTGCCCAGGAACAACATCAGCCCGATGGCGGGCAGGATCGTTCCAAACAGGGTTTCATCGGGAATACCGATGACAAATTTTAAAAGCCCGGTCAGAACCAGCAGGTTGACCAGAACATTGGTGCCAAGTCCGAAGAAGCCGTTCCAATCGCCCGGCTCCCACCACGATACCGATTTATCCATAACGAAAAGTCCCCTTGTTCAACTTAAGTTCAAAACAAAATAAAATAAGTTTATTGCTGCGGATTTTGGTGTCCGCTTGATATCAGGCTGCGACGCTTGCCGCCGACTGCAATGCGGAGATTGCCGCCGATGACGTGCCGACCCAGCCGAATATTCCTCCTTGGGCCTTGATCATTTCCAGCGCCACGCGCTGAAATTCGGGAAAATAAGAGCCAACGCAATCTTCCAACACCAGGCATTCATAGCCGCGGTCGTTGGCTTCGCGCACCGTTGTGTGCACGCAAACTTCGGTGGTCACGCCGCAGACGATCAGCGTAGCAATATTTCTGGCCTGTAATATGTCGCCAAGATCCGTGGCGTAAAACGCGCCCTTGCCGGGCTTGTCGATCACCGGCTCGCCGTCGATAGGCGCCAGTTCAGGAATAATGTCGTGACCTTCCTCGCCCCGCACCAGGATGCGTCCCATGGGGCCTTCATCGCCGATGCCGGTCTCCAATTTGCCGCGCGCCAGTTTGGACGGCGGCGCATCCGACAAATCGGGCACATGACCTTCGCGGGTATGGAGCACGAACAATCCAGTCTCGCGGGCCGCCTTCAGGACTTGGATGGTGGGCGCTATGGCGCCGCGCAAAAGCGAAACGTCGTTGCCCAGCATTTCACCAAAGCCGCCCGGCTCGACAAAATCCCGCTGCATATCGATGACAATGAGAGCCGTCGCCGCTGGATCGAACTCCAGCGCGTAGGGTTGAGCTTCAATAAAAAAATTTTGCGCCGCTACCGTGACCATGGCCGTTCCCCTCCTCCCCAGGAGGTGAAAACGATATCACAAACCGCTCGCCGAGACCAAACTTAAGGTTTGTTTGCAGCCCCTCCGGACCACTTATTTCTTAGACGCCATATAGGCGCGCCAATCGCCAAAATCGGATATGTCCAAATGGCTCTTTTCGGCAATATCTTGAGGGAAAAGGATGCCGTTGACGGTGCTGCCATCGTCCAACGTCACCGGCCCGCAATAGAGGTTGGGCGGCTCGCCGTCCTCGACCTGTTTCCAGGTCTCGTCGCTCATACGGTACATTTCCCCGGCAACGGCAACACCGCCCGCCTCGACGGCAAACATGCCGGGATGAACATCGCCGATGGAATACAAACGGTAAGTCGGCGTTGTTGTGAATTCCCCCATGAATTCAGCGTCTTGTAGATTTTCGTGCAACGCCAGGCCGCGCATCAGCGTGCCGTTAACGAACAATTCAAATGCCATCGATTGGTGCCCTCAATGTTCCTAGCTTCTTATCCCGAATTCGCCCTGGCCTGGCAATGCTCAATTTGGCTGACTGGACTTTGATCGCCGGTTGCTTTCGGCGCACGATGCCATCACCATGGCCAAGGGGTCAATTTCAAAACGAAAGCGTATCAAAATGGCACAATCGGAGCTGCAATCGAAAGGACCGGAGGGTCTGAATACCCTTAGCGCGGCGGCCATGGCGAAAGGGATCGCGGCTGGCGAATTCACCTCGGAAGCGCTGGTATCAGACTGTTTGGCGCGAATCGATGCGCGCGACGGTGATATCCACGCCTGGGCCTTTATCGATCCCGAGCTGGCCCTCGCCCAAGCCCGCGCCCGGGATTGTGAAGCGCCGGCGGGCCCATTGCACGGCGTTCCGGTGGGTATCAAAGATGTGCTCGATACCATGGACATGCCGACCGAATACGGCTCGCACCTTTATAAGGGCAACCGGCCGGGTGCGGATACGGCGACGGTGGCGGTGCTCCGGGCCGCCGGCGCGGTGATCCTCGGCAAGACCATCACCACCGAATTTGCCTGCCCGTTTCCAAGCGTGACACGCAACCCCCATGATCTGGAGCGCACGCCCGGCGTCTCGTCTTCGGGCTCGGCCGCCGCGGTCGCCGATTTCATGGTGCCGCTGGCCAACGGCACGCAGACCGGCGGCTCGGTGATCCGACCAGCGTCGCTGTGCGGCCTGTATGGGTTCAAGGGCAGCCTAGACGGGCTCGACCGCACCGGCATCCGCCACCTAAAACCATCCATCGACCCCCTCGGCCTGTTCGCGCGGCATTTGGAGGATATCGGACTTATACGCGCCGCGCTGACCGGCGAGAGCGCAGCCCCGGCGCGCACCGGCGCACCCCGCATCGGCATCGCCCGCACCCATGTCTGGCCGAAAGCCTTGCCCGAAACCGTCGCCATGATCGAACACGCCAGCCAAAAATTGAACGCCGCAGGCGCGTCGGTCAGCGATGTGGACCTGGCCGATGATTTCCGAGCCGTCATGGAGGAACGCTTCAGGCATATTACGGCATACGAAGGCGTGCGCGCCTCGGACGATTTCATCGCCGATCATCTGGACGAGATCACTTCCTGGTCGCGGGACGGATATGTGTTCGGCAAATCCGTCAGCGACGCCGACTACGAAGCCGCCAAGGCGGAAGCGGCAAGGGTGCGGGGTTTGTTGGCCCCCATATTCGGCGATTTCGATATCCTGATCACGCCTGCGGCCACCGGGGAAGCGCCCAAGGACCTCACCATCATCGAAGGCGGCGCCTTCAACGGGCTTTGGACCTTGATGCATGGTCCGTGCGTTACATTGCCGGCCTATTCAGGTCCGAATGGCATGCCCGTCGGCTTGCAGCTTGTCGGGGCCGAAGGCAGCGACGGGGCCACATTGGCCTGGGCCGGCTGGGTGGACGAGGCCTTGCGATGAAGGCCATGCTCGCATCGGCCGCGCTGGCAATCGCGATTACCGGCGGCGCCGAGGCCGCCACCGTGCAGCCGCACGAGGCGATCTATGAAATCACCGTCAAGGAGTGGCGCTTGCCGGGCGCCGTTACCAGCTATAACGGCACGCAGATTTTGCGCCTGGAAAGCACCTGCCGGGCCTGGCGGCTGACCGGGCGCTTCGCCATCACGGCGCAATTGCGGGGCGGGCGCAATATGCAGTTCGAATCCGATATCAGCAATTCCGAGGCCAAAGACGGCACCCGCCTGACCTTCGATCATAGTACGCGCATGAACGGCCAGGATTTGGCCCCGATACGCGGCGTTGCATCGCGCCCCCACCCGGGCGCGGCGGGGCAAGTGCGGCTTAGCGTGCCCAAGGACCAGACCTTGGCCTTACCGAAGGAAGCCCGTTTTCCGGTGCAATCGTTTCTGTGGACTGCGCAACAAATAGAACAAGGCAAGCGCACCATGAACTATGTTTTGTTCGATGGCTCAGGACCAGAGCCGATGCGCGTCTTTGAGCTGTTGACCGGAACGGCCATTGCCATCAGGCCGCCGCCCAAGGGTGATGCCGAGCTGCTTGGCGGGCGCTCGTGGCGCACAGTCGGATCATTTCATCGCTATACCGGCACCGCCGCCGAGCCGATAACCAGCATCACCCAGGACATACATGATAATGGCATCGGCAGCGCCATCACCTTTGATATCGGACTGGCCGTGGTCCAGCTAAAACTGCGCGCCATTCGCAAGCTGCCCGAACCGAGCTGTTGACCCCCAGCGCCCTATTAACCGATTTGTTCGAAACCGCCGTTCAAGCGGCGCAGCCGTCCCGGTGCATGGCGTCCTATTTGCATGGCTACGAAAACCAGGCCGGTCGTTGTATCGTGATCGGCGCCGGCAAGGCATCGGCGGCCATGGCCGAGGCGGTGGAAGCCCATTGGCCAGGCCCGCTCGAAGGTCTGGTCATCACCCGCCACGGCTACGCCCGGCCGACAAAATCCATCGAAGTTGTGGAGGCCGACCATCCGGTGCCCGGCGCGACCGGCCAGGCGGCAACCCGGCGCATGCTGGAACTGATGAGCGGGCTTAGGCCTGATGATCTGGTGATTTGTTTGTTGTCGGGGGGCGGCTCGGCGCTGCTGACGTCGCCGGCGGACGGTATTTCGCTCGTCGCCAAGCAGGAACTGACGACTGCCTTGCTGGCCTCGGGCGCGCCCATCGACGCTATGAACACGGTGCGTAAGCATATCTCGGCCATCAAGGGCGGGCGGCTCGCCGCCGCTTGCCGCCCGGCAAAACTATTGAGCTTGGCCATATCCGACGTGGCCGGCGACGATCTGTCGGTGATCGCGTCGGGCCCGACGGTGCCCGATGCCACCACATGCGCCGACGCCCTGGCTGTGCTCGCCCGCTATGGCATCGATGCGCCGGAAGAGATTCTCAATGCCATGAGCGAGACGCCGGAGCCAGGCGATGTGGCCTTCGCCAATGATGAGGCGTTCATTATCGCCGATGCGGGCCGCGCCCTCGAAGCCGCCGCAGCGCGGGCTCGGGAGTTGGGTGTGGAGCCAGTGATCCTGGGCGCCGATCTGGAAGGCGAGGCGCGGGACATGGGGTTGGAGATGGCGGCCAAGCTGGATGCCCATGAGTTGCGGCCCTCGGTTTTGTTGTCGGGCGGCGAGGCTACGGTCACGCTGCGGGGCAACGGCAAGGGCGGCCCCAATTCGGAATTTCTGCTGGCCCTGGCCCTGGCGTTAAAGGGGCGCGCCGATGCCCACGCCATCGCCTGCGATACCGACGGCATCGACGGCAGCGAAGACAATGCCGGCGCGTTTATCGGGCCAGATACTTTGCAGCGGGCGCGTGCCCTTGGCCTCGATGCGGCAGCCATGCTTGATAACAACGACGCCCACGGATTTTTCGCTGGCCTCGGTGATTTGATCGTCACCGGGCCTACCTATACAAACGTCAATGATTTTCGTGCCATATTGCTCACCTGACCCAAACCGGAGGTAACCCATGCCCAAACAAGTCGAACATATTCACTGGCCCGACGCCCCCGACGTGTGGATGCCCTACGCCCCCGCCATCAAGGTGACCGGCGGCACCACCGTCTATTGCGCCGGGGTCACGGCGGCGCCGGTCTATCACAGTCATCCGCACATCCCGGAAGAGTTCGCCAATATGCCAACGGACATGGAGGGTCAAGCGCGGGCGACGTTGGAGAATTTAAAAAAAGGCCTCTCGGCGGTGGGCGCCACGTTCGATGATATCGTCACCGCCGACCGCTTTCTGACGGACATGGAACAGCAGGATATCTTGAACAAAGTCTGGTTGGAATATTTCGGCGATTCCAAGCCGGCCACCACCACCGTTCAAATCGTCCGCCTGGCCACCGATCCCCGCTGCATGTTGGAGATTAACGCCATCGCGGTGATCGATTGATTGCTTAAAGTTTCGACGCTTCCAATTCCGGTGCGCGGGCTAAGACCATGCGCGCGATCAGCGCAAAGGCGGCGAGGGCAACCACGGCGCTTACGCCGATCGGCAGGCGGAAGCCGAGCTGCGTCGCCGCCCAGCCGATAATCAGCGCGCCGAGGGCCGGGCCTGACACCCCAACGACGCCGGAAAAGCTGATGACCCGGGCGCGGAAATCGCCGTCGACGGCGTTCTGCACCAGGGTCATGTTCGACGAATGCGCCGAGATCAGACAAAAGCCAACCGCGAACAAAGCGGCCATGGCGGCAACCAAAATATCAGTGGCAACGAAGGCGAGCATCATCACTATAGCGCCCGCCAACATGATCACATGGATACGCACCAGCCCGCCGATGCGGCCCCGCTGGGCGATCCACAATCCGCCGCACATGGCGCCGGCGCCGGTCGCCGAGGTCAGGAAGGCAAGGCCTTCGGCGCCCATGCCGAAAACCTTGTCGGCCATGCCCGGCAGCATATCCATATAGGGCTGCAAAAATAGCGCCATCACCGCGCTCAGCATCATCAGCGACAAAATGCCCCGGTTCCGAAACGTGTAGCGGGCGCCGGCGATCAGGTCACCGAACAGATCGAACTTGCGCTTAGGCCCGGCGGGCGCGTTTTCGAAGCGCAAAAGGACGAACGACGTGGCGGCGATCAGCTCGCCGATCACATAGGCGAAAAAAGCCGGCTTGATTCCCCACACGGATATGATCAGACCGGCCAGCGCCGGGCCGATGAAATTGCCGCCATAATAAGTGGCGCTGTTGACGCCGATTGCCGAGGAAAGATGCCGGCGCTCCACCAGCGCATGGACCATGGCCGAACGGGCCGGAATGTTGAAGGCGCGCGTTAAGCCGGACAACAAGGTGAGCGCCAGCAACGAAAAAGGGCTGATGGCATCGAAGGCAACCATCATCGCGGTCACAAAGGCGGTTATGGCGCCGATATAGGTGGCGGTCACAAGCTGCAGACGGTGACCGAACCGGTCGGCGGTCACGCCGGCCAGTGGGCCGACAAACACCATGGGCAGCATGCCGGCGGCGCCGATCAGGCCCAGCCAGGTCCCGGAATGGGTCAACTCCCATGTAAGCCAGCCAAGCGCCATCCTGTTCACCCAGACGGTGATGTTGTGGACGAAGTTGCCGGTCCAGAAGATGCGGAAATTGCGGCTGGAAAAGGCGTCCGTGATACCGCCGAGGCCAAGGGATCGTGCCAATGGTATTGCTCTTTGTTTTGGTTAATCAGGCCGCGTTGGCCTTCGCCTCCAACGCCGCAAGGACATGCGCTGACTTCGTGACCCAGCCGAACACATTTTCGAAGTTCCATAGCATCGCCTGGCGGTTGAAGTCCGGGCCGGAATGGTTCATGGCGTCTTCGATCACGATGGGGAAAAATTCCGCGAAATAGGCATCACGGGCTGTACTTTCGACGCAGACATTGGTGGCGATCCCTGTGAACAATAGATGGCTGATATTCTGCGACCGTAAATAGTCTTCGGTTTCGGTCCGGCAAAAGCCGCTGTAGCGGGTTTTGATGATCACCTTGTCACCGGGCACAGGCGTCAGTTCATCGATAATCGCCGCGTCCCAGGTGCCTTCGACCAAAAGTTTGCCCGCCAGTTCAGGCTTGTCCCGCATCATTACCATGCCCAGCTCCTTGTGGTAGTTGGGCGATTCCGGGCCACCGCCGTCCCGCAATTCGGCATCATAGACATATTGCAGATAGACAAGCTGGACCCCTGCGGCGCGGCAGCCATGGATCAGCCGTTGGTTAGCCTCGATCGCGGCGGGCGCGCCCGAAATATCGAAGCCGGCAAGATCGAACATACCGCCCTTGGAAGCGAAGGCGTTTTGCATATCGACGATAACCAGCGCGGTTTGGGCCGGATCGATTTCGATGGCCGCCGGGCGCGCCTGAAGCGTGACCATGGCTGCTGTCTCTATTCCACCAGCTCGAACACCGGATAGTTATATTCCTCGTTCACCTCTTCCCAGGTGATGCGGACCTTGGCGCCGATCTTTAAATCTTCGAACTTGGCGCCGGCGATCTCGGCCATCATGCGCGGACCCTCGGCCAGCTGGATGGAGCCGATCACATATGGCTCGCGCCCTCGGAACGCCGGCGGCGCGCGGCGGGTGACGGTGAACGAATAGACCGTGCCGTCGCCAGACGCTTCGCGCCATTCGGTGTTGCGGCGGCCCGTGTGGATAGAGTTGGGGCGCGGAAAGAACTGGTATTTGCCCGTATCCAGGCAATATTGCAGCATAAACTTCTTCTCCTTGGCACCGTCCCAGAAAGGTTGGGAAAAATTGGTGGGCACTGGCGCCGGGCGCGGGGGAATTTCTGTTTCGCTCATATCATTCGCTCCTATTAATCTCTAACCGGCTTCCAGGATCATCACGGTGGAACAGCTCCAATTCCTTAAATAAGGAATGGCGCCGATGCCGGTAACCATAGCGTTGGAGGCTTTGGCCACCTGGCGCTCGCCGCCCTCGCCCATCAATTGACGCACGGCTTCGACCAGATTGGTGCCGCCGCCGGCAAGCCCCGCCTGACCCGCCGAGATTTGTCCGCCGGACGTATTCAAGGGCAGATTGCCGGTATGGGTGAGGTCCGTATCCTTGACGAAGGCGGCGCCCTGGCCGCGCTCGCAAAAGCCGATATTTTCCATCTGCAGCATGACCGCGATAATGAAATCATCGTAGGGCTGGAACATGTCCAAATCATCCACGGTCATGCCGGCCTGGGCGAGGGCTTTCGGCCCTGCGACACAATGGCCGCTCTCCAAGATATCGGTGTTGTTATCATTAACGCCGTGATTGTTACGCTCGCCATAGCCGGTGGGGTGCACCATTTTATCCATACCCAGCGCCTTGGCACGCTCGGTGCTCATGACAATAACGCCGTTGCCGCCGTCGCAGGGCATGACGCAATCGAGTAAGCGCACCGGGTCGGAAATCATGCGGGAATTCAGATAATCATCTTCGGTGATCGGCACCCGGAACTTCTCGAATGCGTTTGGGTTCATCACCGCGTGGCCGCGCTGGGCGACGGCGATCCGCGCCAGGGCTGTCAGATCGAGCCCATAAACCCCATCATAGCGGTTGGAGATGAAGCCGAAGGCGCCGGGAGGGCCCATCAGCCCGACCGGATTCTGAAACTCCGGCTGCCAGCCGCGCGCATTGGACAGGTTTGCCGTCGATTGGGAATCGGCGCCGAGCACGAAGACAATCTCGCATTGGCCGTCGCGGATGGCCGAGCACGCCCTGGATACCGCACCCAAAGGCGAGGAGCCGCCAATATCCACTTGCTGGCACCAGTTCAATTCCATTCCGAGATAGTCGGAGACCACCACCGACCAGAACGGCGTCGACATGCCCGACATGGCGCTGCACACCGCAAAGCCGTCGATGGCGTCTTTTTCGAGGCCAGTCTGATCCAGCAATCCGTCCAGCACTTCGCCGGCGAAATCAAACGGGCTGCGCCCGGTGTTCACATCGATCTTGGTTTCGTGATAGCCGACAATGGCGATATCTTTTTTTGCCACTTGGGTTTCCTCCGTTTCTCGTTGATTGCTCAGATAGTGCGGCCAGCTTCCTTCCAATAAGGATCACGCAGCTCGCGTTTTATGATTTTGCCCGTGGGTGTGCGCGGCAGACTGGCCGCGAACTCGACTATGCGCGGCACCTTGTAGTTAGCAAGATGGGCGCGAAGATGCTCCTGCACGCTGGCAACTTCCAGAGCAGTATCCGGGGCCGGCTCCACAAAGGCGATCAGCTTTTCGCCGAATTCGTCGTCGGGAATGCCGAACACGGCGCAGTCATTGACCCCGGCCATTTGCGTTAAGGCCGCCTCTATCTCAGCCGGGTAGATATTGACGCCGCCGGAGATCACCATGTCGCGCTTGCGGTCGGATATGAAGATATAGCCGTCGGCGTCGATATAGCCGATGTCGCCCATGGAATACATGCCGTCCAATTCGGCTTCGGCGCGGTCGGCATCGCGGCCCTTATATGTGAATTCGGCGCGCGCGGTGGAGCCGGTAAATATCTCGCCAACTTCGCCGGTGGGAACCTCTTTGCCGTTGTCATCGACAATCTTGATGGTGGCGCCAGGCACAAGCCGGCCCGCAGAGCCGGGGCGCGCCAGCCAGTCTTCGGAGGTGCCGAGTACCGGCACGCCAAGCTCTGTGGAGCCGTAATATTCCCAAAACACCGGCCCCCACCAATCGATCATGGCGCGCTTGACCTCAGGGGGACATGGCGCTGCGCCGTGAATGATATGCTCGATCGAAGAAATGTCATATTTGGCGCGCACGTCTTCGGCCAGATTGAGCATGCGCACGAACATGACCGGCACCATGTGGGCGTTGGTGGCGCCATATTTTTCCGCCAGCGCCAGGAATTCTTCCGCATCGAAGCGCGGCTGGATGATCAGATCCGCATCGTATGTGAGCCCTTGGCGCGCCTGCACATCCAGCGGCGAATGATAACAGGGGCCGCACAAAAGCGAGACCATGCCGTTCCTCGGGCCAAACGTATCGGCGCCCAGCTTGGCCGCCATTTCCACCTGATCCGCCTTCAAGGGTTGCTTGACCACCCCCTTGGGCCGCCCGGTGGTGCCCGATGTGTACATGATCGCCGGGCGCGGCGGCCGCCCCGGCGCGTCCCAAGGCTCGAACCCTTCGATCCATTGGCCCCAATCTGTGCGGCCATCGGGCACCGTGCAGATCGATGCATCGGCGCCATAGGCTTCAGCCAAGTCCACTGCCGTCGGCACGACGTAAACGGGGAGGCCGTCCGGTATTCCGGGTTCGATTTGGGGTAGCAGGTCCGCATGGACTATGAGCGCCTCGGCCTCGCAATCACTAAGGATATAGCCGACCTCGTCATCTTTCTGGTGCCAGTTTGTGGCGACGATATAGGCGCCCAGGAAATCGGCGGCCATGCGCGCTTCCAGATAGGCGAAATCATTGCGCAGAAACACCGCGAACACACCACCGTTGTCGATGCCTAGGCTGTTCAGCGCCGTCGCGGCGCGCCGGGCGCGCACCTCCAGATCGGCCTTGTCGATAACCCGATCCCCGGAAATGACCTTACCACTGCCGAACAATACCCCGTCCCCTTGTCATGTTGGCTTTGATTGAACCGGAAGCTTAAAGTAATATTCCAAAGGCGCAATGGCCGAGGGGGAGATTTCCATTGGATTTACAGCGAGACACCGAGCATACCTTACTGGCCGACAGTGCCGAACGGATGCTGTCGGAAAATTATGATTTCAGCGCCCGCCATGGGAGCCCAGCGGACCAAGGAGACGATGCCGCCTGGGCCGATGACATGTGGCGCCAGTTTGCCGAATTGGGCTGGCTGGCCTTGCCCTTCGCCGAAGAAGACGGCGGCCTAGGCGCCGGCATGGTGGAAATCTCGATCCTGACAGAAGCCTTCGGGCGCAATATGGTGGTGGAGCCCTACATAACCACGGTGGTTCTTTGTGGCGGGCTGGTCGCCGCCATCGGAACGCCGGAGCAGCGCGCCGAAACCTTGCCGGCCATCGGCGAAGGCGCCTTGCGGATCGCATTTATGGGCGGCGCAGCGGGTGATATTTCGGTGGACGCAGCGCCAAGCGGCGACGGATATGTGTTAAGCGGCGCCCGCAAATCGGTGATCGACGCACCCATGGCCGGGCGGCTATTGGTGCCGGCGCGTATCGGTGAAGGCATCGGCGTCTTCATGATCGATTGCGATGCAACCGGCGTCACCTTGCGCCCGCACCGCACCCTGGATGGCGGGCGCGCCGCCGATGTGGAACTGACCGGCGTAAATGTCGGGCGCGCCCAAATGCTGGGCGGATTGGAAGATGCATCGGACGCCATCGAGGCCGCCATCGACAGGACCATCGCGGCCCTATCGGCAGACGCGGTCGGCGCCATGGCGAAATTGGTGGAAGAAACCGTCGAATACACCAAGACGCGCGAGCAGTTCGGCAAGCCGATCTCCAAGTTTCAGGTATTGGCCCACCGGCTGGTGGACATGAAGGTATCGGAAGAAGAAGCCCGCGCCGTCACCACGCTGGCGGTTTTGTCGGCGGACGCACCCGCAAGCAAGCGCCGGCGCGCCGTATCCAGCGCCAAATCCAAGGTCGGGCGCTGCGCCCGCTTCGTTGGCCAGAACGCCATCCAGACCCACGGCGCCATCGGCACCACCGCCGATTTGACCATCGGCAGCTACGCCAAGCGGCTGATGGTTTATGAGGCTAGCTACGGCAGCACTGCCCGTCACGCCGAATTATATGCCGCCATCATCGCCGATCCCGACACCGCCGGCGCCGGCCTGTTGCTGTCGCCAGCGGCTTAAGGAACAGGGAGAATAAGCCAGTGGATTTGAACCTAGCCCCCGAAGACGTCGCTTTCGCCGAAGAGGTGCGCACCTTTATCGACGCCAACCTGCCGGACGCAACCCGCCGGGCCATGACCCTGACCACGGCGTTCCTGAACGAGCCAGAATTGGGTTATGAATGGCACAAGTTGCTGCATAAAAAGGGCTGGTCGGTGCCGTCCTGGCCCGATGAATGGGGCGGTCCCGGCTGGACGCCTGTGCAGAAATATATCTTCGATCTGGAAAGCGCCCGCGCCGGCGCGCCGGTCTATAACGGCCAAGGCTCGCGCATGGTGGGCCCGGTGCTCATGCATTTCGGCACCGATGAGCAAAAAAACAAATACCTACCCAGCATCTGTTCCGGCGAAGACCATTGGTGCCAAGGCTATTCGGAGCCGGGTTCGGGCTCGGACCTCGCCTCCCTCAAAACCAAGGCGGTCGCCGACGGCGATGATTACATCATCAACGGCCAGAAAATCTGGACCTCGTTCGCGCACAAATCGAACTGCATGTTCGCCCTGGTGCGCACCTCCACCGAAGGCAAGCGCCAGGAAGGCATCACGTTCATCTTGCTGGACATGGACTTGCCCGGCATCACCATCCGCCCAATCATCGGCAATGGCGGCGATCATGAATTCAACGAAGTATTTTTTGACGATGTGCGCGTGCCCCAGTCGGGCCGCGTCGGCGAGGAAAACAAGGGCTGGGACGTGGCCAAATATCTTTTGGAGTTTGAGCGCGGCGGCGCACTGGTAGCGGGCCGGGTGCGCGCCCAGTTCGCCAAGGTGGTGCGCCTGATCCGGGACCGGGGGCTTATCGACGACGCCCATATTCGCATCCGCATGGCCGAGATCGGCGCCGATCTGGATACCATGGAGATGGTCGATATCCGCGTCCTTTCGGATTTGCAATCGGGCGCCAATCCGGGCGCCATTTCGTCGATGCTGAAAATGCGCTGGTCCTCGATCCGCCAGGAAGTTTCCGAGTTGGCCTTGGATGCCGCCGGTGAAGATATCTTAAAGTGGGAGCCCGAGCGCCCGCTCTACGATGCCCTGCAACTGCCGCCGGACGAGGAAGAGCTGCTCGGCATCGCCCCCCGTTATCTGAATTTCCGCGCCTACACAATTTTGGGTGGCACCAACGAGATCCAAGCGGAAATATTGGGAAAACGGGTGCTGGGGTTGTAAACAGGGAGGGAAGACATAATGGCAAGGCGCGATCATCAACGGGACCGCCAGGATAGCAACCCGCTGTTCGGCAGCAACAAACTGAAGCTCGGCACCTTCTCGACCAATTTGGAAGGCGGCGCGGCGGTGACCACCATTGAGGGCACCTTGAAGGCCGACTGGCCGAGCACCCTGAAGCTGGCCCAGATCGCCGACGCGATGGAATTCGAAGCCCTGGTTCCGGTGGGGCGATGGCGCGGCTTCGGCGGCATCACCAATTTTAACGGCCCTGGATTCGAGTGTTTTTCCTGGGCCGCCGGCATCGGCGCCTCAACCAAAAACCCGGCCATATTTGCGACCTCGCACGTACCCACGGTGCATCCCATCATGGCGGCCAAGCAGGCGGCCGCCATCGATCACATCACCGGTGGGCGCTTCGTGCTCAACATCGTCACCGGTTGGCACCGGGACGAGATTGAAATGTTCGGCGGCAAAATGTTGGAACACGAAGATCGCTACGATGCCGCCGTCGAGTGGCTGGAAATCATCGATCGTCTGTGGACCGAGGACGAGGAGTTCGATTTCGACGGCAAATTCTACCAGATCAAAAAAGGCTACCTTGAGCCGAAACCGATCCAGACGCCGAGGCCCATGGTGATGAATGCGGGCGGCTCGGACCGGGGCCGCCATTTTGCCGCCAAATATTCCGACGTGGCCTTTTGTGCGCCGAAATCGGGGGAGTATGACGTACTAAAAGAGATGGTCGCCAGTTACCGCGATCTCGCCCGCGATGAATATGACAATGAAATCGATGTCTGGACCAACGCCTATGTTGTGGTGCGCGAGACGGAGCAGGAAGCACGCGATTTCGTCCATCACTACACCCACGAAATGGGCGATTGGGAAGCGGTGACCAATCTGGTGGAGACCATGGGTCTCAACGCGGAAACCTTCACCGAGGACGAAATGCGCTACATGAAGGCCCATTTCATGGCCGGCTGGGGCGGCTTTCCCATCGTCGGCACCAAGGAACAGGTGGTTGATATTTTGACGAACCTGAACGATATCGGGTTTGCCGGTATTTTGCTCACCTGGCCCCAATACGAAGAGGGCATTTTGCAGTTTCAAGACGAGGTGTTGCCGCTGATCAAGCAGGCCGGGCTGCGCTAAAGCGCCCCAGCCAACGGGAGAGAATTTGATGTCCGATACGGCAGACGGTCTTGGCATGTTTCAATCGGTGCCGGGGGAATATGAAGCCTACCAAAAGGCATCCACAAGCGAATGTCCGGTGAGCGGGATGGGTGCGGAATTCATGCCGTTCTCGGAAGAATACCTTGCCGATCCTTACGCCTTTTTCCGCCGCGCCCGCGCCGAGGAGCCGGTGTTTTTTTCAGCCGAAATGGATGCCTGGGTGGTCATGAATTATGACGATATTGTCGCCATTTTCCAGGATCCGGAGACCTATTCCGCCGCCCTCGCCCGCCATCCAGTGACGCCGCTCTGCCCGGCCGCGGCTACGTTACGCGACAAGCTGGAAATCACCACCGAGCCATCGTTGGTGGACGAAGATCCGGCGACCCACCGGGACCACCGGCGCATCTTCGGCGATGCCTTCACGCCGAAGCGCTTGCGTGAGATCGAGCCCCGCATCCGCGCCATCGTTACCCGCTATATCGACCGCTTCATCGATGACGGCGAGGCCGATTTGGTCAAGCAGATGCTGTATGAAGTGCCGGCGCTGGCCATATTTATCTTCCTTGGCGCGTCTGATGAGGACGCCGTTAAGGTCAAGATACTGGGCTCCAAACGGGCGCTGGTAAACTGGGGCCGGCCGAGCGACGAAGAACAGGTCGAAATGATGGCGGGCATGGGCGAGCATTGGGATTTCACCAAGCGCCTGGTCGATGCGGCGCTGGAAAATCCCGGCGACAATTACATGGGCGACATGGTGCGCATTTACCGGGACGATCCGTCGAAATTCACCATCAACTATCTCTATAATGTGGCGTTTCTGATGCAGTTCGCCGGCCACGAGACCACCACGCAAGCGTCCGCCAACGGTATCAAGGCGCTCTTGGAAGACCGGGGCGAATGGGAGGCGATCTGTGCCAACCCGGATAAAATGGCCAACGCGGTCGAGGAAATTTTGCGCATCGATTCTTCCATTTTCGCCTGGCGGCGTATCGCCACCCGCGATACCGAGATCGCCGGCCACCAAATCATGGCGGGCCAGAAAATCCTTCTCATGCTGGGTTCCGGCAGCCACGACGACGCCATGTTCCCGGGCGGCGCCAAGTTCGATCACGAACGGCGCAACGCCAAGCGCAACCTCGCCTTCGGCCACGGCGCCCACTTCTGCATGGGCGCGCCCCTGGCCCGCCTGGAAATGAAGATTATCTTGGAAGAACTGACACGCCGCCTACCCCACATGCAACTCAGCCCCGACCAGGATTGGGAGTATATCCCAACGCTGACCTTCCGGGGCGTACAAAAGTTGCTGGTGGAGTGGGACGTGGAGAAAAATCCGGGCTAGAGTTCATTTTCATGCGCATTTAATACGCATTATATTGACAAATACCATACAATGCGTATTAAATGCGCATCATGAATTATTCGGATATCCGTTCGCTATTAACACAGGCGGGTTGGACCGAAAGCAATCGCGATGAGGTAAGGATTTCATACAATCACACAGACCGCGCCGGCTCCATTTCGTTGCCCATCAATGGTGACGCACCGCCCGCTGTCCTTCGCATGATCGAGCGTATAACCGGCCTGACTTTACCGAGGTTTTGAGATGACCATTTACGCAGTCTATCTATGGCAGGAAGACGGGCACGGCTACGCCGTGACCGCCCCGGATTTTCCTGGATTTGCAACCTCCGCCAAGACCATGGACGAAGTCGTCTGGAATGCCATCAAGGGGTTGGTATTTCACATGCAGAGCATGATCAAGGTTAAGGAAGACATTCCGGAACCATCCAGCTTAAACGACGCATTGAAGACTCTCGAAGAGGACCCCTATTCGGATGCCGCCACCGTAATCATGGTGGACATTCCAGAGGCAGCGGAGAAGGCCGTCAGGTGCAATGTGACCTTACCCGAAAGCCTGGTGAAGTTGATTGACGCCGAGGCCAACCTTAGAAACACCACCCGGTCCGGATTCTTAAAAGAGGCCGCGTTAAGGGAATTGGAGATCGACGCGGGGCAAGACGCGGCGAGGTAGGGCAATAAATAACGGGGAGGCCTCGGCCTCCCCGCGCGATACTAAATATACAAGGAATCAATACTGCCCGTATTTGCGGCAGGCTTCGACCATGGCGACGACGCATTCGTATTTGGACTCGTCCGGGATGCCGCAGGCGCCGTCCAGAATAAAGCCACCGCCGGGCTTGCAGCCCTCAAACAAATTCTTGCAGTAGGCGTCCATGTCGTCGGGCGTTCCGGTGATCAGCAACGATGCCGGGATGTTGCCCTGGATGCAGATGGTGTCGCCCAAAACATCCTTGGCCAGCTTCATGTCGGTGGATTCGAACTTGTAAATACATTTGCCCGCCGGCATGTCGCCGATGATTTCCAGGCGCGAATTGCAATTCCCTTCCCAGAAAATATAGGGCGTCATATCGGCTTCTATAAGCGCCATCATGACGTCTTTGAGCTGCGGCCAATAGAAGGTTTTGAATTGCTCTTCCGACATGAAACCGTCGAGGCCCCAATGCAGCGGCATGAAGACATGGGCGTCTTCCTTGTCGCCCTTGGCGGCGACGGCCGAGGCGATGATGTATTTCTTCGCCTGTTCCATGGCTGCCAGCAATTTGTCTTTGTGGCGGAACATGTCGAGCATGGCGCCCTTGGAGCCGCGCATATAATCGGCGACCTGATCGAACGGCGCGGAGGCGCCGGCAACATTGAACAACGGATAGCCGAGGGCCGCCATTTCCGCAGCAAAATCGCGCGCCTTGCCGCCAATTTCGGCCATCTGCTCGCCGGCCTTGGCCAGCGCCTGCAAGGCCTTGATGACACCCGGATCGGCGAACGAGCGGGCCAGATTGAGGACCCGCGTGTGATAAAAGGCGGGGAAATCAGGCAATACGTCCAAGGGCTCTAGAGCGTCGGCGATGCGCGGCAGATATTTGCGCAACGTAAAACCGGTAGGATCGGAAAGGTACTCGTCATATTCGCTGGCCGGCATGAATTCCATGTCCAGATACTGATAGGACACATCGTTGGGGACGCCGTGGCCAGGCCATTTCAACGCCTTAATGCCGAGGGTTTCCAGCGGCGCGCCGAGCACCACCTGATTATGGGGAAGCTGGTAGCAATCGGGCTCAAATTCGAGGATCTGCGCCTTGGTTGCGGCGCTCAATCCATCCGCATCATACATAGCCTCTTCGCAGGTCATGCCATGATGGCGCGCCTGCCAGAAGCGCCACGACAGATACACGGGAACGTGGTCTGGTTCCTTGAGTGCGATCACGTCGCGCATGCGTTGAACGCGGGCATCGTATGCCGCCTTCGGATCCATGTCGGTCCGATCGAGTACTGTCTGATCCATCATATCCCCCTCCTGTTCACAGACGCTACCTGTCGTTGACTATATCATCAATTTCCATAGGGACTTAAACAATTTGACGCCTCAAGCATATTTTTCTGATGATGTTGGGCGCTATCAAAATAGCCGCCGGCACCGACAATCCCAGCCGGCATGGCTATTGAGACTTATAGAGTTTGCGCAAACGCCTAAGAGCGTCGAGCCCATCCAAGGCGATGATTTCCTGGAACGCCTGGAACACCCGGTTGTCGTCGTCCAGGAGGTGGTAATCCTTCCACGGCGTGGTCAGCATCATGTCGAACCCGGCGGGTACGGCCAAGGTAAGGAACGCGTTTTCAAGGGACAATTTCAACGGCTGATCGTCGATTTTCATGACCGGCAGCTGGGTCGAAAGATTGGTCATCCCCGCCGACATATGGATGCCCTTTAGCTCTGGCGCCGAGCCGATAGTCTTGATGGTATCCAGGGAATTGCGGGTCAGCCCCTCGGTATCGGAAGCCAGCGTGCCGATGGCCACATCGACGATCAGATCGTCGATTTCGATATCATAGCCGCTGGCAAGGATTTTCTTGGTCATGCGTTTCACGGTGTCGACCATATCGGGCACCGATTTGTTCTGCATGCCGACGCCATCTTCGACCCGCTCCGACGACATCATGATGAATTTAAGCGGGCAGATTTTGAGCAGGTCGAGCAGTTCCCAGCGGGTTTCCGAGATCGAATTGATCATCGCCTTTTCGCCGCCCGCCTTGTCCGCATCGTAAGCATTCAGACAATGCTCCTGGATAGCGAAAGCGGGATCGTCAAAGCAAAGCGGAATATCGACCGCCTCCTGCACCGCCTGGATCGACTTGGTGAGAAATTCTTTGTCGTCCCTGGCTCGGGGCCCGATGGTAAAATCCAGATACGCAGCGCCGGCATCTTGCTGGCGCAATGCGAGCCCTTGCAGCGCCTCATAGTCGTCGGTCTCGATCATTTCACGGGTGCTTTTGAAACCGGGATTGATGCGGTCTCCAATCAGCACAACACCTGGTATGGCCATTGAAATCAGTCCTTGTTTTTGATGTTGGTTGTTTCGGTAAAATTCATGCGCTTGCCGAACACCTTCATAAATGTCGGCGCGCTGGCCAGCTCGAAATATTGTGCACGGGCGGCGATATCGACGGCCAATTGGCGCTGGGCCTTGGATTGCAGGGTAAAGCGGGCGCCGTCACCGGCGGCGTTGCCAACCTGGGCGAAGCGGTTGAATGGCAAATCGGGCAACATGCCGATGGCCAGGGCGCTGGCCACATCGATGTAGTTGCCAAAGGCACCGGCGATAACCACCTTGCCGAGATCGGCCTCGGTATAACCGCACTCATCCAGCAATATGTCGGTTGCCGCTCGGATCGCCGCCTTCGCCAGTTGCAGATTGCGGATATCGTCCTGGGTGAAGACAATCGCCGCCCCGGAACCGCTGGCCTCCTCGTCAGCCAGCACGAAGGCGCGCTTTTCGTTGATCAGCCGCACCCGGGAATGTTCTTCGCGCAACCGTCCGCGATTGTCGCAAACGCCGGCCAGATAAAGCTGCGCCACCACATCCAGCACGCCGGAGCCGCAAAGCCCCACCGGAGCCGCATCGCCGATGACTTTCAGGCTTAATTCATCACCCTTGATACGGACCAATTCGATGGCGCCCACGGCGGCGCGCATGCCGGCGGAAATATTGCCGCCCTCGAAGGCCGGGCCGGACGGGCAAGAGACCGACGTGATATTGCCGGCCTGAACCAGAGAAATTTCAGTGTTGGTGCCGATGTCCATGATGATCACCGGCTTTTCTACATCGATCTCGGACGCCAGCAACGTCGCCACGTGATCGCCGCCGACGAAACCCGCGATATTGGCCAGCATATGAACGTAAGCGCCGGGCGCGATCATCAGGCCAAGATCGCGCGCCTTGAAATCGGCGGCGGCACTCAAAGCCGATATGAACGGGCTTAGCGCCAGCTGCTTGACCGGCAATCCGAGCAACAGATGATGCATCATGGTATTGCCGGCGACGGTAACCTCGACGATCTGTTCGGGCGCCGCGTCGATGGCATCGCAAAGATCGCCAGCCAGCCGGTTGGCCCCTTCAACCGCCAGCTTTCTAAGCTCATCCGCCATCTCCGGGTTGCGCCGGATGTGCGAGGCGTAGGTGATCAGATCACCGCCGAACATGGTCTGCGGATTTTCCAAGCCCTCGGTGGCCAAAACCTCGCCGCTTTGCATATCGATCAGGAAGCCGGACATGTTGGTGGTTCCCAAATCCACCGCCAGACCAAGCACCGGCGCATCAATGGGGCCGGCGGCGACGATCTCGCCATCACGGCTGGCCAGCCATCCGCGCCACTTCCAGCGGCGCACATCTTCAGCAAATCCGGCCAAAAGCCTGGCATCGAAGCGATCCGCCTTGCCGGGAAATGCCTCTTGAATGCGGAGATCATCGGCGCGGAAATCTTCCAGCGTCGGCGCCTCCAATTCGAAATGCAGCACCTCGATGCCGGGGGCAAATTCCACCTCGCCGGCCTGTCCGTCGACCTGGGTGCGCACCGCCGCCGCTGTCGAGCGAGGCGGAACCAAAATGGTGCAATCGGCGACCGGGCGGGTCAGGCAGGCGCGGCGCCAGCCGTCTTCTATGCGGCGCTCGGAAAAGACCTGGCGGTCGGCATCGTGGGGTTCCGGAATTTCGCCATCGGTGACCTGGATGGCGCACGTAATACAGGTGCCGTGCCCGCCGCACGAAGATGCAATGCGGATGCGTTCCCGGCGGGCCACATCCAATATGGTGTCGCCAGCCGACAATTCGATAACTTGATCCATCGGCAGGACGGTGACGCGGACAGACAGACCGCTATTGGAGCCGGATTCGTCTTCGGCTTCGGATACGGCTTTGGTATCGATATTCATGCGGCGATGCTCGTGGTCTCTCGGTTACGGAAGCGGCACAACTCGCGCGCCTTGCAGGTGCTGCAATCGGAATTGCGGTCCCACGTGGGTGCGCTTCCGCCAATGGCGAACACCATGGATGCGGATTTTACCGGCGACAGCATACCCAGACCGGATACGCTCAAACCGATGTCGCCGCCGCCCGCCAAGTCATACAGAACCCGCTGCTGCGACAGTGCGAAGCCATCATTACCGGGAAACAACGGGGAGGAGACCTTGAGGCCCTCGACGCCGGCAACCTCGGCTATATGCACACCGATCAGATTGTTCAATTCGAACATGGCGGCGACGGCGATCTCTTCCAGGGCCAAGGCGTTGACCGCTTTCTTGATCTTGAAAAATTCCGACACTTCGTTTTCCAGCCCGGGACCAATGGTGGCCACCGCCAGCACCAGTTTTTGGGCTTTCCGAAACTTGTCGGCGACGATCGGCGCCTCGGTCAATTTGGTGCCACCAGCCATATGCAACACATCGCCATCGATGTTTTCGAGGGCGATGGTCTGGTAAGCGAGACCGGGCTGGATCAGACCCCGGTCCTGCACATGCTCCATCATCTCGGCAATCGCCGCTTGGAACCTGGGGCGCAGCTGGCGCGAACATTCGAGCGACGCCCAATCGTTATAGTTCCGATCACTGGGAAGATCGGGCCAGTCGGTTACCGTCGTCATATATGAATGCCTAGTTGGCGTACTTGTGCACAGATTGGGCCATGGCAATGACATTCTCGTTGGGAGCTTCATCGGGGATGCTGGCGGAACCGTCGAGCATGAAGCCGCCGCCCTTGCCGACCTTCTGGATCAACGTCTTGCAATATTCATCAACATCGTCGGGCGTGCCGGTGATCAAAAGACTGGCCGGAACATTGCCGCGGATGCAGACGGTATCGCCGAGAATTTCCTTGGCCTTGAACATATCCGTCGCTTCGAACCAATAGACCGCCTTCTTGGCCGGAATATCGCCGATGATTTCCAGGCGCGAGGTGCAATTGCCTTCCCACAAGATGGTTGGGATCAAATCATCATCGATCAATTTTATGATGATCTTGCGCAATTCGGGCCAGAAATAGGTCTTGAATTGGTCGGGCGACATGAAGCCATCGAGGCCCCAATGCATGGGCATGAAGATATAAGGACAGCCGGACCGCTCGGCGCCTTCCTTGATACCCCGGTAGATGAATTCTCCGCATTTTTCCATGGAGGCAATCAGCTTCTCCGGATGGCGGAACATGTCCAGCATGCCGCCCTTGGAGCCGCGCATGGCATCGACGAAGTGATCATAGGGCGATTTGCAAAAACCGCCGGCCGCCGGTGGATAGCCTTCATCGGCCATTTCTTTAACGAAGGCGCCGATCTTTTTCATGGTCGCATCGACCTGCTCGCCGGCCTTGAACAGATTTTTGAGGCCCTCTTGCAGTTCCGGGTTGGCGAAAGCGCGAAGCCCGGTGATGACGCCCCATTCGGTCTGATTAGGAAGGTCGGGAAAATGTTTTAACGGCTCAAACCCGCCGGCGATGCGCGGCAGATATTCGCGAATATAATAGCCCGTCGGATCGAACAAAAAGGCGTCGTAATCCTCGGCCGGCATGAATTCCTTGTCCAAATATTGAAAGCAGACATTGTCCCCGGTGCCGTGGCCGGGCCATTGCATGGGCTTGTAATCCAAAGTCTCCAAGGCATCACCGAAGGCATACACAGTAGCGCCAAAGGCATCGGGTTTCAAAAGCCGCACGGCGTCACGGGTGGCATCGATGGCGGCGTCGGCGTTGTACATGAATTCCTTGAAGGTGATACCCTTGTAGGCCGCCGCCCAGAACCGGGTGCCGTAGATAAACGGCGAATGGTCGGTTTCCTTCAAGGCCACGTTGTCGGCCAGCCGCTGCACCCGTTCGTCAAATAATTCCTGTCCGGTTTGATCCAACATTATTCGGCAGCCTCCGCAGTTTGAGTCCATTCCTTGCAGCACGACACCGCCTGCATCGCGTTGATGCCAAACGCATCGGCGCCGGTGTACTTCAATATCGCATCGTCCACCTGGCCGCCGCCGATCATGACTTTGATGTCATCGCGGATGCCGGCTTCGACGAACGCATCGACGGTCTCTTTCATCGAATCGAAAGCCAAGGTCAAAAACCCTGAAAGCCCGACGACAGGCGGCTGATGCTCCTTGATGGCTTCGATGAACCTTTCGGGCGGCACGTCAATGCCAAGATCGACAACCTCAAAGCCGTTCACGTCGAGCATGAACGTCACGATGTTTTTGCCGATATCGTGGAGATCGCCATGCACTGTGCCGATCAAAACCAGGCCGGCGCTTTCTTTTTCGGTCTGGTCTTCGGCGCCTGCGGCGATCAAAGGCTTCACCATGTCGCCGATTGCGGTAAGCATTTCGCCGGCGAGGATCAATTCGGGAATGAAATATTCCTGGTCCTCGAACCGCTTACCAACGATATCCATGGCGGAACGGCAAATCTCCAGCATCTCGGCCGGCGGCATGCCGCCGTCGAGAGATACGCGCGCCAATTCTACCGCTTCATCCTCTTCCATGTCGGCGATCAAATTGATCAGCTTGTCACTCACTTCGCTCATACCGGTTCCTCCTCAGGAATACTTTACACATTAAGGAATGGAGGCCGCTGATTGGATCAACAAATCCCCCCAAATTTGAATTCTTGGCTCTGTTCAGCCAGTCGAGTTCAGTTCCAAATAAAATATTTCGCCCACAATAGTGAGCCTGGCGCGCCCAAGATTACGAACTTCAATCCAGGCTGTTTAATAGCACAAAATATAGGGCCTTTGCCAACCCGAAATCCGTAGCCAGCAACGAACCTGGCCCAATGTAGGTGCGTGGGTATTGCTTTTATCGCAAGGTTTTCAGTGGGATAGCCAGTGGGATAGGGATCCAATCCCATTAATTAATGCTTGGGGCGAGGATTAATCCCACGCGCCGCGACAGCCCCCTGGGCGGCGACCGATTATCTGGGAAACCAGTGCGGATATAGAAAAAACAGCAGGTAGAATATGACCAGCGCCGCCGTTGGGACGCCCAGCAGCAAGGCTTTCATTCGATATTGCATGGACCAGTTCCCGTGGGTATGCGTTGCCATAACCGCCGCCCCTTAAGAAGGCAGCATTTGTTAAATGATTCGAAGCGCCCCGTCAGCTTTCCACGATCTTGCGGTACAGATGCCAAGTTATATGCCCGATAACCGGAAGTACCACGCACAGCCCGACAAAGAACGGCAACGAGCCAACCAGCAGCGAGCCGGCGACAATCACGCCCCAGGCCGCCATGATAATGGGATTGACCATTACCGCGCGGATCGACGTCTTGACCGCCACGATGACACCCACATCAAGATCCAGAAGCATCGGGAAGGACACCACCGAAAAACTAAGCACGACGACGGCGAACACGAAGCCGATGCTGCAGCCGGTGATGATCATGGCGATGCCTTCCGGCGTGGTCAGCAGGGATTGGGCAAAACTGATATATGATTCGGGTACCGCCACGCCGAAATTCTGCTCATAGATCGCCTGCGCCACGATTACCCAGACAAAATAGATTATGGTCAGCAGGACGCCGAGATTGACGATGGCGTTGATCGAATGGGATTTGAAAACCAGGAAGGCGTTGGTGCGCGCCGTATAGCGGCCGAATTCCCGGCGCCGGCTTAATTCGTACGTACCGATAGCAGCCAGCGGGCCTAAAAGGGTGTAGCCGGCCAGCAGCGGAAATATGAACGGCAGCAAATCCAATTCGCCATAAACGCCGACAATACCGAAGGTGACGATCGGATAAATGATCGCCAGATAAAAGAAGTGGGTCGGCATGGCGTTGAAATCGGAGAACCCTTTGGCGATCGCATCGACCAGATCGGCAACGCCGATCTGGCGTACGCCTGGGTGGTCGCTGCGCAATTGGCGTGCGGTCAGGGGAACATTTGCAGTCGTCATGGCCATACCTCCGGAATCTGATTTCGAGGAACGCGCAACGGCAAGTTTGGCATCACTTTGTTGCCATCATCACCTAAGCGGAAACGCATCCCTTCCAACATTTCGAATTGCCGCAACTATAGTGGAGATATTTTCTTCGCGCAATTGACTCTCACATTCAAATAAATATAGTGGCCTTATCGAAATAAGAAAATTCGATAAATGTTGACTTGAAATGTTGACTTGGAAAGTTATTTGCCGATGTGGGCGGGGGGGTCCAACATCTGGTTTAAATAAGTGCTTCGGTAATCCTGGGGAGTTTCGTGTATGAACCCAGCGATTCCTGGACGACTATTTGACCGGAAATCAAGCAATAAAATAATCCGCAAAATTATGGACAGACCCGCCGGATAGAGCCATAAGTAAGTGTCTATCGTCGATTTCTCAGGTTTCATCTCCCATAGAGTCGCTGGAAAGGCGAATGCAGAATGTTGATCGCTATTGTATTGGTAATTATTGCAATTGGCTCCGTTGTTTTTCACATCTGGAGCCCGTGGTGGTTTACTCCGTTGGCCTCCAACTGGGGCTCCCTGGATAACGCTATCGTCATCACATTTTGGATCACCGGCGTCGTCTATGTCGCGCTCATCCTATTTATGGCCTATTGCCTTTATAAGTATCGGTATAAAAAAGAGCGCCGCGCCGATTACGAGCCGGAAAATTCAAAGCTGGAATGGACACTGTCCATCCTGACCGCGCTTGGCGTCGTTGGCTTGCTGACCCCGGGCCTGATCGCTTGGGCGGATTTTGTAACGGTTCCCAAAAATGCCATCGAGGTCGAGGTGCTCGGCAAGCAGTGGGATTGGAGCTACCGGCTACCGGGCAAGGACGGCAAATTGGGCAAATCGAGCGTTGCTTTGATTAACGATGACAACCCGTTCGGTATTGATCCGAAGGATCCCAACGGCAAGGATGATGTGCTGATCGAAAGCGACGACTTGCACCTACAGCTCGACCAGCCGGTCAAGATGCTGCTGCGCTCGCAGGATGTATTGCACGATTTCTACGTGCCCCAGTTCCGCGCCAAAATGGATCTGGTTCCGGGCATGATCACCTTTTTCTGGATGACACCGACCCGGGCGGGGACTTTTGATGTACTTTGCGCCGAACTTTGCGGCGTCGGCCATCATGCCATGCGCGGCACCGTTATCGTCGATGCCAAGGGCGCCTATGATAAATGGCTAAGTGGCCAGGAAACATTTGCGGCCCTGTATCCGAATACCGCCAAGGTGAAACAGGCGGCCAAGGATGCGCCGGCTTCCGCGCCGGTCCGCCAAGCATCCCAGGATAAACCAATTCTTACCGCAAGCGAATCGACGCAGAGCCTTCGGGTTCAGTAACGATTCGGTAATTCAAGTAGCCGAGAGGGCATATTGATGAGTGAAGGTTTACTCGACGAAACCCAAGTAATCCCGCCGGCAGAGCTCGAAGAGGTCGATCTCTACCACGCCCATAGCTTCTGGACGAAATACGTTTTTAGCCAGGACGCCAAGATCATCGCGATCCAGTATTCGGGCACCGCGATCACCATTGGCCTGGTTGGCTTGGTATTGTCCTGGTTGATGCGGTTGCAGCTTGGCTTCCCCGACACATTTTCGTTCATCGATGCCGACACCTATTATCAGCACGTCACCATGCACGGCATGATCATGGTCATTTACCTGCTGACGGCCCTGTTCCTGGGCGGCTTCGGCAACTATCTGATTCCGCTCATGGTCGGCGCCCGCGACATGGTCTTCCCCTATATGAATATGCTCTCTTATTGGGTATATTTGCTGGCCGTGCTGATCCTGACCGCCAGCTTCTTTGTTCCAGGCGGGCCAACCGGCGCTGGCTGGACGCTCTATCCACCACAGGCGATTCTGGAAGGAACGCCGGGCGTTGAATGGGGCATCATACTGATGCTGGTCTCGTTGGTGGTTTTCATCATCGGCTTTACCATGGGCGGCCTGAACTATGTGGTAACCGTGCTGCAGTCGCGTTCCCGCGGCATGACTTTGATGCGCATGCCGCTGACCGTGTGGGGCATTTTCACAGCGACCATTCTAGCGCTGCTGGCTTTTCCGGCCTTGTTCGTCGCTGGCGTTATGATGCTTCTGGACCGGCTTATCGGCACCAGCTTCTTCATGCCCGAGATCATTCAGGGCGGCGAGCTGCTCTCGACCACAAACGGTAGCCCGCTATTGTTCCAGCATCTGTTTTGGTTCTTCGGCCATCCGGAAGTTTACATCGTCGCTTTGCCGGCCTTTGGCGTCGTCTCCGACATTATCAGTGTGCATGCGCGCAAGAATATTTTCGGCTACCGCATGATGGTCTGGGCGATTGTCGCCATCGGCGGCTTGAGCTTTGTTGTCTGGGCGCACCATATGTATGTCAGTGGCATGAACCCCTATTTCGGCTTCTTCTTTGCCACCACGACGCTCATTATCGCGGTGCCGACGGCCTTGAAGATGTACAACTGGGTGCTGACCCTGTGGAAAGGCAACATCCAACTGACCATCCCGATGCTGTTTTGCGTCGCCTTCATTCTGACCTTCCTGAACGGCGGCATCACGGGCCTGTTCCTCGGCAACGTCGCCGTCGATATTCCGCTCTCCGATACCTTGTTCGTGGTCGCCCACTTCCACATGGTGATGGGCATCGCGCCGGTGTTGGTGATCTTTGCCGCCGTCTATCATTGGTTCCCGAAAATGTCCGGGCGCATGCTGAACGAAGGCTGGGGCCAGTTCCACTTCTGGATCACATTCATCGGCAGCTATTTGATTTACTTCCCGATGCATTATCTCGGCTTCGTCGGCGTACCAAGGCGCTATTTCGAAATTGGCGAGACCTCGTTCATACCACCGTCGGCAACCACGCTGAACGAGTTTATCACCATCGTGGTATTGATCGTCGGTGTCGCCCAGATCGTCTTCATCATTAATATCATTGCCAGCATCTGGACCGGCAAGCCAGCTGGTGACAATCCGTGGAATGCCACCACGCTCGAATGGCAAACCGCGACGACGCCTCCAGGCCATGGCAATTTCGGCGACGAATTGCCGGTGACCTACCGTTGGGCCTATGCCTATAGCGTGCCGGGTGTCGAAGACGACTTCGTGCCGCAAAACCTAGCGCCGGGTGACGTAAAACGCTCGGACGGCGGACAATAGCGACCGGCATCGGCGGAGCCAAAGCATGGGACTGTTCCACGAAATCAGCAAAAAGCCATGGCTGAGCGATGACGGCGATGACGGCGACATCGACACCATCAACAACCCGGCTGCGTTTTTTCTGCCGTCGGGCAAGGTTGGATTGCGGGTTTTCCTGGTGGTGGTCACGGTTGTCTTCACGCTGGTGACCATTGCCTATGTGGACCGCATGACATTCGTCAACTGGCGCTCGGTGCCAGAACCCTGGGTCCTGTGGCTGAATACGGCACTGCTGATCGGCGCGAGCCTCGCCTTTCAGTGGGCGCGCGCCAGCGCCGGGCGGGGCACGCTGAACGCTATGCGCGACGGCCTTCACATCGGCGGCGTTCTCACTGTCGGTTTCCTGGCCGGGCAATTGTTTGTCTGGCGGCAATTGGTGGACTTGGGTTACTACGCCGACGCCAATACCGCCAACGCATTCTTCTATCTGGTCACCGCGCTACACGGCGCCCACATGCTGGGCGGGCTGGTCGCATGGTGGCGGTGCGTATCCAAAATGTGGCAGGACAGCCCGGTTGGCGATCTGCGTTTGCGGGTCGAATTATGCACCACCTATTGGCACTACCTGTTACTGATCTGGCTGGTTTTATTCGGCCTGTTGTTAATTAGTTAAAGGGGATAGAGAAAACATGGCGCCTTCAGAAAGCGATGCGAGCGTAGCCCAGCCGGGCGAATTGGCCCCCGGACTGGCCGGCGTTGCCGCAGATTGGGGTTCGGACCAACGAACCTTCAAAAACGTGCCTTGGGGCAAGGCCATGATGTGGATATTCCTGCTTTCGGATACCTTCATCTTTTCCAGTTTCCTGATCGGCTACCTGACGGTCCGCAATTCGACCAAGGTGCCGTGGCCCCATGCGAGCGAGGTGTTCGCCTTGTCCTTCGGCGGCGACCCGATCCCGTTGATCCTGATCGCCATCATGACCTTTATCCTGATCACATCGTCGGGAACCATGGTCCTGGCGGTCAATTACGGCTACCGCAAAGACAAGAATAAAACCGCCCTTCTGTTGATCATCACAGCCCTGTTTGGCGCTTCCTTCGTCGGCATGCAGGCCTTCGAGTGGACCAAGCTGATCGTCGAAGAAGGCGTCCGTCCGTGGGGCAACCCGATGGGCGCAGCCCAGTTCGGATCGGTGTTTTTCATGATCACCGGGTTCCACGGGTTCCACGTTTCGGTCGGCGTTCTGTTCCTGGTCCTGGTCGCCCGCAAGGTTTGGCGCGGCGATTACGACACCGAAAAGCGCGGCTTTTTCACCAGCCGCAAGGGCAGTTACGAAATCGTCGAAACCATGGGTCTCTATTGGCACTTTGTCGATCTGGTCTGGGTTTTCATCTTCGCATTCTTTTATCTCTGGTAAGGGGCAGACAATGGCTCACGTAGAAGGTCAACAACATCCGCTTAGCGTCTATTACAAGGTATGGGCGTGGCTATTCGTGCTCAGTGCCGGATCCTACATGGTCGATTTCTTTCATGTGCAGAGTTACACCAGATGGACCTTGATCATCATCTTCATGCTGGCGAAGGCCGGGCTTATCATCTCCGTCTTCATGCATATCAAGTGGGAACGGATGGCGCTCAGTTTCGCCATTTTGATACCGCCGTCGGTGCTGCTGGTATTTATCGCGATTATGACCATCGAGTCGGACCATACGTACCTGACCCGCGGCATATTCTTTAGCGGAGGCTCTTAAGCCACTCCGGATTTTAAGGCCCCCGGCCCGAGGCTGATATCAAATGAGTAAGGCCGCCAGGCTATATGGTTTGATATTGACGGCAGCGTTGGCCGGGGCCGCCCGGACACCGGCGCAGGCCCATTTCGGCCTTGCCGACGGCGACGATGTGGGCAGCGGGCTGTTTTGGGTCTACGGCTTCGTTTTCGCCAGCCTCGCCGCTTTCCTCATCTACCGCAAACGCGCCCGCAAACGCCAATCGCCGGAGCAACGGACGTTGAATTTCCGCTTGGTGGATTTGGAGCGAGCACTCACCGCCTGCCTGGCCGAACTTAAAAACGCCGACGATTATCCGGGCGAGTGCGGTCTCACCTTTGCCGAGCGCCAGGAACGGCAGGTATCGGCCTCGTCGATTCGCGAAAAAATCGCCGCACTCAACGCCGAGATGATGGCCCATTTAAGCGGTTCCAGCGCCGCCCGGGAGGGGACCAATGACCGTCCAAATTCATAATCTGAACACCCCGATCACCGAACGAATCATCGCCGTCCGCGACAAATGGCATACCAAAAACCACCCCTTGTTCCAGGCCATGAAGGCCGGCAGCCTCGATCTCCGCGTCATCGGTATCTACATGGCGCAACATATGAAGTTTGTCGAATATGCCCTGCCGTCGTTCGGGCTGATGATCTGGCGGGCACCCGCCGATGTGCGCCTGGCGGTGATCGAAAACCTGGCCGAAGAGGCAGGCCTCGCCGCCATCCCGCGCCCCGGCCACGAGCCGCACGATCATATGGACATGATTTTCCGCTTCTGCGCCGCCGCCGGCCTTTCAAAAGACGAGGTTCTGGCGACGAGGCGCACCCCGGCATGGTGGGCGCGCGCCCTCCACTACGCCCACGTGACCCGGGATGAGCCCTTGGGCGCCGCCCTCGCCATGCAGGCGACCCAGGAGGGCCAGCAGGTGGCGCTCAACAAAGAGATCACCCTGCCCGCCTTCGCCGCCCATTATGGCTACCAGCCCGATGACCCCACCATCGGCTTCTTCGCCGAGCACGCCGAGGCCGACGAAGAGCATTCGGCCCGTCAGATAACGCTCTGCGAGAAGTATCTGGAGCCCGGCGATTACGCCCGTGCCCTCGAGGTGTGCGAAGTGGCCTGCCGGTTAAGGTGGGAATCGATCTCGGACATCTGGCGGGCGGAAGTGCTGGGCGAAGCACCGATTTTGCCGGCTGGGGTTTAAATGATTTAACCCCCTTACAAATGGTAGGCGATACAGGGCTCGAACCTGTGACCCGCTGATTAAGAGTCAGCTGCTCTACCAACTGAGCTAATCGCCCGTCCATTTGCGGAGCGCCAAGGGCGCGGCGCGTATATAGCAATCGGGCGCAGGAATGTCGATACCGACCTGGCCTTTTCAAATGCTCAGTAATTGCCGTCTGCGGTGCCAGGGCTGATGGTGACGTCCCGGTGTACAAAGACACACAATAGAAGACCGAAGCCGAACAAAAGCGTCACCATCGCGGTGCCGCCATAAGACACCAGCGGCAGCGGCATGCCGACCACCGGCAACAATCCCATGACCATGGCGATATTGACGAAGACGTTATAGAAAAATGCCGCCACCACGCCCATGCCGACCAGCCGGCCGAAATGATTGCGGCTCCTGACCGCGATGAAAAAGCCGTAGACCAACACCATCAAATACAATCCCACCAGACCGAGCCCGCCGGCCATGCCGAATTCCTCGGCCAACATAGTGAAAATAAAATCCGTGTGTTTTTCCGGCAGGAAACTCAAATGGCTTTGCGTGCCCGACAAGAACCCTTTGCCGAACAGCCCGCCAGAGCCGAGCGCAATTTTCGACTGCATCACGTGATAACCGGCGCCCAAGGGATCGCTTTCCGGGTTCAAATAGGTCAATAGCCGCTGTTTCTGGTAATCGAGCAGCACAAATTTCCAGACCGGCACGATGGCGCTGATTGCCGCCAGACCCGTAGCGACAAATATCCAGGCGCGCACCCCGGCCAGAAAGAAAATGGTAATGCCGGTAACCAGGATCAAAATCGCGGTGCCCAGGTCAGGCTGGCGCAGCACCAAAAACACCGGAACGGCCAGCATCGCGGCGGGCACGAATAGATGCGTCATGCGCTCCACGTCTTCGACGCGGCTGGCGTAAAAATACCGGGCCAGGGCAAGGATCAGCGTGATTTTGACGATCTCGGATGGCTGCACATTGATGAAACCCAGATTGATCCAGCGCTGGGCGCCCATGCCGACGCTACCCGTCACCTCCACCGCCGCCAGCAACACCAGCGAAGCAAAATAAATGAAATAGGCGTAGCGCAGCCAGGTGCGGATATCGATCAGCGCAAAGACAATCATGGCAACCAAGCCGAAGCCGAAGCGTGCCATCTGGCGCGATGACCACGGGTCCAATTGGCCGTCGGCCGCCGAATACAACATGGCGAAACCGACGCCGGCGATCAGCGCGATGAGCAGCACGAACGACCAGTTAATCTGCCACAGCTTGCGCCCGATGGTGGATTCACGTTGGCGTTCGGGAACCAGGCCCATGATCCGCCCTAACCTTCGTCGGGCCCCGCCGGCTGGCGGCGGGGGCTTAGGGAAGCAGCGCGCCCCCGGGATGGATCGCGCACTTGCGCCTCGGTAAGGATATCGCGGGCGATTGGGGCCGCCGCCGTCGAGCCGCCGCCGCCATGTTCGACCACTACTGCTACCGCATAACGCGGCGCCCGCACCGGGCCATAGCCGACGAACAGGGCGTGATCCCGATCTCGCCATTCCAGCTCGCTATTTTTGCGGACGCCTTGTTCCCGTTCGGCCTTGGTGATGCGGCGCACCTGTACGGTGCCGGTCTTGCCGGCCATGCGAAATTCCGGATTTTTGATGCGCGCCCGATAGGCGGTGCCGATCGGCGAATTGGTGACCCGGGCCATGGCGCGGCCAACGATGCGGAGATGGTTTTTGTTGACGCCAATCTCGGGAAATTGCGGCAATTCGCCGGGCTCTGGCTCGGGCACGCCAAACGAAACCAATTGGCGAAGGATGCTCGGCTCGACGGCGCGCCCGCCATTGGCCAATCTGGAAATCATCACCGCCAATTGCAATGGCGTCGTCAGCAAAAATCCCTGGCCAATGCCGGCCAGCACCGTTTCGCCCTGTTGCCAACGGACGCCCTTGGCGCGCTTTTTCCATTTGCGCGTCGGCATCAGACCATTTTTCTCGCCGGGCAGCTCGATACCGAGGCGGCTCCCAAGGCCGAAACGGCGGGCCATGGCCGAGATACGGTCAATACCGGTGCGCCGCGCCACTTCGTAGAAATACACATCGCAGCTTTGCGTGATGCCGTTCACCAAACCCATGGAACCATGGCCGGTCCGTTTCCAGCAATGGAACGTGGAATCGCCAAGTTCCATCTCGCCGCTGCAAAAGAACCGCGATTGGGGCGTGATGATGCCTTTTTCCAGTGCCGCCAGGGCGACGATCATTTTGAAGGTGGATCCCGGCGCGTACTGGCCAACCACCGCTTTGTTGTTCAGAGGGGCGCGCGGGTTGGAGATCAAATCCCGCCATTCGGCCCTGGAAAATCCGCGCTTGAAGGCGTTGGAATCGAAACTCGGCGTCGACGCCATGGCCAGTATCTCGCCGGAATGGATATCCATCACCACCGCCGAGGCGGCGTTGTCGCCTAGCCGGGCGGCGACCATGCGTTGCAATTCGTAATCGATGGTTAGGCGCGCCTCGGCGCCGGGCTGGCCTTCGACGCGCTGCAATTCCCGGATTTCGCGGCCGAATGCATTGACCTCCACCTGGCTGGTGCCGGCGGCGCCGCGCAGGGCCAGATCCTGGGTTTTTTCGATGCCTGCCTTGCCGATGCGAAAACCCGGCAATTCCAGAAGCGGATCGCCGGTGCGCTCTTTTTCCGAAACGCCTGAGACATAGCCCAATATGGGCGCCGTCGCGGCGCCGCCCGGATAGTAGCGGCTTTCGCCCACGTCGATGCCGATGCCAGCGAGATCGGGCGCGTTGACTTCGATGCGCGCCACCTTATTCCATTCCAAATTCTCGCGGATAATAATCGGATTGAAACGCCGGCGGCGCTTTATCTCGCGGGCAATACGCAGGCGCTCATTGGGCCCGATCGGGACGATCGCCGACAGACTGTCCAGGGTTTTATCCAGATCGGTGATATTTTCCGGGGTCAGAATGAGGCGGTAGTTTTGCCGGTTGTCGGCAAGTGAGCGCCCGAACCGGTCGACGATCAGCCCACGCGGCGGCGCCAAAAGTTTCAGACTGATCCGGTTGTCGTTGGCCAGGGTCTGGTAGCGTTCGGCCTCGACGACTTGCAAATAATACATGCGGGCGCCTAGGCCGGACAGCAATACCACCTGACCGCCGAGGAATATCGCCGCACGGCGGCTGAACATCCGGTATCTGTCACTATCGCGGTGCATGTCAATCCTGTGGCAGGAAGGCCTGCTGCCAACGCATGAACATCCAGGCCACAATGGGGAATAGCCCGAGCGAAATCAAGAATTGAAAAAACAGCGAGCGGAAATCCAATAAGGCGAAATTCCATATCGACGCCAGCACCCAGCTTTCGACGCCGGCGCCAAAGGCGATGATGGCGAAGCCTAGCCAATAGATCATGAACGACTTGCCGGCTAAGAAGCGGCGCTGCGACAGGACAATGCCGTAGGCTGTGAGAAACACCAGCACATAGACCCCGAGCGGTGCGCCGGAGAGAATATCCTGCAACAAACCCAGCGCAAACACCGCCGTCAGCGGCAACAGATTGGGCCGGTAAATGGCCCAGTGATAGACGGCAATCAAGGCCAGGGTCGGGGTGATGGCGGCATAATCGGGGATCGAAGTAGGCACCACGTTGAGGATCACCAGCAGCACCGCAATACCGAACGGCGTCGTATTGCGCGCCCAAAGGTCAAGTCGTTGCCATAGTGCCGTATTCATATATCCGTTCCTGGCGGAGGCGAAGCCGGCAAATTAGGGCTCCTTGGCAACAAGGCCTTTAAGACCGAAATCCGCAACTTTGACATATTCCAGCCGCCCGTAATCGGCGAACAGTTGCACCGTGACGCCGCCATCGGAAACCGCAGCGACGACGCCGATCGGCAATCCCGGCGGGAAGGCGCCGCCATGCCCAGAAGTAACAATCCGGTCCGATGGCGTAACGCGGGCGCCCGGCGCCACATGGATCAGGCGCGGCCGGCGCGTATTGCCACCCACCAAAAGTGCCCGTCCGCGTGAGCTTTCGACCAGAACCGGCACCCGGGAATTGAAGTCGGTCAACAGGATGACCCGCGACGAGCGGCTCGAAACCTGGGCGATGCGCCCGACAAAACCTTGATCGGTGAGCACAGCCTGGCCCTTTTTGATGCCGTCCGATGCACCGGCATTGAGGATCAGCGTGTTGGCGAAGGCACCGCCGGAGCCGGCGATAACCCGCGCCGTAACAAACCTGGCGCCGCCTTCGGGCTTGGCGCTAAGCAAGGCGCGCAAGGCGGAATTATCGGCGTACAATTTGCGCGCCGCCGATTGCCACTGCAACAGGCGCAGATTTTCTTCGCGCAGCGCCAAATTCTCGGCGCGGATATTGGTGAGGCTGCGGAAATTATCGATGCCTTCTGAAACCGTCTGCGCGGGGCGCGACAACGCGCCCAGGATCGGCGCCACCGCGTTGGTCACTTCGGCGCGCACCCGATCAACCAGCACCGCATCGATCTTGCCGAGCAGCATCATCGAAAAGGCCAAACCGATCAGGCCCAGATAGGTGAAACGCTGGAGAAGGCTCTTAAGCGGCGCCGCGATGCGCAATATGGAACTGGAACGCTGGTCGTCCATGTCTGGTCCCGGTCTAATTCATCCAAGCAAGGCTCGAGGCTTGCGGCCCCGACGCCTTCAGCCTGATGGATAGATGTTAATACATCGTTGTCAAAACGTGGCGCAGCTTTTTCATCTCTTCCAGCGCGCGCCCGGTGCCGAGGGCCACGCAACTTAGCGGATTATCGGCAATCGATACCGGTAATCCGGTGGCGTAGCGGAGCACATAATCCATATTGGTCAAAAGCGCACCGCCACCGGTCAGAACAATACCCTTGTCGACAATATCGGCAGCCAGTTCCGGCGCCGTATGTTCGAGCGCCGATTTCACCGCTTCGATGATAGCGCTCACCGGCTCGGCCAAGCTTTCCGATATCTGCCGCTCCGAGATGACCAATTCCTTGGGCACGCCATTCATCAGATCGCGGCCCTTGATTTCCATGGTGCGGCCCTCGCCTTCTTCCGGCGGGCAGGCTGAGCCGATCTCTTCTTTGATCCGCTCGGCCGAGGATTCACCGACCAAGAGGTTATGATTGCGCCGGATATAGGCGATGATCGCCTCGTTCATCTTGTCGCCGCCGACGCGCACGCTTTGCGAATAGACAATGCCGCCAAGGCTCAGCACCGCAACCTCGGTGGTGCCGCCGCCGATATCGACAACCATCGAGCCGGTGGGCTCGGTCACCGGCAGCCCGGCGCCGATGGCGGCCGCCATGGGCTCTTCGATCAGATAGACGCGCCTTGCGCCGGCGGCCTCGGCCGATTCCTGGATGGCGCGCCGCTCGACGGCGGTCGAACCCGACGGCACGCAAATCACCACCAGGGGTGATGCGAACGAGCGCCGGTTGTGCACCTTGCGGATGAAATATTTGATCATGTCCTCGGCGATTTCGAAATCGGCGATGACGCCGTCGCGCAAAGGCCGGATGGCCTGGATATTGCCCGGGGTGCGGCCCAGCATCATCTTGGCATCCTCGCCAACCGCCAGCACCTGCTTTTTGCCCTTGATCTCGGCGATGGCCACCACCGACGGCTCGTTAAGGACAATGTTTTTGCCCTTCACGTAGACCAGAGTGTTGGCGGTGCCAAGATCGATCGCCATGTCGGCGGACAGGAACCCAAATATTCGCGACAACATAAAGTTATTGTACCTGTATAGACGTCGTTACCCAAAATGGTGATCCAGCCACGATCAGAGCTTCCGCGCCGGACAACTTACTGGTTCGCGCACCCCGTTTCACGGCGGCGCGCGAACCAATAGCTCTTTTTACATCAGCCATCGGCCAATTGTCATGCTGAAAGCGCCGATGGGGCGGTTTTTTCCCTTTTTACCAAAAGCTTATTGAGGGCGTTGATGTAGGCCCGCACCGAGGCAACCATGGTATCGGTGTCGGCGCCCTGGCCGTTGACGGTCTTGCCGCCCTCTTCCAGGCGCACGGTGACCTCGGCCTGGGCATCGGTGCCCTCGGTTACGGCGTGCACCTGATAGAGCTGCAAACGCGCTTCGTGGGCGAACAGGGCCTGCACCGCGTTGAAGGCGGCGTCCACTGGGCCATCGCCAACCGCATCGGTGCTCTTGACCTCGCCATCGATTTCCAGCTCCAGCCCGGCTTTCGGCGGCTGATGCCTTGTACCACAGAGGATTTCCAGGGACACCAGCCTGATGCGGTCGTTGTCGCGCACCACGGTATCGTCCACCAGGGCGAGGATATCTTCGTCGAACACTTCTTTTTTCAGATCGGCCAGATCCTTGAACCGCTTGAAGGCATCCTGTACCGCGTTGTCGCCGAGATCGTAACCCAGCTCCTTCAATTTTTCGCGGAAAGCGTGGCGGCCCGAATGCTTGCCGAGGACCAGCTTCGATTCCGAAAGCCCGACTGATTCCGGTGTCATGATCTCATAGGTCAGGGCATTCTTGAGGACCCCATCCTGGTGGATGCCGGCCTCGTGGGCGAAGGCGTTGGCGCCGACGATAGCCTTGTTGGGCTGCACCGTGAAGCCAGTCACCGTGGACACCAGGCGGGACGCCTTGATGATATCCTCGGTCTTGACGTTGGTGGCAAAGGGCATGGAATCCTGGCGCGTTCTGAGCGCCATGATGATTTCTTCCATGGCAGCATTGCCGGCCCGCTCGCCGAGGCCGTTGATGGTGCATTCCACCTGGCGGGCGCCGGCATTTACGGCGGCCAGGGAATTGGCCACCGCCAGACCCAGATCGTTGTGGCAATGCACCGACAATACCGCCTTATCGATATTTGGCACCCGTTCCTTTAGCTCAGTGATGATACCAGCGAACTCGTTAGGCAGTGCATAGCCAACGGTGTCCGGAATATTGATGGTGGTGGCGCCGGCGGCAATGGCTGCCTCGACGCAACGACACATAAAATCCATCTCCGTGCGCGAGCCGTCCTCGCAAGACCATTCCACATCATCGGTAAAGTTGCGCGCCAAGGTGACGCTGTCGATCACCGCCTGATAGACGTCTTCGGGGTCCATCTGCAGCTTGTGCTTCATGTGCAGTTCCGAGGTCGATATGAAGGTGTGGATACGCGCGCGTTCCGCCGGCTTGATGGCTTCGGCGGCGCGTTCGATATCCATGCTGCCGGAGCGCGCGAGGCCGCAGACAACCGATCCCTTGATCACCTTGGCGATCTCATTGACCGCCTCGAAATCGCCTTCGGAAGCGATCGGGAAACCGGCTTCGATGATATCGACGCCCATGGCTTCGAGAAGCTCGGCAATGTGCAGCTTCTCATTCAAGTTCATGGAGGCGCCCGGCGATTGCTCGCCATCGCGCAAGGTGGTGTCGAAGATGGTTATACGCGTTTGATCCATTTCCGTACTCATTGGACTAGGCCTTTCTAATAATTCGTTTATTTGCGACTGGGAGCGCGTATATCCCCTGAACAGCGAGCGCCAATTACTGGTGCGTTCAGGGGCGCCTAAGTCGCAGTGCCAGGCCGAGGCAAAGACCGCTGGTGGTGGTCAAATTTGCGCGCAAGGACGCAGCGCCGGAAGCCAAGTTCCGGCGGGTGGCAACTTTAGCTCTGCAATTTTGCAGAGGAGCCATCATCGTCTCCGCGTATCTAGTTTTCAATTCCGCCACAATCGGCGGTACAAAGCGCATAAAAACAAGGGTTTAGCCGCGAAGTCAACAAAAATAAGGGATTATAATTAAAGGCGGCCAATTTAATGCCCGTTGACCGGCTGCTCAAAAACCCTAGCGCGTGATCAAGAGGCGGCCTAAATAACGCGCTCGGAAGGCAACCAAGCGGTTACTGCGGTTCCCTCGCCGATTTTACTTTTCAATTCAAGAGAGCCGCCATGCAGTTCGATCAGGCGATTGCAAAGAGGCAGTCCGAGCCCGCTTCCTTGTGAATCGCCGTGTTGCGCCGGATCGAGCCTCTCAAACGGCTCCATCACGCGTTTGAGATCAACGCTCGGAATGCCGGGCCCATTGTCGGTGACGCTCAAACCAAGCTGGCCACCTTCATCGCGCACAATTTTCAGCTCCACCTTGCCGCCGTGATCGGTAAATTTCGTGGCATTGGACAATAGGTTCACAATGATCTGCTTAACCCGCCGGTCATCCCCAAGTATAGTGAATGCCGTGTCATCGCGTTCCATGCTGATGTCGATATCGCGCGCAATGGCACCGGGCTGACATATATCCAAGGCGCTCAACATGATTTCGCCCAAATCGAATTCGGATTCATGAAGCTCCAACTCGCCAAGTTCGATTGCTGAAATATCAAGGATATCCTCGATCACCGCCGACAAATGAAGTCCTGAATTCAATATGTAGTGATTATATTCTTTATATTTTTCGTTTTCGACCGGGCCGAATATTTCCCGGTCGGTGCTTTCCGAAAATCCGACAATGGCATTCAATGGGGTGCGTAATTCGTGGCTCATATTTGCCAGGAATTCGGTCTTGGCCCGGTTGGCGGATTCCGCCTGCTCCTTCATTTGGCGCAATTCGATATTGACCATGGACAAATCTTCGGTGCGCTTGGCAACGCGCTCCTTCAGGTCTTCTTCGCGCTCGACCAATTGCCCGACCAATATATCCAAATTGGCCTTGGCGCCTTCCAATTCGAAAGCCAAGCTGAACGAATTGGTAAAGAATTGACCGAGAACGCCCATCGAGCGGATCGTGGCGCCAAGAAAAATGAATGCACCCAGGGCCAGCGCCAGATGTGGCAAATCACCTGCGGCTATAAAGAGGGCGGCCAAGGGCAATAGGAAAAGCATAATCGTTATCAGAACGATTAATCTATGGGCGCTATAGAGCGTCGTTGCGCCGCCCGCCAATCCGATCAGAAAGCAATAGAATATGTAGTCGTAGGCCGGAGGCGTACTCGGCAATATGAATACAGGTCCCAAGCCCCATACGGCGCACACCACTGCCTGTCCGGCGATAAAGCGGCGTTCCCAAATGCGCGTATCATCCGTGCCGAGTTCACGGCGAAGATAGACGTTAACTAGAATGAGCCGCCACAGTCCGATTACCACGAGCAAGGCCAACCAGATGCTCAATATACGCCTATCGGCAACCGGCCAGAATACCGCACCGATAACGGCGGCAACGAAAAGGCTGACATATACCGCCACCTGCGCTTGCTTGTAGATATTGCTGATTTGCTCGGCAAGGACGCGGCCTCGCACAATCTGGCTACTGTCGGCGGTTGTTTCCTCGGTCATTCCACATCCTATGCCGGGATAGGTTAAAATTCGGCTTCTCTACAATATATTCTAGATATCCGAGCGGCGGCTCTTACGACAAATTGGGTTTAAACTCTTCAGTTGCAATCCCTTTGCCAAGGCCAACCCTTAAATGGTCACCACGTCAAACCAGCCGTCTGTGATTTCTTCGATGGGCAGAACTTTCTTGTGGCGGATCAGAAAGCCTTTTTCGCTCCGCGCAAGCTGGTATTCATAACGACCGCTGCGAAATTCCTGGCCGCGTCGATGGCTCCAGCTGGCAACCATGAAATTAGCGCCGACGGTGATCAGACCACCCTCGCCCGCTTCGGCGGTTACGTTACTGATCTGATGGCAAATGCGCGGCATCTGGACCGAGGCTTCCGAGGTGCCAGTGCGGATACGATAGATGCGGTCTTCGAGGCCGGCCCGCGACGTAATATAAATCAAATTGATGGACAGCTCTGGATCGGTAACCGGCTCGCCCTGCATGGTGTAGGACGGCACCCAAAACACCGCGTCCTCGGCATAGAGCGCCAGCCATTCGTCCCAGCGCCGCTCATCGAGCAACAAGACCTCACCATAAAGAAATTGCGCCACCTCGGCGCTCAAAGCCACGTCAGCCATTCCCGCCGGCCATCATTTTCACCCATTGCCGGTAGACGCCCTGCAAGGTGATCTCGTGGGTGAACTGGTCCGAGGACATTTCGGGATCAATGCCAAGCTCCAGGGCCGGGCCGTCCGGCCCAGTTGTCGCCGCAGCCATGCCTCGGCTCATATCGTTGGGGTGCCCGGCGGCGGCCATATTGCCCTGGTTGGCCATTTCGAATATGGCCACGTCGTCGGGGGTCGACATGCCGGTGGGCATGAAAAAATCTTCGAATTTTCGGAGCCGCGCGGCGCGCAGATCGGCGGCCTCACCCACCGGAGCCAGACACCACGAAGATATCTCTGTACGGTCGATGGCCAGTGGCCGGTAGGTGCGGATATAGGTGCTGGCCAGCTCGTTCACCAAAAGATTGGGAAACACGGTTACGTGGCGGGACCGCTCCAGCGCCCACTTCGCCTTGCCCGCCGGCAGGGATTTTTGAATTTGTTCCTTCATCGCCCACACCGGATACACTTCCGGCGTTTCCTTGTCGGCCCAGAACGCCGTGTGGCCGTTGCCAGGCGCATACATGCCCGCCGCCACGCGCCCCGCCAGCCGCCCGGTCTCGGTTTTTTTAAGCCCGGTATTGCCGCTGATCTCGTCCCGGTGGACGATTGTCGCGGCGAAGTTTCCGTGCACGGTGGCGGCGTGATAGGGATCGGGGCCGTTGTCGTGCAGCACCTTCCAATTACAGTTGACCGTGTGGATGGACGCGCCGGCGACCACTTCCAATTCATGCGGCGCCGGCGCGCAAAAGAGATCGAGAAACGCAGTGATAGGGCCGAGATGCTCATTCAATGGCGCCACGTCCGCACCTAAGCTGGCGAAAATCAGGCCGCGATAGCTCTCCAGCCGGGGCAATGGCTTCAAATCAAAGCGGCTTTGATCGAAATCGTCTTCCGGCCAGCCCGCCCGGCGCGCCCTTATGCCGGTGCATTGGCCGTCCGTATTGAAGCGCCAGCCGTGATAGGGGCAGGCAATCTCGGTCATGGTGCCGGCGCGGCAGGCGGTGAGCATGGCGCCCCGGTGCGAGCACGCATTGATAAAGCCGCCGATGCCGCCGTCCTTTTGGCGGATTACGAACACCGGCTGGCGGCCAATGTGCGTGGCCACATAATCGCCGGGCTCCTTCAATAAGCCTTCGGGGGCGAGGAACACCCAGTTGGCTTCGAAGATATTTTTATATTCGGCTTCCAATATGGCGGGATCATTATAGACGCGCCGGCTGACCTGGAATACGCCGTCTTCGGGCCGGTCATCCACCAGCGCCGCAAAATCCCCGGGATCGTTCGATGTATCGTTCAATTGCGTGTCCACATCTTCCTCCGAGCGTCATGATATCAGGATAATCTCCCGTGGCGAACGGCAATTGGCAAGACCGTCCGATAGGATTAATATCGCAGAAAATAGAGGGAGAGACTTGTCATGTTGTCACCGGAAGAAAACGAAGTCCTCTGCCGCGTCGGCGCCGGCACGCCCATGGGCGAATTGTTCCGCTGCTTTTGGCTGCCGGCAATATTGTCGTCCGAGATCGAAGCCGATGGCAGCCCACGCCGCCTGCGCCTCCTGGGCGAAGACATGGTGGCTTTCCGGGATTCGGACGGCAAGGTGGGCATTCTGGATGCCTACTGCCCGCACAAACTGGCGCCCATGTTTTATGGCCGCAATGAAGAATGCGGGCTGACTTGCGTTTATCACGGCTGGAAGTTCGATACGGACGGCGCCTGCATGGAGCTTGGCAACGAGCCGGACGGCGAAGACCACAAGCACCGGGTAAAAATCCGCTCCTATCCTGTGCGCGAGATCGGCAATCTGGTCTGGATATTCATGGGCGATGAAAACAACATCGCCGATTTTCCGCATCTGGAATGGGCGCATGTGGACGCCGAAAAAAGCCACGTCACCCGCTGGCTACAGCGCACCAACTGGGCACAGGGCTTCGAGGGCGAGATCGATTCATCGCACATATCCTTTCTGCACCGCTCCATGGACAATTCCCTGCGCGGCTCGGCGGTCGGCACCTCCATCGCGCCGCCCGGCATCTGGGACGACGCGCCGGAACTGACGTTGAAAGAAACCGATTACGGCTTCGTCTATGGCGCCCGGCGCCGGGCCGGCGAGAACCTTTATTATTGGCGCATGACCCAATGCATGCTGCCCATCTTCAATCAGATCGCCAACGATGTGTTTCCCCGGTCGGGCCGCTGCTGGGTGCCGGTGGACGATTACAACGTCATGGCCTTTTCCTATGTCTACAACGCTGATGCGCCGATCACTCAGGAACAGGCCGATATATTGGAGACCGGGCGAAGCTTCCCGCCGCTCCGCGATTACGTCGCCACCGAATTGGACGACGGCTATGTGATCGATACGTTCATTTCCAAAAATGTGCGCGGCAATGATTATCTGATCGACCGGGATGTTCAGACGGACGGCACCTATAGCGGCATCTTCGGCCTGACCAATCAGGACCGGGCCATTCAGGAAAACATGCGCAGCATTCCCGGCATCGGCCCCGGCAAAATCGCCGACCGTTCTCGCGAATACCTGATGACCGCCGACGTGCCAGTGATCACCTTTCGCAAAATAATCATCAAAATGGCCATGGATCTGGCCGATAAAGGCATCCGGCCGAAAGCGGCGGACGATGGCAGCCTTTATAATGTGCGCGCCATATCCGCCGTGACAGAGATCGAGACGTTCGAGGAATTGCTCGAAATTCACGGGGCCGAATGCCTGGGCACGGTTACCCCGGCCATGGCCGCCGAATAGGCGCTGCCTTGACCGAACCAACCCCACCTTTACGCCTCGGTATCGCCGGACTTGGCCTGGCCGGCACCATCATGCTGCGCGGGTTGCAGGGCTGGGACGGCGCCGAGGTGACCGCCGCGGCGGACCACCATGAAACCCTGCTGGCCAACTTCGCCGGCGATTACGATGCGGAAACCTACACCGATGTGGCCGAGCTTTGCCAGAGCAACCGGGTGGAAGCCATCTATGTGGCGACCCAGCACCAGTTCCACGCCGAACACGCAATCATGGCGGCCGAGCATGGTAAGCACATTATCTTGGAAAAGCCGATGGCCCTCAGCCTCGCCGACTGCGACGCGATCATCGAAGCGGTGGAACGGGCCGGTGTTCAATTGGTCATCGGCCCCACCCATTCGTTCGATCCCAACATCGAATATATGGCGGAGATTATTGCCAGCGGCGAATTGGGCGCGCTTTCCATGATCAATACCTGGAACTTCAACGATTTCCTTTACCGCCCCCGGCGTCCGGAAGAATTGGACACCTCCCAGGGCGGCGGCATCATCTTCAACCAATTGCCCCACCAAATCGACAGCATCCGAGTGTTGACCGGCGACAAACTGCACAGCGTCCACGCCGCCCTCGGCGTTCTGGATCAGGCGCGGCCCACCGAAGGCAACGCCACCGTCATGCTGCGCTTCGAAAGCGGCGCGGCGGCGAGCATGGTGTATAGCGGCTATGACCGTTTCGACAGCGATGAATTTTTCGGCTGGGTCGGCGAAGGCGGCCAGGACAAGCCGGGCGATACCCACGGCCAGACCCGCGCCCGCCTCAAGGGAGTCACCGGCGAAGAAGAGAAGGCCCGGCGCACATCCGCATTCGGCTACAAACCGTCGGCAGAAATCTCAGGCGGGCGCTTTGCGGCGCCGGACAATCTGCGCGAGGGCCATTTCGGCGTGATGGTGGTTAGCTGCGAAGGCGGCGACATGCGCCCGACGCCGGACGGCATCGCCATTTATGATGACGACGGCGCGCGGCATGTGGAGATCCCCGCCGGCAAATTCTTAGCGTCGCGGCCCGCCGTGGTCCAAGAACTGGCCAATGCCATATCCGGCAAGGCGCCTGCCCGGCGCGACGGCCAATGGGGCCGGGCCAGCCTCGAAGCCGCCCTCGCCATCCAGCAGTCATCGGCGGAACGGCGGGAAGTTTTGCTTTAAATATTGGTGTGCACCGGAATTTGCCCGCTATGCTGCGCCGGTGCATTCGGAGAATATGCATGGATATGTCGAACCTGCCGTCCAAGGACGGCCCCTTCCCGCACCCGGACCCGAAAAGCCTCAACGTGCTGGTGACCCGCGATGTGGGTGCCGCCCTTAGCGCGACATTGGAAGAGGCCTACACGGTCCATCAGCGACATGATGCAGAGGAGCGCCGGGATTTCATCGCTGCCCAGGGAAATATCATCGACGTGGTGGTGACCAGCGGCCTGATCGGTATTTCGGCGGCGGAAATGGACCAAATGCCGAACCTGAAGTTCGTGCATTCCTTTGCGTCGGGTTACGAGAGCGTCGATGTGGCCGCCGCCAAGGCGCGCGGCATCATGGTCGCCCATATGCCGGGAACCATGGCCTTCAGCGTCGCCGAACATGCCATCGGGCTAATGATTTCAATCACCCGTGGCTTTATCCATAACGACAAGGTTGCCCGCGAGACCCACTGGGACGAATGCGGCCAGCATTGGCCGAACCTTTACAAGAAGCGGCTGGGGCTATTGGGCTACGGCAATATCGGCGCCGAGATCGCCCAGCGCATGCAGGGCTTCGAGATGGAAGTCGGCTATCATGCCAGGAGCCGCCGGGACGTCCCGCACGCCTATTTCGAAACGCCCCTGGCATTGGCCGAATGGGCCGACTATGTGATCGCGGCGCTGCCCGGCTCGGCCGATACCAAACATATTGTCGATGCGGATGTGCTGGGGGCTCTGGGGCCCACGGGCTATTTTATCAATGTGGCGCGGGGCACGGTGGTCGATAGTGCGGCCCTAGATCAGGCGTTGCGGTCGGGCGCCATCGCCGGCGCTGGCATCGACGTGGCCGAGGGCGACCCCGAAATCCCGACGGCGTTGTTGGAGACGCCCAACCTGCAAATCACGCCGCATGTGGCCGGGCAATCGCCGGAGGCTGTCGAGCGCAAGCTCGGCATCATCCGCGCCAATATCGAAAATCACCTGACCGGCGGCGAGGTGCTCTCGCCAGTAAAAGAAATGAAGGACTAGGAGCCGGGGCAGCCCCTCCCTAATTCGTGACAGTATGCTAATTAACCGTTACTGCATTGCATTAATTAGTATACTGTCACGAATTAAAAGGCCAGGAGCGCAATTGTCGTATTGGGAGAACTACGAAACGAACCCAATCTGGGTTATCATTATATAACAAGAGCTTACACCAAACTCGGCGCGACCATCCAGGTGACCGCCCAGCTTTTATCATCCCGGCGCTGGAGACAGGCGATGCCGGCGCGGGCGAACTGGATCGGATGGGCGGCATCATCGCCGGCGATCAGGCTGCCGGCGATGCGTTTCAGGCTCGGCATGTGGCCGACAATCATCATGTCATCCTCGGCGGCGCCCAGCCTTTCCAGCCAGCCGGAAATGTCGTCGTCGGCCATCAGCCCATCGGCCTCGACGGTGCCATCCCTGGGCTTGAAGTGTTTGGCGAAACCTTCGGCGGTCTCGCGGGTGCGCACGGTGTGGCTGTGGTAGATGGCGCTAAGGGTGCCGTCCTTGGCCACCGGTGCAAAGCCCGCAACACGGTCGATGTCGTCAAAGCCTAGCTGGATAATTTTGCGCCCCGCATCCTGCTCCGGCGGGGTTTTGTCTTCGGCTTCGGCGTGCAGGGCCATGTAGAGATTCATTTGTGTACTCCCTAGTCGGCGAATTCTTCGCGCAGGTAATGGATTTGCGCCAGCACGTCCCGGTCGGTCAGCTGAAACAGCTTGGCATCACCAGAGGTGGCCTTGTGGGTGATCCAGTTGCCGCGCGGCAAGGTGAAGATGTCGTTCTTTTTCCAGGTTATGGTCTCATCGCCAATCGTTGAAACGCCTTCGCCGGTGGCCGCCAGACAGACCATATTGGCGTTCGACCGATACGCCCGGGTTTCGGCCCCCTGCCCCGGCGCCAGCATATAGCAATCGATGCCCGGCATGGCGGCGCCGCCGGTGAGCGGATTGGTGTAGCGGATGCGCCTCGAGCCGTCCTTGGCCGCCGGCGTTTCTTTCAGCACCGCCTCCACATTGGCCAGCGGGTATTTGTACATGGGCGAATAGGGCTGGTTCCATTCGGCGGACACCGGCGTGATGCCCGGCGATGCCAGGGCGCCTTCGGGTATCTGAGGCGGAATATTGTTGGAAGGGCCGGCCTCGAACAGGTTGGTGTCGAAATGCTGATGCAGGGGCGCGTCCAGCGCGTCCAGCCAGACGGCGCGCGTCTCGCCGCTGTGCGAATGCTCGTGCCAGCACATGCCGGGGGTCAGGAGGAAATCGCCGGGCATCATGGGCACCGGCTTGCCGTCGACGGTGGTCACCGCGCCGCCGTCGCCTTCGATGATGAAGCGCAGCGCATTCAATGTATGGCGGTGCGGGCGGGCGCTTTCGCCGGGCATCAGGATTTGTAGATTGACCACCATGTTAAGCCCGATGCCACGCCGGTGCAGATCATCATAGGCGGGGTTTTCAAGGACCAGCACCCGGCGCTCGGCATTGTCCATATTGGTGGCATCCACCGCCGCATCCAAAAGCGGATTAAGCGTATCCCAGCGCCAGATATGGGCTGCCTCCGCCAGGCCTTCGCCGCCATGGGAGGTGCGCTCCCAAAGGGCGCTGATATGGGCCGCTTCCATGTCGCCGTGAAATTGATCGCTCATTGGCTGTCCATCCCCCCGCTGGTTCTTAATCCCGCGATGCGCATTCTGGACTATTGCCGCGCCGCAATGAACCTATTTTTTGTCTTCCTCGGCGGCGGCCCGGCGCATTTCCAGGCGCGAAAGATAAATTCCCGAACCAATAATCAACGCAGCGCCGATCCAGACCGCCGTCCCCGGCACCTCGCCGAACAGCACGAAGCCGATGATCGCCACCCAGATCAGGCGCACGTACCACATCGGCGCGACTGCGGCCAATTCGCCGATCTTATAGGCGGCCGTCATAGTGGCGTTGCCGGCGGTGCCAAGAACGCCGAGCATGACCAGCCAGAACCACTGTTCCGGGGTTGGCCAGGTCCAGACAAAGGTAGCCGCCAACAGCGAAAACGGCGCGGCGATGATCAACGTCCAGGCGATCACATGGGGGATCGGCTCGGTGCGGGTCAATATCTTGGCGTGAATCTGCGTCGCTGCATAGCCAACCGCCGACGCCACCACGGCGATAGCGCCCACATTCATGCCATCAATATCGGGATCGATAACGACCACTGTACCGGCAAAGCCGACCAAAACCGCCATCCAGCGCCCGAAGACGGAGGGTTCCCGCAACAAAAGCACGGCGCCGATGGAAACGAAGATGGCGTTGGTCATCGAAAGCGTCGTGGCGATGGCCAACGGGATGGTGGCAAGGCCGATATAGAAAAATGCCATGGCCGACGCCTGCACCACGGCGCGGCCCGTATAGTGGGCGATTTTGGTGGTGCGCATGCCCTGCCAGCCGCCGCGCACAAAAAACGGCATGACCGCGGCGAGCCCGAACAGGATGCGGAAAAACACCTGCTCGACCGGATGAATGTCGGTGGAAATCCAACGGATGATGGTCATCATCACCGAATAAAGCGCGCCGGACAGCACCATCAGTCCGATGCCGCGCAAATTGGCCGGCACGGTTTCTATGGCAGCGGCCAAGCGGGCGATGGCGGACATGCGGGCGGCGGACCTTAACCTGGCTCAGGATTCAGATTTGCGCCGCGATCTTGTCCCAGACCTTGGCGGCGATGGCCCTATAGGTTTCAGAATGCTCGTTGCCGGGATCGGTGGCGACGATCGGCTGGCCCTCGTCCGAGGTTTCCCGGATGCGCGTATCCAAGGGCACCTCGCCTAAGAAATCGACCTCCAGGTTTTCGGCTTCGCGCTTGGCGCCGTCCTGGCCGAAGATGTAGTAGCGCTTGCCGTTATCGGGGCACAGGAAATAGCTCATATTTTCGACAATGCCGAACACCGGCACGTCGACCTTGCGGAACATGTTGAGCCCCTTGCGCGCATCGGCCAGCGCAATATCCTGGGGCGTCGAGACAATGACCACGCCGGAGAGCGGTATGCGCTGGGAAAGCGTTAAGTGAATATCGCCGGTTCCGGGCGGCATATCGACCACCAAGACATCCAATTCGCCCCACTCCACATCACTGAAAAGCTGTTCCAGGGCGCCGGTGGCCATCGGCCCCCGCCAGATGATCGGCGTGGCCTCATCGACCATGAAGCCCATCGACATGCATTCGATGCCGTGCGCGGTCAAGGGCACGATCTGGCCGCTTTCCGATTGCACCGGCTGCTCGGTAATACCTAGCATGCGCGGGATCGACGGCCCGTAAATATCGGCATCGATAATGCCAACGCTCTTGCCATCGGCGGCCAGGGCCAGGGCCAGATTAACTGCCGTCGTCGATTTGCCGACGCCGCCCTTGCCGGACGCAACGGCGACCACCGATTGGATCGTCGGCAGCTCCATTTTGGTGAATTCGGCCTGATTGTCGGGCATCAGTTGCGGCGCCGGGCGCTCGGCGGTGAGGATGGCGGCAACCGCCTTGACGCCGGGCACCGATTTGGCGGCATCTTCGGCAGCCTGGCGGAGACCTTCCAATTCCGGGCCCCGGGCAGGATCCACCTCGATGGCGAAACTGACCTTACCATCCTTGACGGTAAGCCCTTGCAGCATATCCAGATCGACGATGTTACCGCCCCGGTCCGGGTCGGTTACGGCTTTCAAAGCTTCCAAGACTTGTTCCTGGGTGACGTCAGGCATAAATGAACCTCCTCGGCATGTGAGATAGTGAATATGACAAAAAATTGAACCCGCGCATGCCGGAAGCGGGTATAAATATCCGAACCTTCGTTGCAAGGGGCGCCTCACTGTCATATAAGGCACGAAATGAGACAACAAAAGTCGAAAGTTAAAAAGCATCAGGTTTTCAGATAGAAAAGGCGATTGCTCATGGCATGGAATATTCAGCGCGGCGGCGGCCCTTGGGGCGGCGGTGGTGGCGG
>JABHAA010000079.1 GCA_018674495.1 Rhodospirillaceae bacterium | reverse complement strand
TATGACCCTCAATTCGAGGCAGGAGACCTTTTGCCATGCCTATGCATCCGGCGCCAACGGCACCCAAGCGGCGCGCCAGGCGGGCTATGGCACCGCCGGCGCTGCCAATCAGGCGTCCCGGTTGCTGCAAAACCCGGATGTTGCCGAGCGCATCGGCGAATTTCATGCCGATGCGGCGGCGGCGCGCACCGAGGCGGCGCAATCGCTGATGGATAAGCTGGAGCCGGTCTACCAGACCGGTTTGGATAGCGACGACGTGGATACGGTGTTGCAGGTGGTAGAATTACAGGCGCGTATCGCCGGGCTGATCAGCGGCGGCTCCATCTTGCCCCGTAGGGTTGGCCGGCCCGACGTGGCGGATCCCAGCCAAGGCCACATGGAGTTCATCAGAATGATGGAAGAAGAAGCCGATGCGGCAAAGGCGGAGGCTGAATTGGCGGAGGCTGAAGCGGCGGAGGCGGAGGCTGAAATGGCGGAGGCAGAGCCGGAGCCTGGAAATGCCCCGGAATGTCTATAAATGTACAGTAATGGTGATGATGTACATGCCCATACTGGGTGTCGTATGTCGCAAAACGGGGCGCAGCCGGTCTGGGGATAGCATGGTTGGCCTGACCGGCATCATTCTTGGCACCTGGGTCAATCGGTTGGCCCGGCACGGGTACGCATTGCCGCCCGAATGTGCGGACGCTAATATAGGGCAACTTTACGCAGCAACCGGCCAGCTGGCCGCAAAATAATCTTAAAGGGGAGCGATATGAAAAATTATCAGGACGGCGGCGAAGCAATTGTTGAGGCGTTTCGCAATCTCGGCATCAAATATGTGATCTCCTCACCGGGCTCCGAATGGTCGCCCGTGTGGGAAGCCCTCACCCGCCAAAAACACGAGAAAAATCACGGCCCCGAATATATCCAGTGCTGGCACGAAACCCTCGCCGTCAATATGGCGACCGGTTACACCTGGATCACCGGCCAGGCACAGGCCGTGCTTGTCCACGCCGGCGTCGGCTTGTTGCAGGGAGCCATGGGCATCCGTTGCGCCATGCAGGCGGAAGTGCCGATGCTGGTGATGTCGGGCGAATCCGTCACCCTCGGCGCCGATGAGGATCTCCCCATAGAGCCGCAATGGTATGGCGGCGTCTCCCCCGGCGGCGCCGATAAATTGGTGGCGCCGTTCGTCAAATGGGCGTCCCACGTGCCCTCGGCACCGACCCTTTATCAATGCATCATCCGCGCCGGCGAGATGGCCCAGCGGGCGCCCATGGGCCCGATCTATCTGGACGTGCCGCTCGAGCATATGCTCGAAGACTGGTCGCCCGCCGGCGAATTGCGCCAGGTTCCGCCGGCGCCCGCGACGCAAGCCGCCAATGCGGAAATAGAAGCCCTCGCTGCCGATATCTCGGCGGCGAAAAATCCAGTGATCGTTACCGAAATTTCGGGCCGCGACCCGGCGGCGTTCGGCAATCTTGTGGCCCTCGCCGAAGCCGCCGCCATTCCTGTGATCGGCGGGCGCGGCACATCTTACGCCAACTTCCCCACCGACCACGACTTGTGGCAGGGTATCGATAATTACGGCCACCTGGCGGACGCCGATCTGGTCATTCTGGTGGGTGGGCGCACGCCGTGGTATCCGCCCAAGCGGCGTCCAAGCCCGGGCAAGATCGTCGCCATCGGCGATCACCCCCATAAAGAATGGCTGATCTATCAAGACCTCCATGCCGACGCCTATCTGGAAGGCGATATTGCCGCGACGCTGGCCGCCCTCACCGCCGCTATTGAAGGTGGCGTGGAGGCCAAAACCAAGGAGACCCGCCGCGCCAAATGGGCCGGGGAAAGCGCCAAGGCGATGGGCGTTTTGCAGGACCAGCGGGACACCGCCGTGGCCGAGGGTGGGCTCAACCCAGCCAGCGTCGGCGCCGCCATGCGCGCCGTGATGCCCGCCGACACCATCTTTGTCGATGAAACCATCACCCACTTTCCGCCGCTCCGGAAACATCTGCCGATGACGAGGGCGCAGACCCTTTACCGGCACACCGGCGGCGCCCTCGGCCAGGGGCTGGGGCTGGCGCTCGGCGTCAAGTTGGCGGCGCCGGAACGCCCGGTCGTGTTGTTCATCGGCGACGGCGGGATGCTTTATAATCCGATCACCCAGGCGTTCGGCGCATCGCGCGAGCACAACCTGCCGATCATCATCGTTATCATGAACAACGGCCACTACAAGGCGATGAAGAAAGGCCACGTGCATCACTATCCGGACGGTATGGTGGACGCCACCGAGCTGACCATGGGCATCGAGATTCAGGGCCCGGAGTTTGAACAGCTGGGTAGCCATTTCGGCATCAAAGGCACCCGCGTCGAAACTTATGCGGCCTTGCATGCCGCCCTCGAAGACGCCTTGAAGGAAACCAAGGACGGCTCGGCAGTGATTATCAACGCCATCTTGCCGGATTAGAGAAACGCGCTAATCTGCGTTAAGTCCTTGAAAACATTTACTTCCATCCCCATATGCAAGGGATGGGAAAAATTGTTCAAATGCCGGAGCCGTCCTCGGGCGACAAGCTCGCCAAAGTCGACGCCGATCGCCGGCTTGAAAATGACCGCCGCTCGGAGCAGCGCCGCACCATGGCCGCGTCCCTATTGGAAGAAGGCATGCTGGTGTTCGAGCAAGGCGACAGTGGCGACCAGGCCTATATCATCAAGTCCGGCGTGATTGAAATATTCGCCACCGCCGACGATCAGGAAACCATCCTCGGCACTCTGAACGAAGGCGCCCTGTTCGGTGAAATGGCCTTGATCGATAATTCGGTGCGCATGGCCTCGGCGCGCGCCGTCGGCGGCACGGCGGAGATTTATACCATCACCCGCCAGCTCTTCGAGGACCAGTTGGATAGCGCCAATCCGTTCATCGCCAAATTGCTGAGCATCCTCGCCGCCAATTTGCGCGCCAACAGCGCACTGATCGCAGGCTCCGGCGACTAGCGCATTTAACCGGCAGCGACATTAGGGCCAGTGCCACCCGATGATCTCCAACAAGATATCCGGCATCGGCACATTTGCGGTCACGAACTCGGCGCTGATGGAAAGGGTGAAGGCGCCGAGCAGCGAGATGGCGATACCGACCAAAGTCCAAAAGCTGTAATCCTCATGCTCCCGGTTGAGGAACCAGCCGAAGATCACCCGGAATATAATCAGCGTCTGAAGAAGCGGCGCCACCACCGTCACCGGGGCGATGGCCAGGGCCATGAAGCGAAACACATGGGACAGACACACAAGCACCCCGGAAAAGGAAAACCAGCGCAGCGAGCGCGCATCGACGGCCAGCACCTGCTCGCGCCGGCGGCCCGCCAGGAGCATGACCGCGATGACCAGCGTCGCCGCCACGTAAGAGACCACGCCGCCCGGCAATCCGGCGCTGGGGCTGGAGCCTTCCAGGGCGGCGCGCACGAAAATCGACGACGAGCCAAAACCCAGGACTGACAGCGCAGCGTACAAATAGCCTTGTAGGTATTTGGGTTGAAATTCAGATTTTGGTTTTGGGCCCACATCCCCGGCCCGAGCTTTTCGGGTTTTCAAAATGGCCAGCGAGCCCAACAGGATAAGGCCGATGCCAAGCAGGCGAAGCGGTGTCAGCACTTCGTCCAGAAATAAAACCGCGCCGCCCAGCGAAACGATCAGCGTGGTTTGCTGGACCGGGCCGGCGAGGTTGGTGCCCAGGGCGCGGATGGCGCTGTAATTCCAAAACCGGCCCCAGATAAAATGCACGATGCCGGCGAGGGACAGGAACAGATACGCCGCCGGCGAAAACGTGAATACCGCCCCCGCCGTCCCGGCGATCAGCGCGCCGATCAAAAATACCAGCACGCCAACCGGCACCGATATGGCCATCGCCTGAAAGGGCGTGCCGGTCAGCACGCCGCGCCGGATCGAGACATCGTTCAGCCCAAATGAGGCCGCCGACAACAGTGCAAGGATACCGCCCAGCATAGTAGCGCTTAAGCGTCCGGGTTGGGAAAAGCGAAGGCTTCGATGACGCCGGCGCGCGCTTGCATATTTTGCCACCAGGCACCGAGCCGTGGGCGTGCCGAGAAATCAGCCAAGCGGTCTAGGCCGTTGGCTTCCATGCGCTCCAAAAACGGCGCGATGGAAATATCGGCGAGGCTGAACGCGCCCAGCAGCCAGTCGCGCCCTTCCAGCATAACTTCCATTTCGTCCAATATATCGGCGAGGCGCGCTTCGGCGCGGACCTCGGCCTCCGCAGATACGCCGGCGGCCAAACGTTCCAGCATGCGTTGGCGGCGGTCGGGGTTGCCGATGCGCAAGATCAAATCTCTTTGCGCGCCCTCGGATAAATGGCTGACCCTCGGCACGTGGCGCCGGTTATAGCTTATGAGGTTGATATTGGCGTGCACCACATGCTCGAACTTATCCAACATCTCGCGCATCTTGGCGCGCTTCAATGGATCCTCCGGGGTCAGCGACGCGCCCGCAAATGCGTCGTCCAGATATTGGATTATGACATTGCTTTCGATCACCACATTGCCGTCATGTTCTAGGGCCGGCACCACCCCGTTCGGGTTAAGCGCCAGATACCAAGGTTCCAAATTTTCCATCTTTTTGGTGATATCAATATGATGGCTTTGCCATTCGATGGCTTTCTCGGCCAGGCAGATACGCACCCGCCGCGAGCAGGTAGAGCTCCAAAAATGATACAAAGTCAGCATGATAATATTTAAGCGCCCGGCACGCTCCAGCTATCATAGCGGAGCGCGTCGATATCGATGGTATTGCCGTGGCCGCGGGCCGGCCCGCGCGGCAAATCGCCAGAACCTTCGAACCCCTCATAACAGAACAGCTCGATCACATTGCCCGACGGATCACGGAAAAACATCAAGGTTTCAATACCCTGGCGGGTCCAAAAGTCGGAGCTGGGCACGCCGCAAGCGCCCAGCCAATCTTTCATGGCCGACAACTGATCCGCCTCGGCAACGAAAGCCAGATGCGGGTATTCGGTGTTTTCCTTCATAAAGGTGCAGCCCACCGAGCCGATTCCGATGCGGGTTCCGGCCAGATTAAATAGCGCAAATGCCTCTTGCTGTACGACCATCTCGCCGCCGAGGACATCGCGGTAAAAGCGGATGCCCTCGTCCAGATCACGGCACGGCATGGAGACGTGATCGACAGATTTAAGCTCGGGCGGTCCGCTGACATTGGTTTGTGTCGACGGCATGGTATCTGGTCCTGCCATGACCTGATCCTCCAGAGTTATTCGGGCGGCTGCAAATGATAGCCGGGTGTCGATTCGGATATTCCGACTTCTTTTTCGTTCATCTCAAACTCGATCTCGGCGAACAGGGGCGTCGACAAATAGCGCTCGCCGGTATCGGGCAGCATACACAGAATATTGGCGCCGTCGGAGGCTTCCTCGCAAACTTGAAGCGCGCCGGCCAATGTAGCGCCGGCCGAAATGCCGACGAAAATGCCCTCTTGCGTCGCCAATTCGCGGCTGCACTTCATGGCATCGGGACCGGCAACGGTAATCAGCTTGTCGATCAAATTCATATCGATCGCGTCACCGGTGATCTTCGGGATGAAGTCCGGGGTCCAACCTTGCATGGGATGCGGCTTGAAGGCGGGGTGGCCGGCGGCGGGCGAGCCATCGGCGTTGCGTTCCTGCGGCGCGCCATCGGTCAGCATGGCGGCGTCGGCGGGCTCGCAGACCATGATCTTGGTATCGGGGCTTTCTTTTTTGAGCACCCGCGCGACGCCTTTCAAGGTGCCGCCGGTGCCAAACCCGGTCACCCAGTAATCGAGCTTGGTATCATCAAAATCACGCAATATTTCCACCGCCGTGGTTTTCGAATGAATGTCCGGATTGGCTTCATTTTCAAACTGGCGGGTCAGGAACCAGCCATGCGCCTCGGCCAACTCGGCTGCCTTGTTGACCATGCCGGTGCCTTTTTCGGTGGCCGGCGTCAGCACTACTTGAGCGCCCAGAAAACGCATTAGCCGGCGCCGCTCGACACTGAAACTCTCGGCCATGGTCAACACCAGCGGATAACCCTTCTGCGCACAGACCATGGCGAGGCCGATACCGGTATTGCCGCTGGTCGCTTCGATCACGGTCTGACCGGGCTTAAGCGCGCCGGATTTCTCGGCTTCCTCGATCACGCCGAGGGCCAACCTGTCTTTGACCGAGCCCAACGGATTGAAGGCTTCGATCTTGGCGAACAGATTTACATTGGCGGGCGCCAGCTTGTTGATTCTGACCACCGGCGTGTTGCCGATGGTGCCGAGAATACTATCGTGTCGTTGTCCCATGGTTTGTTACCTTCCCTGATGTTTGCATGAATTTCGTTTAAGATTTTGCGCCGCCCACCTCAATTAATTCGATGGTGACGCCGTCGGGATCGTCGAAGAAGACTTGCCGTACGGAAAAGCTCTCGATCTGGTTGCGACGATGTTCGATGCCGAGGCTTTCGATGCGTTCAACGGCCGCGTCCAGATCGGTAACGCGGAAGGCGATATGCTGGAAAATCTCGGTCTCCCTGGCGGCATCGCCCTTCGCAGCGCCGCCTTGAGAGATATGAATGATCGGCTGATCGCCGGCATAGACCCAGCGCAGGGGCCGGTGCGACTTGGGCACCGGGCCGTCTTTCAGATCCAGCACGTCTTCGTAAAACTTTACCGAGCGGTCCACATCGCGGACATCGATATTCACATGGTGCACGTTGGCGACTTCAATCATATCGACCCCGCTTTGCCAGCCTTACCGCCCGTTAGTCCCAGAACATCATGGTGCGAATTTCGATACTTTCCCGGGGCGCCGAGTCTGTGGCGGCACCCGGAAGATCGAAGGTGCCGTGGGCGGTCCAGCGTGCCGTACCGTCGGTGAGCGAATCATAACATTTCAGCAAGACCACTTCGTGGCGCTGCATTTGGGAAAAATAGACCCAGCGCTGATCGGAATTGTAGGCGGTGCTCAAGATGCCGCCGATGCGGTCCTCATAGCGCCGTTCAGAGACAATCATATCGGCGTCGGCCAGGCTGTCCCAGCCGCAGATGGCAAGTGGCAAGTTCTCCACCGGGCCGCGGAGCGGGCGCCACACATTGACCGAGCCAAAGCGTTTTTTGAGACGCGCCTCGGCCTCGTCAGCGGGCAAGAGATCGCGCACCCTTTGCTCGGCGGAGCGGATGGTGAAATCATTGTGCATGGCGCGCACCGGCGGGCGCAGTTCCATCTCTTCGCGCTTGGCCTCGTCGGCAACCCGGATGGTGTGATCGAAGACCACTACTTTGGAGGCGCCGGTAACGCCGGCCACCAGATTTTCAATTTCCGGGTAATAGACGCTTTTAACTTGTTCTTCGTCGAAGAAATCCTTCATCTCCGAGGTGCAGTTCATGAAGGCGAAGCCTTCGCGGTCCATATCGAATTGATCGGCGATAGAGCGCACATCATGCGCCGTGATTTCGCGCTCCTCGACCGCGCCTTTTCTTTCGTCGCGGGCACTCCCGGGCGCATTGGCGATGGTCACCGGCACCTCACCGTTATCGACGGTAAAGGACGCGCTGGTGACGATGCTTTCCAGATTTGCTGTATCAAACATTGGATCACCCTAATTGTTTTTAAGAAACCAGGTTGGAAATACTATAGGCGAGACCGCTACAAGCTTCACGTCATAATTTAAGGCAATCACCCTATGGAAGCTGTGGACGTTGGCCATCGGAGCCGATACCATTTCTTGTCAATTTTGAAATACCGGGAGAAATAGCAAAGATGTCCGAAGCCAGGTTATTCCAGCCAATCAAGCTGGGAGGTTTAGAATTGAGCAACCGCATCGTAGTTGCGCCCATGTGCCAATACAGCGCCATCGACGGCACCATGACCGATTGGCATATCCACCACTTAAGCTCCTACGCCATTTCCGGCGCCGGGTTGTTCATTGTCGAGGCCACCGGTGTCGAGGCGGCGGGCCGCATTTCGCCCCAATGCACTGGGCTGTATTCCGACGAGAACGAAGAAGCCATGACGCGCGTGCTGGCAACGGCGCGCCAGTTCGGACCCACCGCCATGGGCATCCAGATCGCCCATGCCGGGCGCAAGGCGTCCTCCATCGTTCCGTGGAAGGGCACCGGCGCCCTGCCCGAAGATGATCCCGAAGCCTGGCAGACGTATGGTCCGTCCGCCGTGCCCCATTCGGAAAACTGGCCGACCCCTATCGCCCTAGATACCGCCGGCCTCAAACGCGTCAAGGACGGCTTTGTGGACGCGACCAAACGCGCCCTTCGCATCGGCTATGAGTTGGTCGAAGTGCATTCCGCGCACGGCTATCTATTGCACCAGTTCCTGTCGCCCGTTTCCAACCAGCGCGCCGACGAATATGGCGGCAGCCTGGAAAACCGCATGCGCTTTCCGCTGGAAGTGTTCGATGCCATGCGCGCCGTTTGGCCCGAGGACAAACCCCTCGGCGTGCGCGTGTCGGCGACCGATTGGATGGAAGACGCCTGGGACATCAACAGCACCGTCGCCTACGCACAGGCCTTGAAGGAACGGGGCTGCGATTTCATGGATATCTCGGCCGGCGGTATGTCGCCCGATCATGCCATTTTGATGGATCTGGGGCCCGGCTATCAGACCGAGTTCGCCGCCCAGGTAAAACGGGAAACCGGATTGCCGACTATGGCCGTGGGGCTGATTACCGAGCCGAAACAGGCCGAGCATATCTTGCGTTCGGGCCAAGCCGACATGATCGCGTTGGCCCGCCAGATGATGTACGACCCACGCTGGGCCTGGCACGCGGCGGAGGAATTGGGCGCGCTGCCCGCCTTCCCGCCCCAATATGGCCGCGCCCACCGAAACTTCAATCGGCGCCCAGCGCCTTAATGCGCCGGCTCCGATTTTGATTTGATGGCCGGCGCGGTTATAGTCTTGATTCTCTAAGGACCTATGAGGTGCCATCATGGCATTACGCGACCGCATAAAAGGCGCCCTAGCCCGCAAGAAACCGGAGGCAGAGGCGCCCGACGAAGAAAGCGAATTAAAGAAATACAGCCTCGACCGCAACCAGTGCTGGGCCCTGTTGATGACCCGCGTCGATTCGGCACACGAATTGACCGAGCATGACTGGTTCGCAGACACCATCCAAAGTTTGATCGATATCGAAATGGTGCAGATATTGGAGCGCGGTGATAAAACCGTCTGGCGCCTGACCGGGCTCGGGGAAAACATCACCGAATATCTAGCCCACGCCAACGTCCGCCTCACCATCGACGGAAACGCAAGTATCTTTTAAATTTTGGCCTCGGCGCGACGGGTTAGCTTGGCCGCCAATTTGGGCGCGGTTCCGGTGCGGCTCCACGGGCACTGGCCGATGCATATGCCGCAGCCCCGGTTCTCGACGAAATAAAGGATACATTCGTCGAAATCGACATACCATTTGTCTTCGCCGCGCACGGTCTGCTTCATAGGCTTGATGGCGTCCACCGGACAAACCTTGGTGCAGACTTGGCAAGAGGCGCAGAAATCGTCGGCGCCGAAAGCATCGGGTGCCTCGGCAACCAGTGGCAGATCGGTCATCACGCAGGCCAGGCGAAACGAGGAGCCGAACTGCCGGTTGATCATCGAGCCGTGCTTGCCCAGTTCGCCGAACCCGGCCTCAATAGCCGCCGGGATCATCAACACCGGCCCGGCGATGGGCCCGCCATGGGGATGCGCGTCCCAGCCGTGCCCGCGCAGCCAGCCGGCCAGCTTGTAGGCGGCGCGGGTGCCCCGGCCGTATTGGTTCTGTACTTCTGTCTGGGATTTTTCGCTGGGCGCTGTCTTCAGGCAGTCCCAATCCATGGCGACGCCGAGCACGATGATCCATTGGTAGTTGGCTTCATAGCCGTCGAATACCCAATCCTGGTTGAGCCGCACGATGCCGACGATATCGGATTCCAATTCCAGCGCCGCCGCTTTCACTTTGGCGGCGGCGGCGTCCGGCGTCCAATCGGCGGCTTCGGACGCCAGGTCAGGCATCGGCTTTGACATGAATTCCTGGTTGGCGGCCCGATGCATATTGGCGCCCGGCGCGGTGCCGTTGGCGAAGAACCAGTTTTGCAGATCACCGTGGGCGAGGATATCCGGATCGTGCCACATAACCGGCGAAGCGTTACGCTTTTCGGCCTCGCCAAGGCCGTTGATGTGGTTGCCGCTACGCTCCGGCAACAGGTTCAGGACTTCCTGGCGGGCCCGGAACGGGGCGTCTTGGCTGGGGTCTGTCATAGCGCTGCCTCCACTTGCCTTTCCGTTAAACATATTGCCTCATGGGGGCGCTGATCAAGGGTGCGAAACATCGCGACAGGGGTATTAAAAATTGCTCGGGGGAATTCTCGCGCTTCTAGCAGCCGCACTATTCGGGCTGAACAATGCCGCCACAAGGCGCGGCGTGCTCACCGGAACCGCCCTGCAAGGCATGTCCATTTCGGTCCCGGTTGGCTTGCCGCTGTTTTTCATCGCCGCCCTGGCAACCGGCAGCGCCGCGGATATTTTCCATTTCCCAGCGTCCTCAGTTTTGTTGCTGGTCACCGCCGGCGTCGCCCATTTCATCTGGGGCCGGTTCTGTAACTATCAGGCGCTACAATCCATGGGCGGCAATCTGGTGGGGCCGGTACAGCAAGTGAGCCTTTTGATTTCCCTCGCCCTCGCCATCATATTTTTGGGCGAGGTGTTAACGCCGCTACGCATTATCGGCATCATCCTTATATTCATTGGCCCGCTGGTTATGCTGCGTTCGCGCAAAGCTCAGGTGGAACCCAAGGCGACACCCAAGTTCGAGCCCAACTACGCCAGGGGCTTCACCTTCGCGGCCCTGTCGGCACTCGGTTATGGATCAAGCGCGGTGCTTATTCGCGGCGCCGTCATCGATGTCAGTTTCGGTGCCAGTCTGGCCGGCGGTGTCATCGCCTATGGTGCCGCCACCTTGGTTTTGCTGCCGGTGCTCTTCTATCCCCGCTTTACCAGGGAAATCTTGTCCATGAACCGGGCAACCGCCAAATGGTTTACCCTGTCTGGTTTCGTTGTCTGCACCTCGCAAATCCTGCGCTTCATGGCGTTGACCATCGCGCCGGTCGCGGTGGTCGCGCCGATCCAGCAGACGACCACCATATGGCGGATGATATTCGGCTGGTTCCTCAACCGGGACCATGAGGATTTTTCTTCCTGGGTGCTGGCCGGTATCGGCGTGTCGCTGCTCGGCGCTCTCACGCTGACGCTGAGCACCGAGTTTGTTATCACCAACGTGCCGTTACCGGATTTGTTGATTTCCATCGCCCGTTGGCAGTGGCCTTAAGGCGATACGGCGACTACAATTCAACACACAGGAAAATTTAGGGAGACGATGCATTGGCCAATTTCTACAAACCCGATCTCGGCGCCAACCCAGAAGACCCGTTCGCCCGCGACGAGGCGGACAAGCTGGTGCGCCGGGCCTACTGGCTGGACATGGGCGACCGTTCGGTAATTCTTGCAATGACCCAGGGCATCGGCGGCCACCTTCATAACGATCAGAAGCGCAGCCATCTGGAAGATATCGGCCGCACCCACCTGATTGATGCCATCTGCGTGCAGGAGATTCTTCCGCCCGAGGAGGGAGATTAGCCATGACCACGATTGTGCTTTGCCACGGCGCCTGGGGCGGCGGCTGGTCCTGGACCGGCGTCGCCGATATTCTTCGGCATCAAGGCCACCGGGTGTTCGTGCCCACCTATACCGGCCTCGGCGAGCGAGCGCATCTAGCCAGCGCGGATGTGGATTTGAGCACCCACATAAAGGACGTTCGCGCCCTCATCGAATGGGAGCGACTGGATCAATTCGTGCTCGCCGGGCACTCTTATGGCGGCATGGTGATCTCCGGCGTCGCCGACGCCGAATGGCAGAAAATCACCCGGCTCATTTATCTGGACGCCTTTTTGCCCGGCGATGGCCAAAGCCTCAATGACCTGACGGGGCCCGAGCGCGCCGCCGCCGCGCAGGCCGCCGCCGATGAACACGGGGACGGCTGGCTGTTGCCGCGCCCGCCGGGCAGTATTTCCAAGACTATGCCCGCCGAGGGGCGCCAATGGATCGAAAGCCTGGGCCGCCCGCATCCCTTGAAGTCTATGACCGAAAAACTTTCCCTTGTCGGCAACCACCTGAAGATCGCCGACAAGGTTTATGTGTTGGCATCGGAAAATCCGGGCTCACCGTTCCACCAGTTCGCCGACCAGGTACGCGACCAGGGCGGTTGGACGAGCTTGGAGCTGCCCACCCATCACCACATTTTTCAATCCATGCCCGCCGAGACCGCCGCAATTTTGGCCGGGGAATAGCAGGAAAACCGTTTATGACCGATATTGTAACCACCAAATCCGGCCCCGTTGCCGGCACCACAGCCGAGAACGATGCGTCCATCCGCATCTTCAAGGGCATCCCTTACGCCAAGGCGCCCAAAGGCGATTTGCGCTGGCGCCCGCCGGAGCCGGCGGAGCCTTGGGACGACGTGTTCGAAGCAGATACATTCGGCCTCGACTGCCCGCAGGAGCCGTTCATGCCTAGATCGCTGGCGCCGGGCATGGGCGAGGATTGCCTGAACCTCAATATTTGGACACCGGCCAAGGACGCCGGCGACAAGCTGCCGGTGATGGTCTGGCTTTATGGCGGCTCCTACGTGCGCGGCAGCGCCGCCGACACCCGTAGCGACGGCGAAGTGTTTGCCAAAAAGGGTGTTGTCTATGTGACATTCAATTACCGCGCCGGATTGTTCGGCTTTTTCGCCCATCCGGAACTGACCAAGGAATCGCCGGAGAACTCGTCCGGCAATTACGGGCTTTTGGATGCCTTCGCGGCGATGAAATGGATTCGCGAAAACGTCGAAGCCTTCGGCGGCGATGCGGGCCGGGTGACCGTGTTCGGCGTATCGGCGGGCTCGGCCACCATCTCATTGCTGATCACATCGCCGCTTGGCGCGGGGCTCTGGGACCAGGCCATCTTGCAAAGCCCCGGCGCCTTTCGCCCACTCTATAATTTGGAGGACGCGGAGCAAGAGGGCCGAAAGCTGGGCGATGATCTGGACGCGATGCGCAAAATGACGCCGGAAGAGATACTGGCGCGCACCCCCGATTTCCAGCCAAGGGTGCGCGGCCTGACCACGCCTCGGGTGCTGCGCCCGATCCGCGACGGCTGGGTAATCCCGCTGGAAGAGCGCGACGCCTTCGCCGCCGGCAAGGTCAACGTGATGCCAGTGATCATCGGCAACATGGAAGACGAGGGCTCTTGGGGCGTAGAAAGCTGGCCCATCGAAACCATGGACGCCTACCGGGAATTATTGGATACCAATTTCGGCGCGCAAACGGATGAAGCCTTAAGCCTCTATCCGGCCACCGATGACGATGATATCAAACACAGGCTCGGCGAATTGTTCGGCGACACCCAGTTCACCTACGGCTCCTGGCGGCTGGCCTCCGACATGAACAAACTGGGCGCCCAATCGTTCCGCTATGTCTTCACCCGCCGGGCGCCAGGCATGGACGGCGCACCCGGCCACGGCGACGATGTGGAATATGTGTTCGGCAATGTGAAGGATGGCCGCCCCGGCTACGAAGAAACCGACCACGCCCTTTCGGACGTGATGATGGACGCCTTCATCCGCTTCGTCGAAACCGGTGATCCCAATGGCGAAGGGCTGATCGACTGGCCCGCCTACACCGAAGCCGATGACCGCTATCTGGAAATCGGCGATGAATTTTCGGTCAGCAGCGGCTGGCGCACTCCGCAGATGAAGTTCCTGCACAAATACCTGGGCGGCTCATAGAGAACCCTACTCCGCCGCCTTATCGGCAATGCCGATATTGTCAGGCGCGAGATTGCGCCAATCGGCGCCGGCGGGAATTTCGGTATCGGCTACGGCGCGAACTTTGGTCAGGTCCGGCAAGGGCGGTGCATCTTCACCCGCCGCCACTGCCTTGGCCGCTTCGAGTAATATATGGCGCATATGGACAACTGCCGCGTCCGCTGGCACCAGATGTTCAGCTGTGCGGTCAAAGATCGGCCCCATGGAAAGCGCCACGGCGGCGTCTTCAGGCTCCAACCCCTTAAGTCCGGACCAGCTTTCGTTCATCGTGGAGCGATCCTGGCCGAAACGGTTCTCCCAGGTGCCGCGCCACTTGAAATCTTCCTCCGAATAAAGCCTCGGATCATCCAGGCCAGATTGCTTCAACTGGCGCGGCCGGTCATCGGTGAACTCACCAAAGGCGACCAGATAGGTGGATGTGTTCTCATCGTCCCTCGGCACCTCGAACAAGGTGGCGGTACGCACTTCGGCGGGGATGATGCGCGCCGACGGCATGATGAACGGCACGATGCGGATGCTTTGTCCGCCGTTCTCGCCTTTGCGGATGGCGGCATAGTGAAAGCCAAAATTGGTGGTTTCGATGCTCAATGCGGGCGCATCGTCAGCGACCGCCAGGCCACCTGGATTATTGGCGTCGGTGTTGCGTTCGAATATACCGGACGCCCAACCGGGGTTGGCCATGTCGGCGTGTAAGATGCCCACGTGGGAGGAGTCCAGCCCGCCCTCCAGCAACTGCGAGTAATTGCAGTTAAGATCGACCCGTGCCACATAAAGATTGCTCACCGGTGGCTCAAAAAATGCGAAATGGGGAAACGCCGGTTCTTTATCGGCGGGCCCGAAATAGCCCCAGATCAGACCGCCTGCCTCGCGCACCGGATAGGAAGCCGCCTTGAAGCCGGTGCAAAATTCCGGGTCGGGATGGTTGGGCGCGTCCTGCAATTGGCCGGTCACATCGTATTTCCAGCCATGATAGATACAGCGCAGACCGTTTTCCTCATTGCGCGCCAGTGCCAGGGATGCGCCCCGGTGCGCGCAGTATTCGTCCAGCAGGCCGAGGGTGCCACTTGAATCCCGGAAGGCCACAAAATCTTCACCGCAAAAGCGCACCCGCACCGGATCGCCGTCCGGCGCAGATAATTGCTTGGCGTCGGCGATGGGGTTCCAATAGGAACGGAACACCTTGCCCATGGGCGTATCAGGCCCGACCCGGCACAGCACTTCATTATCTTCCCGGCGCATAGCTAGCTCCTAATCGTTGCTCAAGCTCGTGGATCTTGAAATGGCAGGCCGAAGCGGGCGCGCCCGTAATTGATGGCCTGGGTGTCCCAATTGATGGCCACTTGCGAGGCTGCGGCGTGCACATCCCGCCAGCAACGCTGCACGTGGCTGGAAGGCTGTATGCCGCGCATACCGGCCAGGCCATAGAGCCGGTCGGTAGCTCGTAATGACAGGACAACCGCATAGGCGTTGTTGCGCCGCCATGCGGTGCGTTGCAACAATGTTGGGATTTCGCCGGCTTCGGTCATCGCCTCGGCGGTACGGCAATCGCGCGCCAAGACCGCCCAGGCGGCTTCGATCTCGGCCGCTGATTCCGCAATGCGCAAGAAGATCGCCGGCTGCTCGGCCAGCTTGGCGCCAAACACCGAGGAGCGGCTTTCAATATCGTCTTCGGTCAATTCCAGCGCGCCCCTTGCCATACCCAGCGGCGGCGCCGCGAACAATTTGGCGCCGACTCCCCAAAATGGGATTTTATAAAGATTGCCCGGATTGATGGCGCTGCCAGCGGTCGGCCCGCCATGCATTGTTAGCGAACTGATCATGCGGTAATCAGGGATGAAGACTTTTTTCATTGCGATCGAGCGACTGCCGGTACCGGCGAGGCCGGTTACGAACCAATCGTCGATAATCTCAAATTCAGATTTCGGCACCAGGGCGAAGCGATGCTCCGCCGGGCCGTCTTCAGGGCGGAGGAATATTTGCAGATTGACCCAGCTCGCAAAATCGACGCCGCTGGAATAGTTCCAGATGCCGTCGACGAGGAGCCCGCCGTCCACCTCCTCCACATGGGCGTCTTTGCCGGGATGGGCGGAGGCGATCACGGTGCCGGGATCGTCGCCCCATAATTCTTGCTGGCATTTGGGATCTTTCATGCCGTTGATCAGCCCGTGCACGGCGATGTTGGTGAATATCCAGGCGCTGGAGCCGCAGCCACGACCGATCTCGGCGGCCAGATCCACCATCAGACCGATATCCATCTCCAGCCCACCGAAGGCTTCGGGCTGAAATATCCGGTAAAACCCCGAGTCCTGGAATTCGGCATGGGTATCGGTGGAAACCGCCCGGTTGTTTTCGGTCGCCTCTGCCCGCTCGCGCAGAACCGGCACCAGATCTTGAGCCCGCTGGATCATTTCCCGGCGCAATTCTGATTTGTCGTTCACGGCACCGCCCTTCCCTACTTTCTCCAATCATAAGTATCTTGGCCCGCCGCGGCGAACAATGTCTGGTTTCGGCAGGGCTAGGCATTTAGTTTATTTCCATGAGCCCGGACAACCGTATCCCCGTGACCCATGTGGGCAGCCTGATCCGCCCGCCGGCGCTGGTTCAATACCTTGCCGCCATGGAAGCCGGCGAAAGCGTCGATGATGCAGGCTTCCAGGATTGCCTCCAACAATCGGTCATCGACGTGGTGCAATCCCAGGCCGATCACGGCGTCGATATCGTCAGCGATGGCGAGTTCGGCAAATCCCATTCCTGGTCCCGCTATGTGCTCGACCGGTTATCGGGGTTCGAGTTGCACGAACAAGAAAGCGCCAGCAAACTGAAATCCGGCGAGGTGATTTCCGCCGGCAACGACCGCCGCCTGTTTCCAGATTTCTACGCCGACTACGACAAGTCCCAAGGCTTCTCCGGGCTCATGGGCACCTGGGTCTGCGCCGGCCCGATCACCTATTCCGGCGGCGATGAATTGCAGCGCGACATTACCAATTTGAAGGCGGCCATGGCCAAGACCGGTGTGGCAGACGGATTTCTGCCGGTGGTCGCGCCGGCCAGCGTGGCGCCAGAACGCCGCGATGAATACTATGCCAGCGACGAAGAATTCGTGTTCGCCATCGCCGAAGCCATGGCCGAGGAATACGCCGCCATCGTCGATGCTGGATTGTATGTGCAGATCGACGATGCCCATTTGCCGTTCATGTATGACCGCATGGTTCCGCCGGCCAGCCTCGCCGAATACCGGGCCTGGGCAGGGCTACGCATCGATGCCCTCAACCATGCGCTTGCCGGCATTCCCGAAGACCGCGTCCGCTATCATATCTGTTGGGGCAGCTTCAATTCGCCCCACCTCGGCGACGTCGCATTGGCGGACATTGTCGATCTCGTCTTGAAGGTAAACGCCGGCGCCTATGCGATCGAGGGCGCCAACCCGCGCCACGCCCACGAATGGCGCATCTGGGAAGACGTCAAATTGCCGGACGGCAAGACGCTGATCCCCGGCGTCGTCACTCACTCCACCAACATCGTCGAGCATCCCGAACTAGTGGCCGAGCGCCTGGCCCAATTTGCTGGGCTGGTGGGAGCGGAAAACCTAATGGCCGGCACCGATTGCGGCTTTGCCCAAGGCCCCCTAGTGCGCCGGGTGCACCCATCGGTGCAATGGGCCAAGCTCGAAGCCCTGGCCGAAGGCGCGGCGATTGCCAGCGGACGCTTGTGGTAACATAATTCAAGGCCCCGCCAAGGAGGAACCAATGGACGCCATCAACTACCCGATCATCGACGCCGACGCCCATGTCATTGAGAGCGACGACACCTGGGATTTCCTTGAACCAGCAGAGGCCAAATATCGGCCCACGCTGATCGATGATCCGGACAATCCCAGCGTCAGCTACTGGCAGGTCAACGGCCAGCGTGGCCCCATGGCGTTGCAGGTGGAAAGTGAGGACGATTTGGAATCCCGCGCGCAATTGTCCAAACGCCGGACCGGCACGCCCCGGGAATCCCGGCGTATGCAGGACACCACCAAGCGCGTCGCGCATATGGATGATCTCGGCATCGACGTGCAGGTGCTGCACGCGACTATGTGGCTCTTGAACCTGACCTCGGAACCAGATGGCGAGGCGGCACTGGCCCGGTCCTGGAACAAGTGGCTGGCGGCAACCACACAGGCGAGCAGCGATAGGCTGCGCTGGTCGTGCCTGGTGCCATCTTCCATGCCGGACGAGGCGATCAACCAGATGCGCTGGTCCAAGGAACATGGCGCCTGCGCCGTGTTCCTGCGCCCTATGGAAGGTGAGAAATGGGTGACCGACCCGGCCTTTTATCCGATCCTTGCCGAGGCCGAAGCCCTTAACCTTGCCATTGCCATCCATATCGCCAACGCCAATCCGGCCAACGTCTCCATGTACGACAATCTCGCCGCTGGCGGCCAGACCAAGGCCTGGGGCATCTTCCGGGTGCCCACCGTACAAAGCTGCATGTTCCTGATCATGAGCGAAATTCCGAAACTGTTTCCCAAACTGCGCTGGGGCTTCATCGAGTCTGCTGCCCAGTGGATGCCGTGGGTGCACAACGAAAGCGTCCGCCGCATGGAGACGTTGGGGCTAGCGGTACCGGACAATGTGTTCGAATCCGCCAACGCCTATATCACCTGCCAGAGCGACGACGATCTTCCCTGGGTCTTGAAATATGCCGGCGAGAACAGCCTGATGATCGGCACCGATTACGGCCATTCGGACCCGTCGTCAGACATCGATTCCATCAATTTCATTCGCGAGCGGGACGATCTGGCCGAAGACACCAAGGCGCGTATCCTTTACCACAACCCGGCCCGGCTTTACGGGCTGGACTGAAGCACAAACCATACCAAACAGGGGGAAATTCCGATGAAAATCAAGGCAGCCGTGTTTCGGGACGATAGTGGCGTTCCATCCATCGAAGAGCTGGATTTGACCGGCCCTGGCCCCGGCGAGGTTTTGGTACGCATCACCGCCACCGGCGTCTGCCATACGGATTTGAAATCCGCCGGCGCCGGCAGCCCGGTGCCGAAGCCCACCGTGCTCGGCCACGAAGGCGCGGGCATTGTCGAGGAAGTCGGCGCCGGTGTCTCCAAAGTCGCGCCCGGTGATCCAGTGGTCATGACCTTCGATAGCTGCGGCGCCTGCCCCAGCTGCCGCGACGCACAGCCATCCTATTGCCACAACACCAACCATTTCGTCTCCTCCCGCCCCCAAAGCGAATACTATCTCAAAGCGGACGGCGAGCCGGTGCATGGGGATTTCTTCTCCCAGTCTTCGTTCGCCACCCACGCCATCGGCACCGAGCGTAGCGTCGTCAAGGTGCGCGATGATGCGCCGCTGGAACAACTCGGCCCCTTGGGCTGCGGTGTGCAGACTGGCGCCGGCGCGGTGCTCAACGAATTTAAAATGAAGCCAGGCCAGACCTTGGCGGTATTCGGCTCCGGCACCCTTGGCCTCTCGGCGATCATGGCGGCGCGCATCTCGGGCGCGGCCCGCGTCATCGCCATAGACCGGCACGCGCACCGGCTGGAGCTGGCCGCCGAATTGGGCGCCGATGACACCATTCTGGCCGGCAACGAGCCCATCGACGAGCAGGTCCTCGACCTGACCGGCGGCGGCGTTGATTTCACCCTCGACACCACCAGCGTGCCCGAAGTCATGAGCCAGGCCATCCAGGTTCTGGCGCCGCGCGGCACCTGCGCGTTCGTCACCGGCGCCTGGGACGGATCACCGTTGCCGGTGCCGATACGCCATCTGGTCGGCGGCGGGCGCATCATCCGCGGCATCGGCGAGGGCGGCAGCAACCCCGATGTTTTCATCCCGCGCCTGGTGGATTTCTTCATGGACGGTCGGCTTCCCATCGACAGGCTTTCCACGAAATACGCGTTCGAAGACATCGCCCAGGCCTTCCACGATTCCCACGAAGGCGATACCATAAAACCACTTTTGATGATGGGGTGAAGAAAATGCCCGGCGTGATCAACGATGAAGCCGATTGGCGCGGCCCAGACTTGGCGGCACGTAGCGACTGGCTGCGTCCGCTCAAACCGGGTCATATTGCTGAGATAGGCCGGGCGCTGGAGACGTTCGAAGCGACCGGCAAATCCATCGGTGAGATGACACGGGAGGATTTTCCGCTGCCCGAATTTGCCGATGATCTCGCGGAGATGAGCGCCCAGTTGCAGAACGGTCCCGGCATCCAGATGTATCGCGGCTTTCCGGTGCGGGATTTCACCAAACACCAGTTGCGGCTGATCTATTGGGGCATCGGGCTGCATCTGGGCACGGCCCGGGCGCAGAGCCGCCACGGCGACGTGATCGGCGATGTGCGCGAAATGGTCGAACACGGCAAAAGCTTCTCGGGCCGCTCCTACACCTCCAGCGACGATCTGCATTTCCATTGTGATAGCTCCGACGTGGTTGGCCTGTTCTGCCTCCGCATTGCCAAGGAAGGCGGCATCAGCCGCGCCGTTTCTATTCTCGCAATCCACAACGAAATAGCCCGCGCGCGGCCTGATCTTTTGGCCGCCCTCTACCGGCCATTGATCTATTCCTGGCGCGACCGGCAACCGCCCGGCGTCGCCCCCGATTACGAGCAGCCCATGTTCGCGCATCATGACGGGCGCTTCGTAAGCCGCGTCTCGCCGGCCTATATCCGTTATGGATACGAGAAGCGCGGTATCGACATGCCGGCGGATCAGAAAGAAGCCATGGAGGTGTTCATGGGCTTGACCGAAGATGCAGCCTTTTTCATGGAAAAGGAATTCGAAGAAGGCGATATCCAGTTCGTCAATAATTTGCGCCTGCTGCACGCCCGGTCCGAGTTTACCGATTATCCCGACCCGGACGAAAAGCGCCATCTGCTGCGTATCTGGCTGGCCGTTCCCGATAGCCCCAGGCTGCCGGATTCCTTTGCCCCCTATTACGGCGATGTCTCGGCGGGCGCTATACGCGGCGGCTATTGGTCCGACCAGGAGCCGGTGTTCGAAACCCGCTTTGCTCAATAGAGAGTAACCACCCATGAAAATCTCTACCGAGGAAGCCTTTGCGACGCCATTGCTGATGGACGAATGGAAAAAGCTAATCGATGACGGCAATCCGGCGGAGCCGGGCTTCGAGCAACTGATCGGCGCCATCCTCGATCCGGTCAGCAATTGGGAGGCGATGCTCCAGGAGCGCCTGCCCGAGCTTGGTCCCTTGCGCATCCAGGCGATGGATGAAAGCGGCGTCGATATGCAGCTCATATTTATTACCGCCCCCGGCGTGCAGCCCTTCAACGCCGATCTGGCAAACGCCATTGCGGTGGATGCCAACGACGTATTGATCGAGGCGGTGCACGCTCACCCGGCGCGCTTCGCCGGGCTGGCCGCCATCGCGCCGCAAGACCCGCAAGCGGCGGCGAAAGAATTGCAGCGGGCCGTCGGCCTCGGCCTCAAGGGGGCCGTGATCAACTCTCACACCAAGGGTGAATATCTGGATGCGCCCGGCTTCCGGCCGATCCTGGAGGCGGCGGTGGATTTGGATGTGCCGATCTATCTGCATCCCCGCAACGTGCCGCCGGCGATGGCCGGGGTTTTCATGGAGCGTCACATGGAGGGCGCCTTCTGGGGGTTCCAGACCGACACGGCGTTGCACATGCTGCGCATGATGGTGAGCGGCGTTTTTGACGATCTGCCTGATCTCAAGATCGTGGTCGGCCATCTCGGTGAGGGCGTGCCCTTCTGGCTGGACCGGCTC
>JABHAA010000094.1 GCA_018674495.1 Rhodospirillaceae bacterium | reverse complement strand
TGGTCACCGGGGCGGGCTTAGCCTTGCGCTTCGATTGCCCCGATGCAAGAGTTTGCATAGCACGAATTGGTCCCCGATTGAAACGCGAGGCACGCCATGCCCGATACTGCCCTGGATGCGCTGATCGCCATCGCCGCCGTGCCGCTGCTGGCTGCGCTGGTCCTGACCGGGGTTCTGCGCTTTGCCTGCGGTGCGCGCCTCGGGCCTTTGCTGGCCGGCGGCGCTATTGCGCTGGCCTTCAGCGCCGGCTATCTGCTGCGCCTCGGGGCGCCCGATTTTCCCCCCGACGCGGCCGTCCAGAAATTGGTGTTTATTGCAGCGATCGGCTTCATCATCGGCTTCTTTCTGGACATATTCCAAGGAGTGGAGCGGTACCGGCTGCCGATGATCCTGGTCTGGCCGGCGCTCATTGTCGCTTGGCTGGGCTGGCGGGAGATGACCCATTACACCGGCGAGATTGGCGTCACCTTGGCCGTATCGTGGGCCTTCGGTGCGTTTATCGTGATCCGCTTGACCGGCCAGCCGGAAGAGGGCAAATCGGCGCCCGCCTTTATGCTGTTGTTCGCCGCCATCGGTGTCGGCATCCTGGCCTTCCTTGGCCACAGCCCGCTGGTCGCCCAGTTGGCGGCGGCGCTGGCTATGGCAAGCGCCGGCTTTTTGTTGTGGAACTGGCCGACGGCCCGCTATCCGCTCAGCGCCATGGGCGCCCTCGGCGGCGGCGGCGTGTTGCTGGGCCTGGCGGTCAATCTCGGCCTGTTTGCCGAAGCCGCCAGCCGGCCGGCCCTGGTCGTGTTGATATTGGTGTTCGTGGCGCCGCCGCTGGCGCTGCGCCTGCCCCTTGGCCGCCATGCCGCGCTGGGACCCTTGGTGCTCGCCATCGTCGCCGCCATTCCGGTGGTTGCGGCGGTGTTGATCGCCCTTTAATCGGGCGCCGGTTCGGGGAAGTCCTCGGGCCATTCGCCGAGCATGGCATGCAGATAGGCGTGCAGCTTTTCGGGCTCCAGTCGCACCGATTTTTTGATCTTGTTGACCTCGTCCTGTGGCTCTATCGGTATATGAAGAGAATCCATGAATCGATTGAAAAAATTAAACAATCCGGAAATCATAGTCAGCTCGACCACCTCTTCCTCGGAGAATTCCAGGCGCACGGCCTCGAAGATATCATCCCGTTCCCGCGCCGTGTTGCGGGTCACATGTTCGGCCCAAAGCACGGCCGCTTTTTCCCGCGCCGTCAGCAAATCCGATTCCATGAAATCCTCGGAGCCGATGGCAATGATTTGATCGTCGGTAATGCCTGCCGCTTGACCAAGCGACGTGTTGTGGGCGAATCAATAGGCGCAGCCGTTGACGTGGCTGGTCTTGATGATCGCCATCTCCTTGATGCGGGTAGAAAGAATACTGCCGGCGCCTTCGCGCTGCAACACCGCGTTGAACGGCAGCAGCATTTTCGCGGTCAGCGGCGAGCGCGCCAAGATACGGTAGGAATTGGGCACCCGGCCGAGCATCTCGGTGGCGCCCTTGAAAAAGCGTGCCACGTCTCCTTCGGCACTGTCGATATCGATCATCTCAATTCGGGACTCATCGGAAGACATGGCGAACTCCTAGTTACTAATAGGTCTCTATAAGGTGAAAACGTAAGTACTTTTCTAAATATGGCGTAAAGCATTATAACTTCCCTGTGGGCCATGGAAAGGCCTCGGCAAATAGGGGGAACATAATTTTGGACCAGGGCATCCGCGCCGTTTGGTACGATCTGGAAGAGGCCGGCAAGGGCGATTATCTGGCCTGGCTGCACGATCGCTATTTGCCCGAAGTGATGGCGCGCCCAGGGATTCTTTGGGCCGCCCATTACGAAATCACCGGCGGCGGCGCCCATATGGACAAGATCGGCGACGTATTGCCGCGCATGGATGAGGGCGAGAACGCCGACGTGGGCACCGGCACCCAGTATCTGTTGCTCATCGGCGCCGGCTCTCCGCACGTGTTCTTCAAGCCCGATTTCGACCAGATGGACCAAGACGATGCTGCCGTCCGCGAACAGATTGCGTTGCGCCAGGGCGCCCGCACCTGTGTCTTCACCGAGGAAGCCCGCGTCAACGGCCCGGAATTCGACTACCGCATTCACGATTCGACCCCCGGTCCGGCCATCCAGATGGGCAGCTTTCGCACCCGCACCATCGCCGACGAATTCGATCTGGCCGGCTGGTACGCCAATTACCGGATGCCGGCCATGGCGCGCATGGCGGGCTGCATCGCGACCCGCAAGCTGGTCTCGGTCGCCGGCTGGGCCAAGCATTCGGTGATGTACGAGTTTTTGTCCCTGGAAGCCCGCGCCGAGCATTTCCAGAACCACGAATCCTTGGCCCTGGACGAAACGGTCTGGACCTCGCGCATCATCAAATACACCGTGCATGCGCCCGGCAGCCCCAGCGTCGGCCGCCGTATCTGGCCCAGCGTTGATTAACCAATAACGGAAATGGAGACCATCATGGCCCTGTTATCGATCCCCTCCAACGACAACGCCTCTCCCTTGGGCAAAACCATTATCGAACATTCGGACCAATTGTTCGGGCGTACCGCCAACGCGGTCCGCGTCGCTTCGCATAGCCCTAAGCTGGCGCAGATATTGTTCGGCTTTATCGTGGCGTCGTTGCGCGAAGAGATCACCAAAAACCTGCCCGTCCGCACCAAATGCCTGGTGATCCTCAAGACGTCGACCCTCAACGGCTGCGCCTATTGAACAGGCCACAATCAAGCGCTCGGTCGGGCGCTGGAAATGGATGAAGAGACATTGGCTGCCATCGAGGGCGATTACCTGGCCTCAGGATTGTTCAGCGATGCGGAAAAAGCCGCCATGCGCTGGGCCGAGGTGATGACCTTGAAACAATATCATGGCGGCCCCGGCGCGCCGCCCGCATCGCGGCCGGCCATGGAGGAGCTAAAGCGCCACTACAACGAAGCCCAAATCGTCGAAATCTCCATGGTGTCCGGGTTTTTCAACTTCTGGAACCGCTTTACCGACGCCCTCGAAATCGATATCGAAGATCATACGATGATGACCCGCTTTGGGAAATCAGCCAGCATCGATCCCGGCGAATTTGCCGATTACATGCGCGCCTGCTGGTGGAACGAAGAAACCCAAACATAGGAGTACAAAATGCATCTACATGAAATGCCGGACGCGGCCCGCACCGCCCTGGTCAATCAGGAATTGCCCGAGTTCGAGCCGACGCCCTGCGCGCCCGGTCCGGCCTTGGCCGAGCGCCGCATCGCCATCATCACCACGGCTGGTCTGCACCGCTCGAACGATGCGCCGTTCAGCCCCGGCGTCGGCGAATACCGCATCATCCCCAGCGATATCGACATGGATGATCTGGTCATGAGCCACGTCTCCACCAATTTCGACCGCACCGGCTATATCCAAGATCTGAACTTGGTGTTTCCGATAGAGCGGCTGCGCGAATTGGAAGCCGCTGGCGATATCGGCTC
>JABHAA010000089.1 GCA_018674495.1 Rhodospirillaceae bacterium | reverse complement strand
GAGCATAATCGATAAAACGAATGTCAGAAAAATTTTGCGAACGTTCATCTGCGGGCCTCATAACCGGCGGAATATCCGCTAACGATATCATGCCGCTTAATGTAATTTCACTACCAATTGATTTTCCGCATAACACCGCCATAAGGGCATCTTGACCAATTTCATCAGTCATTTCATTGATGCGCTCAGAGTTTGTGTTAAGCATTGCCAAATCATCTTCTGTCAAATCGTCAACTGCCATAATCAAGGGCTTGCTCACGTTTAATGGAAGGTCAGACCAATCAACGGCTTCAGAAACCGGTGATGGGAATTTCAGGAAATACTTTTCCAGAGAAATAGCCGGTGTGTGACGGAAAAACTTGGCAATATTGGCGGTCATTTATATTCCTTCCTAACCTTTGATGTTACGGGGGTCATTTCCGTGACTATCAGTCTGCGAAATTTTCCCGTCCTTATTGTGGATACGAAATTCAGTTTGTTGATTGCGACTAATGTCACGCCCGGCATCCACGGCCTGTTGCTTGGTATCAAAATGGCCGCTCGCACGGTCAGCACCGCCGCGTCGTACGTCCCAGCCACCTTTATCTTTATTAGGCACCACATGGTGCGTTTCAGGACCCTTACCCATTTTCTACTCCTATCTTCAAATTTACCAACTAATGCGCTATAATAAGTAACGCTATTTAGAACTTCACATTATTTCTAAACAATACTCTTGTCAATAACTTTTTGTATTGCTATGTAGAACTTATGATAACTAGGGAGAAACCACATATGTCGAAGGATTTGGGCGATAAAATCAAAGCCCTCCGAACTGCAAAGAAGCTCACACTTGAGCAATTGGCAGAAAAATGCGAATCCAGCAAAGGCTATATTTGGGAAATTGAAAACCGGGGTACCCGTAAACCATCCGGTGAAAAGCTAATGAAAATTGCCAAAGCGCTGGATACAACAACTGAATACCTCCTGGATAGTTCGGGCTCCTCATCAGAGGTCGATGCAGCTGACACGGCATTTTTCCGCAAGTACCAAGATATGCCGCCTAAAACCAAAGAAAAAATTCGCCGATCTATTGACCTTCTGTGGGAGGATGAGGATTGAGGGACCCCAAACAGCCCGTCAAAGAAGCCAATAATGTGATCGCTCTTCTGGATGCAGTCCTGGGTGAAGATAGATACCCTTTAAATATCGAAGAAATTTGCCTGGAGTACAGCCGCAATAAATTCCCTGATCATCGAATTAAGGAAGTTAAAGGCGACGACGATCTTTCTGGCTTTGAAGGTGCTTTGTATGGGAGCTACCGCGATGAGCAATCAAGATGGCTAATTTTGTACAACAAGGAAATTCCTCAGCTTGGCCGCATCAACTTCACCCTTGCACACGAATTTGGTCATTACCTGTTGCACCGGCATGAATTAGAAAAATTCGAATGCTCACAAGAAGACTTGTCCAATTTCCATGACGATGCTCAACGCGAGAGCGAAGCTAATAAATTTGCCTCACAATTACTGATGCCGCCCAATGATTTCAGAAAACAAATTGACCGGCAGAAAATTGACTTCAATCTGATTGAACATTGCACAGACAGATACAGTGTCTCTTTGACTGCCATGCTTCTTAAGTTGGTTGAAATCACTGACAAGCGCTGTGTTCTTGTCCTTTCGCGAAGTGGTTTTATCCTCTGGAGCAAACCGAGTCAGAGCGCATTAGAAACCGGAAAGTTCATTAAGACTGTCGGTTTGCCTCCTGTACCGATCCCTCAAGCATCTGTTGCCAACACGGGCATCTCCAACAACGACAATAAAATTGAGATCAATCATGGCCCTGGCATCTGGTGGCCCGATGAACCAGTCAAAGAGATGACTGTCTTCTCCCGGAATTTTGATCTTGTTATTACGCTTCTTAAACTGCCAGATGATCCACCGGGCAAAAGTTATCGAGACTTTGAAGACCCCGATTCATTTGACAGTTTCGATAATTTTGAAGCATTCAATGGCGGAGTTCGCCTGCGATTGCCTCAGAACTGAAGGTTACCTGGGAAATGTCGGCTTAATATGACAGTACGTTTCTTGTCGCCTTTCGTTTGTCCCGGTACTGTGTTAAACGTCTACAATTTCTCTATATATAAGGATATAAAGCAATGGGAATATTTGGCTGGTTGTCAAAGGAAAGTGAAGAAGATTACATCGACCTACTTGCAAAAACTGAACATCTAATAAAGCAAAATGACGATTTTTACGGTTTTATTCTTGAAGGTGAGAGAGCAAAGCTAGAGGGCGCTACACACCTTTCAGTACCAAACTTAATTCTCGGCTTGATCTACTTGGTAGGAATTAATGTATCCAGAAACCCAAACAAAGCTGCAAACTACTTCAACAGATCAATTGAACTCGGAACTGGCTTTGCCTACAAATACCTAGGCGCTCTTGAAGGTCAACGTAACAATAGAAAAAAGAGCTTGGAGTACTTAGAGAAAGGTGTGTCATTTGGTGATCCAGACGCAATGCTAATGCTTGGTTATTATTACGCATATGAAATTACATTGGAAGGAGGGCAACCTGACAATAAAAAAGCTCGGGTTTTATACCAAAAAGCGGCAAATATGGGGCATGAAGGAGCAAAGCAAAATATTGCGTATATGGATGAAGATGGACGCTAAGGGCTTTGTCACATTAACTCATCAAATGGGGATGCCATGTCTGGATGGCGATCCTTTGGCAAGGTAATTTTGAAAGATATTTAACATGGCGATCGGGTGCAGTCATGTCTCCGGCCTTTAGGCGATTGGCAGATTGATGACCTAGTAGATTTTCACAGGAGAAGCTCAAAGTCTAACCAGCTAGGATGGTTAGAAGTCTTCTGAATGGGTTGTGAGAAAAAATAGGAAATTCAATTTTGACTTTGTGTTGAGGACAGGCGTTTGGAGTTAGGGGAAGGTTGACACTGTTGTAGAAGTTTACCTGGTCAACCTAAGGCGGTGAAGTGCTGCCTCTAAGCAGTAAGAGTTAGCCAGGCTACTGGCAGCAAACCACAGGACCAAAAGGTCAAACCACATCTCAAAGGAATGCGGTATGTTTAAATATAAGGCTATTGCTAAAATTATCGCTGGTGCAGCCCTCATGATTGTAGCCGTCATTGCATTGGTTGCTTGGTTAGGTGCCTGTTTTGGCACAGTCATAGTTGGAATTGCTTTGCTATTTCTCGCACCTCAAATTTTATTGCTTCCATTTACCTTGATTGGAACTCCAGCCATGGCGTTAATTGCTATAGGAATGGAAGAACTGGTGGAGGATAATGAAACTAGATCCCCTCCCCCCCCGCATCTTGAAAACATGGAATATCGGAGAAATGTACTAACTTCAAAACAACCTGACAGTGACACCGTCGACAGTGATTCTGTATGGAACAAATCAAGCAAAAACTTGGAATCAATTTCAAAAATAATTGAAAAATCGAAGAATAAAAACAGAGCCAATTAGGAGAAAAAATATGTTTGGATTATTTAAAAAAAAGAACCCTAAAACACTTCTAGATAGTGTCAATTCCGCTACCGCAGAAATGTTCAGACCACTCATCAAAAATAATAATAATATCTCTGATGAAAAAATTATAGAGATTGTTCAAACAGTAATGAGAGCATTTAAAGAAGCGGCAGAGAGTAAATCTGAGATAATACCTGGGACTACACTTATAGATATTAGCTCACATTTTATACAAGTATATGACCTAAGCGGCCATGATTTTTTTATAAAACATTTGGAGTATGAAATCAATTTATACTTAACATCAGGCCTGCGTGAAAAGTGGGGAGGTAAGAGTTCAGCGAACTCTGGGGGTGCTCAGGAAGATTTAAATCAGGCTTGTGAATATTATGAAAAAGGAGACTTCAATCAAGCTGCCCAGTGGTTTAGAAAATCTGCTGAACAAGGCTCTGCTCAAGCTCAATCCAATCTAGGGGTAATGTATGCCGACGGAGAGGGCGTTGATAAAAATATGGATGAAGCGATCAAGTGGTTGAAAAAAGCTGCTGAGCAGGGTTACGCTGAATATCAACACAATCTCGGCGTGATGTATGTAAGCGGAGAAGACATTGATCAAAACTTTGATGAAGCATTTAAATGGTTAAGTAAATCTGCTGAGCAGAATTATGCTGATGCTCAACACTTACTTGGTGTGTTGTATATCAGAGGTGATGGAGTTGATAAAAATATTGAAGAAGCAATCGAATGGTTGAGAAAATCTGCTGAACAGGGCCATGTTGAAGCTCTAGAAGTACTGACAAAATTGGCAAACACCATTGGGAAATAAAATTGACGCTGGGAGTTCATTGGCAAGAGGTGGATGAACAGGCTGGAAAACCAAGGAATTGGTCCTGTGGATGATTTCAATAAATACCCCATATAGAATCCGCCATGGGGAACCGACAATACGAGCATACGAATTTCATGAAACCAATTTTCTCTTTAATTATAATAGCTTCGCTCCACCTTTAGTGCATTTTTAGTGCACAACGCAAAAAACCGCCCCAGAGGGACGGTTTTCTGATTACTTAACTCTTTGATTTACAAAGAAAATTTTGGTTGCGGGGGCTCGATACCAACTATTTCGTACACAAGTATCAACGTTAATCAAATCTGCGACTTAGTTGGTTGCGGAGGCATGCAACTGCCTTAACCTGTTCCTTACCGCTTCGTTGGCCGGCAACCGGGTATGCGTATCAATCGATATATAGAACGTTGGGTTCGGTGCCTTTTTCCGGCAGCAAGCCCTTGGCATTGTATTGGGCCGCCATCTTACGTAGTGGCTTGGCCCCGCCATCCCATTCGCCGAAAATACGGGCATCGGTGGGGCAGGTCTCGACGCAGGCGGGGACGCCGCCCTGATCAATCCGGTGGTAACAGAAGTCGCATTTGACGGCGACGCCCTTGGGCGGCGCGGCATTGGCATTGTTTTCGAAGACCGTTTCGCCGTCATGGAAGACGGTTCGTTCGTCCTCAACGCGGCTGCGCTGATCGTAGGGGCAGGCAAGGATACACGCACCGCAGCCGATGCAGCGGTCATGATCGATCAGCACAATACCGTCATCGCGCGTATAGCTGGCCCTGGTTGGGCAGACCGGAACGCAAGGCGGGTTTTCGCAGTGGCTACAGAGGGCTGGCAGAAAGGTCCGCCCCGCATTGGGAAATTCGCCGTATTCGTATTCCAGAACTTGCGTGTAGTGGATGTCGTTGGGCGTATTGTGTTCGACCTTGCAGGCGATGGTGCAGGCGTTGCAGCCGATGCATTTTTGCAGATCAACGATCATTCCATATTTTGACATCGCATCACCCCGTTAATTCAGCTTCGTAACCCGGACCCGGACACAGGTATCGACCTGCCCGCTTAACGTATCGATCCGCTTGACGTTGGGCGGCGGCAGCAGCGTATTGAAAGAGGTCCCCTTTTTCGCCGCCACATGGAGATTGCGTGCCCAATGGCCGAGCGTCGCCGGAATGCCGAGGCATTCCGGATGCACAATTTCGGTCACTTTCAGCGTTCCCTCGTCCTTGCCGTGATGGGATTCAACCAACACCCGCTCGCCGTCCTCAAGTCCTTTGCGCGCCGCCGCGCTCGGATGCATCATGACGTTATAGGTATAGGGATTGGCCCGGGAAACTTCGTCGAGCCAAATGTTCTGCTGCGAGATACTTTGAGTTTGAAACGGCACTTTGAAATTGACGATCAGCAAATCATATTCATCGCCTTCTTCATGGTGAAATTCGTCACATTGAATATGGCGAACCAGAGGCGTATAGGGGCGAAAATCCCATTCGATGCCGAGCTCGTCGATGATTGGCTTTAAAGCGGCGCCGGCATCGATCAGATGCTCCAGATAGATGGGCACCCGGCCCTCGACAAAGGCGCCGGGGTAGGCTTCTTCGATGGTCTTGTCGCGACTGATCAGGCATGAGGTGCGCGCAACGTCTTCGAAGGTGAAGTCATCACCGATCAGGGTCTTGGCCTGGCGCTCGGCAATATCCTTGACCGTGTGGCGCTTCGTTGGATCGAGCCGGTGCGCGTCCGATATTCCCCAATTGGAAGCACCGAGATTGTTGAACTCTTCCAAGATGCCTAGCCGTTCGGCGAGGTCCATATAAACCTCGGTCCAGGCGCGGGTCTCGCCAGGCCCTTCGAGGGATGGCTGGCGCATATGCCAATACCATTGGCCCGGTCCCGGCGCGATGAAGGCGTATGGATCATTGGCCGGGAACAAGTCCCAACGTTCGAAATCGTGGGCGTCGGGCAAAAGGATATCGGCAAACTCGGCCGTCTCATCGATAAAGGTCGCGAACGAGACCTGGAGATCGAACTTCTTCAGAGTTTCGCCCATGGCCTCCGCATTGTGGCTGTTCATCATCGGATTGGTGCGCCCGATCAGCAGGATTTCCGGCTTGTAATCGATGCCGAATTTTTCCGGATTATCGATCCCCATGGGATAAAGGCCGCGGGTAAAGATCGAGGCCGGCAGCAATTCATGCAGATCAAGGGTTTCGGGCATCTTTGGAGTCTGGGGCGGATAGGGTTTGTTGTATTTTGCGATATGCTGGGCGACGACGATCATGCCGTCTTTGTCCGTGTCCGGCGCCCAGAACGGCCCGATGGGATTGACGCCGCGCTGGCCCCCCGGCACATCCAGATTGCCGACCATTATATTCAAAAGATGAATGGCGAAGCTGCCGAGAGCGCCGCCCTTATGGGCACCCGAGCCGCGCTTGAAATGGATCGCCGCCGGCCGGTAGGGCAATTGATGTCCATCCACTTCGATAGTGGAGCCAATGCGGGCCGCTTCGGTGAATTCGCGGGTGAGATCGCGCATAATCTGGGCCGGAACCGTGGTGATCTTTTCGGCGGCCTCGGCATCAAATTGTTTTAAATGTTCTTTGAAGGCGTTGAAGGCGGTTTGGCATTGGACGCCATCGATTTCAAAAATACCTTCCAGCGCCGGATCAGAGATATCATCGGCATCGAAGGGTTTGGCCACCGCCGCCCCTTGATCCCAAACCATCGGCTTTTTGCTATCCGCGTGGCGGAGGTAATGCCCGTCGGGCTGCACCAGATAGATGCCATTGGTTCGCTTGATCAGGAATTCAGCATCATAGGTGCCAAACTCGTTGACCATGATATTGAGCATGGCCAGCGCCATGGCGCCATCGGTGCCGGGCTTGATGGGTATCCACTGATCGGCCTTGGCGGCAGGGTTGGTGCAAAACGGGTCGATGACCACCAATTTTTGGCCCTTGCGCCGGGCCGCCGCCATTTCACCGGCAGAGTGCAATGGGATGGTTTCCGCCAAATGTCCAAGCTGGGTACCCCAGAGGATCACGTATCGGCATTCTTCGAAATCGATTTCGCCATTGAACGATGCGTTGGTCATCAGATGCGCCCAGTGGGGCGCGGCGCCACAATAATCAGCCCGGTTCCAGTGGAAATTGGTGGTGCCGAAGGCGGCGCCGAAATTTTTGCTGATTCCGTAACCGGGCAGATCGAAGTGAGAAATTACCAGACCGCGGGGGTCGTTCTCGCGCACTTGGGCCAGCCTGGCGGTGATGGTATCCAGCGCTTCGTCCCAGCTGATGCGCTCCCACTCCGGATCGACGCCGATGCCCTTTTCCGGATTGCCGCGCTTCATTGGGTACAGCACGCGGGAGGGATCATACAAATCAAGGAAGCGGGCCCGGCCCTTTGCGCAAATATAGCCGTGCGAATTGACGGCTTCCTTATCGCCGATGACATCGACGACCTTGCCACCGGCGGTCTGCACCTTGACGCCGCAACAATTGTAGCAGCCGAGGCACACGGTCGGGGTGCTGGTTAAGGTATCGCCGTTCTTTTCAATTTTATCTGAATACATTTCAAGCTATCCGCTTCCAAATATTCGTTAACGTACCTTGTCGAACACACCGACTTTCAAGATTACATGGCGAAGGACAATATCGCCGGCGAGGCGCGCCGCCGCCATGATGACAAACAGCGCCACCGACGCAGCCGAAGGAACAAGCGCCAAGTAAATCCCAAGCCCGAGGGGCAGGACCATGCCAAGCAATAATGCGGCGCCGTAGAACAAACCGGGATACCGCTCTCCGATCAAATCTACTGAGACCTTGGCTGATCGGCCGGCATTCTTGATGGTCGCGAGGTAAATGAGGGTTGTGATCAAAAGCGCCGCAAACAGTACCGGCAATGCCCAATAGAATTTCGCCTGGGCCTCACCGTCAAAGACCGCAAATAGCGCTGCCCCCGAAGCGAGGCCGCTGAGGGCGAAGACCACCGGCAACAGCCCGCCATTCCAAAAAGCGATGGCCGGGAAGGTGGTCATGACCAGCCCCGATTTCAGCGCAACAAACATGCTCAGCAACAGAAACAGGGTGATTAGTGCCGGTCCCGCCGGCTTTAAGCCGTGAACCAATTCGGCACCGATAAAGATAGCCCCTGCCACGATGAACAGAGGGATCAGGGCGGCGCCCCGGCTCATCCAGGAATGGCGGATATTGGCCAGGACATAAATCATATTTTTCGGGTTTCCCAGATGCAGGATCAACAGAATGCCCGAAGCCATGAGGATCACAATTCCGGCCACCATGGCGGCCAGATGATCACCAAGCAGCGCCAGGAAAAACAGGCTCGCGCCGAGGCCTTCGAGAGCAAAGGTGATTGCCTCTTGCAGCCCCCAGGTGGTCTGGACTTTGTAATTGACGGAAAAGTCCACCTGGCCTTGTTGAATTGTCCGCGTCATACTTTATTCACCGATCGGCCCCACGATAACCTTGCCCATTGGGCCTCCCCGCATATGCTCAAACGCTTCTTGGACCTGATCAAACGGAAACACCTTGTCGATCAGGATTTTGACCTTGCCCGGCTCCAGCACTTTTAGGAGCGCGTTCATGGCGGCTTGCGATTCCGCCGCCTCATACAGGCTCACCTGCATGCCGTTGATTTGCAAGCGCTTGAATATGATCGGAACGGGATCGATCTCGCATTTTATGCCGCCAAGGGCGCCGATGACGCCGATGCGGCCATAAGGGTTCGCCATCTCGATGCATTTGGCGAGGAAGTCGCCGCCGACAACATCGAGAATAACATCGGCGCCGCCGAGGGCCCGAATTTTTGGAATAAGATCAGGATCGCCAATATCGAGGGCATGATCGGCCCCCAGCTGCAACAATTTCTCCAGCTTTGCCGTGCCCCGGCTAAGCGCAATGGTCTTGGCGCCCATCGCCTTGGCCAGCGCCAGACCAGCAAGCCCGATGCCACCGGATGCGCCGGAAACGATAACGGTTTCTTCGGCCCGTAGATTGGCCGCATTCGACAAAGCCTGCCAGCAGGTCAGGAACACCTTGGTCCCGGCGGCGCCCTCCATGGGTGTCCACCAATGGGGCAGCATATAGACTTGATCATCAGGCAAAGTCAGATATTCCGCCAGCGTCCCTTCCCGGTTGATGCCAACCGGCGCGCTCGGCGTGATAACCTGATCGCCTTCTTTGTATTTGCTGTCCCTGCCGGCTTCGACCACGGTGCCGCAGCCATCCCGCCCGACGGCGTATGGCGGCTCCGATGCCCCCGGATAGAGGCCCATAATCAAGAACTTATCGGCCGGATTGACGCCGGCATATTGCATCTTGATCAGCACTTCATCTTGGGCGGGAACGGGGATCGCCACCTCCTCCATCTTGAGGTTGCTGATATGGCCGAACTCGTGGAAGCGCCAGGATTTCATCATGGTCCCCAATCAAGAGAAGCGCTTGCATCGAGGGCAGCGCCAGTATTGCCGCTGATGGAAAATGGATTGATGTCCAGCTCGGTAATCTCGGGAAAATCCATCATCAGCATTGAGGCGCGGACAATGGCATCCGCCAGCTTTTCCTTATCCACCGGCTCGGCGCCGCGCGCGCCCTCAAGCAATTGGACGGCCTTTAGCCGGTTTATCATGCCAAGAGCGTCGGCGAACGATACCGGCGCCAGAGCGAAGGCGGCATCGTTCAGAACTTCGGTGAAAATGCCACCGAGGCCAAATACCATCACCGGGCCGAAGCTCGCATTGCGCGCCGCGCCGATGATGGTCTCAATGCCCGCGCCCAGTTGAGCCTGAAGATGGACACCGTCGATCACCGCCGCCGGGGCCCTAGACTTAACCTTGGCCATCATCGCATCATAGCCACTTAAGAGGTTTTCCTCGTCTCCGATATTCAAGAGCACGCCGCCAATATCGGTTTTGTGGAGGATTTGAGCGCTGGCGATTTTCATCACGCACGGATAGCCCATCTCGGCCGCCGCCTCGGCCAATTGATCCCTACTCGTCACCAGCCGAGAGGCGGCAGTTTCGATCCCATAGGCAGCGAGCAAAGCCAGTGCTTCGGTGCCCAGCGCGCCCCGGTTTTCGGTACGCGCACTTTCCATGATCTGGCCAGCGGCGGCGCGGTCAATATTGGGTAATTCCAGGACCTGGTCAGGAACCCGGCCTTTGATGTTATGGTGATAATCATAGAGCCCGGCCAGGGCCTTGGCGGCACGGTCCGGTGAGGTAAAGCCGGCGAGCATGCCGCCCGCCTCGGCCTTTTCGATGACCTCATGCTGGTTCTTGCCGAACGCCCACAGCACCACCGGCTTATTCGGAAAATCCCGCTGCGCGCCGGAGATACCATCGACCCATTCGGCCAATGATTCATACCCCGTCGTCCGATAGGCATTCAACAAGACAACGGCGCCATCGACGGCGTCATCGCCAAGCAACAATCGCAATATTTCAACATTGGCTTCGGCAAGACCCTTTTTCAGAACCGCCATCCAGCTATCCACCGGATTGCTGGCTTCGAGCCAGGGCGGATTGAACGACTGGATTTTATCCAGCACCGGTTTTGATGGATCGGCAATCTCGAGCCCCGCAGCGCCAATTGCATCGACCGCCGCGATACCGCCGCCGCCGGAGATGGAGATCACGGCGATGCGCTTGCCGCCCATACCGGGGTAGCTCAGCAGCACTTTGTTGAGATCGGTCATCTCTTGCAAATCATTCGCCCGAATGATGCCGGCCTTATGGAATGCAGCATCGACGATATGATCTTCGCTAGCGAGGGCACCCGAATGAGAGGCGGCGGCCTTGGCCCCCTCTTCGCTGGCACCGACCTTAAAGGCGACGATAGGTTTTTTTGGGCTAATTTCAGAGGCAATGCGGACGAACTCGCCGCCGTTCGCCACACCCTCCATATGCAAATTGATAACTTCGATCCGGCTATCGGCGCCCAGATACGGTAACAGCTCATTAAACGAAACTTCGGCGCCATTGCCGATATCGATGCCGAGGCCGAGCCCGTCGGTGAAATCGGCCGAGGCCAGGATAAACATGCCCGACTGGCAAACCAGGGCATTGGGCCTTTTGTACAAATCGAACTTCTGGAAGGAGGTGTGGAAATAATCGAAGGAATTGGCAACGCCGATGGTGTTGGGACCGATGATCGCGGTGTCCGTATCTTTGACGATGCCGAGCAATTTATCCTGCAATGCATGGCCGGCCGCGTCGGCATCGGCGAAACCTTGAGACACAATGAGAACCACCTTGATGTCTTTTTCGGCGCAGTCGGCGACGGCTTCGGCCACCGCATCCCGGGGCACCATAACGATGGCCAGATCCGCACTGCCCGGAATATCGCGCACCCGCTTATAGGCCTTCCTTCCCAAGACCTCATCGACGCGGATATTGACCGGATAAATATCCTTCCGGGTCCCCTCCTTGATCAGGTTTTCCATGAGATTGTAAGAGCCTGGACCGGTCTTGTCCGAGGCGCCGGCAATGACGATGGAGCGGGGATTGATGAGCCGCTCAAAATGCTCTTGAGTGAATTTTCCCATGGGAAGGGCAGCTTCTCTTATAAGGGGTTGCGTCGCGCCCGGCTCATACGGCCCGGACATTGGCGTTGGCGAAACCGATGGTCGTCGTCTCCATCTCGAGCCCCCTCGAATGCTGGCCGCGCATGGCCCGGAAGACTTTTTCCGGCGTGATCGGGGTTTCGGTCAGGCGCACCCCGACGGCATCATAAACCGCATTCATGACTGCCGCGCAAACCGGGCCGGTCGGCGCTTCGCCCACCTCCTTGCCGCCAAAGGCCGACGTCGGATCATAAGCATCGACGATGACTGTATCCATCTCCGGCATATCCATGGTGGTGGGTATTTTGTAATCGTGAAGGTTGGGATTGAGCACCCTCCCTTTACGGTCGACAACGATTTCTTCGATTAGGGCTTGGCCAAGGCCCATGGCGATGCCGCCTTCCACCTGGCCCTCGACGCTGGCTGGATTAACCGCCTTGCCGCAATCGGTGGCCTCCCAGTATTTGAGCACTTTGACCTGGCCGGTCCGGAGATCCACATCGACCTCGGCGACCTGGGCGGTAAAGCCAAATGCCGGCGACGGGCCGATGATCTTTCCCTCATAATCGCCCCGCGGCTGGGGCGGCGTGTAATCGCCGGTGCCGAATACGGTGCCCTTAATATCCTGGTGTATCCGCACCGCATCCCAAAAATTCAAGAAGCGGTTGTCGTCATAGATGGAGGAGATAATCTCGCCCCGGCATTGCAGATGCTCCATGCGCACGCCGAGATGGGCGGCGGCGACTTCAAGGATTTTATGTTTGGCATCAAGCGCCGCGTTCTTCACCGCGTGGCCGGCGCCGTAGGTCGCCCGGCTGTCCATGGTGCCGTTATCCATGGGCGCCAAAAGCGTATCGGCGCATACGAAGTTCACCTTTCGCATCGGGATAGCAAACACTTCGGCGGCGATCTGGCTCATAACCGTGGTCGAGCCCTGACCGATATCGGTAACGCCGCAAAAGACCGTGGCGCCGGCTTCGGTATCGACGCGGATATTGGCCGTCGAATGGGCGCGCGATGAGTTGTAGAGCAGAAAGGCGCCGCCCGAACTGTAATGCCCCGCCGCCATGCCGATGCCGCGGCCATGGGGTAGTTGGCGGTATTTGGCCGCAAAGTCCGAGCGCTCGGCAACCGTCGATAGGCATTTCTTGAACTCGGCATGACGCACTTCGACAACCGAGGGGCATTTGTAGCCGGTTTCGACGGCGTTGATCATGCGCAGCTCATAAGGATTGATCCCCAGCTCCTCGGCGGCCATGTCGAAGCAACTTTCAACGGCTGTTCGTGCCTGCACGCCGCCGAAACTCCGTTGCGCGCCCGGCGTCGGCTTGTTGGTGTAGACCCGCCGGCCGTCGTAGCGAATGTTGCGCACCTTGTAGGGCAGATGGGTCAAGGCCGCGATGAACCACAGCACCACAAAACCCCAGCCACTATGGGCACCACCATCGAGCAATACGTTCAGATCGAGGGCTTGTATCGTGCCGTCCTTGTTGAAACCCAGCTTTAATTCCAGATGGCACGCGTGGCGGCCCTTGTTCTGGTAGAAAACCTCGTCGCGGCCATAGGTCAGTTTTACCGGGCGGCCGATTTTGCGGCTTAGGATACAGGCGGTCAGCACCGATGGCGTCGCTTCCGACTTGCCGCCAAAGCCGCCGCCGACGTTGGGAATGATGACACGAATATCATCGACGGGCATGCCAATGGTTTTGGAGATGGTGTGTTGCAGCATATGCGGCAGTTGATTGCAGTTATAGACCGTTATTTTCGCCTTGCCCGGATCGTAGTCGGCAACCACCGATTGGGGCTCCAGGAAGGCGCCATTGACCATCGACGTATAAAAGCTTTCCTCAACCACCACGTCCGACTTGGCCAGGGCGTCATCGACGTCGCCGAAATGCTGGTTGGCGGTATGGTTGGTGTTGTTCTTGGCAAAATCGTGGATCAGGTTGTCGCTCGATTGCTCGGCTTCGGGGGCAGTGACGATGGGTACCAATTCGTCGATTTCCACCTCGATCAGTTCCAGCGCCTCGGCGGCGATCTGTTCGCTGATGGCGGCGACGGCGGCAATGCCTTCGCCGAAATATACCACTTTATCCACGGCGAGGGCGGTCTCAGTCGGCATTAAATTGTTGACCGAATAAGGTGTCGTGCATTCCTGGCCGGTAATGACCGCGACTACGCCGGGATGCTTTTCTGCTTTGCTGATATCGACTTTGGTAATTTTTCCATGGGCCACCGGGCTGCAATAAACTTTCGCGTAGAGGAGCCCGTGCAGATCGATGTCATCGGTAAACTCGGCGCGGCCGGTAACCTTGTCGAAGCCTTCGACCCGGGGCACGCTTTTACCGACGATGTCGAATTCTCTCACCTGTTCCCTGGTATGTACGCTGTCCTGATCCATTATTATTCACCTCCCGCTTCGGTGGGCCGCACATCGTCATATTCACCATTGGCGACGGCGTTTATGGCATCGAATATTTTTTCGTACCCGGTGCACCGGCAAAGGTTGCCCGACAGGCCTACGACCACTTCATCGTGGCTGGGCTTTGGATTGTCGTTCAAGAGGCCCTTGGCCGACATGATCACGCCGGGTGTGCAGATGCCGCATTGAACACCATGCTTCTCAAGCACCGCCTGCTGGACCGGATCAAGCTGGCCATCGCTTTCCAAGCCTTCAATCGTCGTAATCTCTTTGCCCTCGCTCGCCACCGCCAGGGTCAGGCACGAGAGGTGCGATTTGCCGTCAATCAGCACCGTGCAGGCGCCGCAATCGCCCTGCTCGCAGCCAAGCTTGGTACCGGTCATGCCGAGCTTGCGGCGCACCACGTCGGCCAGGGTTTCATTGGGCGCCACCATGACGTCATAGGGGCTTCCGTTGATATCCAATTGTACTACGCGTTTCATATTGCATATCTCCTAGCGGGCGGCATTGGTGAAGGCGTCATCAAAAGCCCGCTCGAACAGTACTTTCAGGATTTCCCTCCGGTATTCCGCCGAGGCGCGGTAGTCATCGATGGGCCTCGATTGATCGGCGCAGCTTTGAGCGGCTTTTTGCAGCAACGCCTCGTCCGGTTTCTGGCCAATCAGCATTTGCTCGGCCCCGGTGGCCCGGATCGGCGCCGGCCCAACGACACCAAGCACGATTTTTGCATCACTGATGGTCTGAGCTTTGGCATCCAACTCCAGATATACCGCCACCGCCGCCATGGCGATCTCCATGCCGCCGCGCACCCGGAAATGATGATAGGCGCTGGCCGAATTTTCCGGCGGCGCCGGCAACGTGATGGTCTTGAGATATTCACCAGTGGCCAAAGCGGTTTGGCGGTTGCCCAAGATAAAATCTTCGAGAAGAATTGAACGGTCGCCTTCGGCGTTGCCGATAGTCACCTCGGCACCGAAGGCCACCAATGCTGGCGGCGTATCGGCGGCCGGCGAGGCGTTGCACAGATTGCCGCCAAGACTGCCCATTGTGCGGATCTGACGCGCGCCGATGGTCTCTATGGATTGCCACAGGCCGTGATATTTTTCTTTAACCACCGGCGTATCCATCACGGCTTCAAGTTTGGCCGCACCGCCGATAACCAGACCCGCGCCATCATCGAATTTGATGTTTGAAAGCTCTTCAAGACCGGTAATATCGATTAGGTAATCCGGCCTCAAGCCAGGGCTCTTCATCTGTACCAATAGATCGGTGCCGCCCGAAAGAATGCGGGCCGCATCGCCATGTTCGGCCAGCATTGCCGCCAGTTCGGCCGGATCTTTGGGCGCCAGATACTGAAAATCGGGTAAATGCATAAATCTTCCTAGTTGGGCACCAAATCAGGCGTTCAGTTTTTCTTCTTCCAATCTGCGTATTTCACGCTTGAGCACCTTGCCCGATGCCGTCTGCGGCAAATCCGCAAGCGTCACGAATTCGAAGGAGCGCGGCACTTTGTAGGCGGCCATGCAGTCGCGGCAATAGGCTTCCAACTCATCGGCCGTCGCGCTCTCGCCCTTCTCCAAGACAATGAACGCTTTGGGGACCTGGCCCTTTACCGCGTCCGAGATGCCGACGACGATGGCTTGCAGCACGTTTTCGTGCTGGGTGATGTAATTTTCCACCTCCAGCGGATAGATGTTGTAGCCACCGCAGATCACCATGTCGTCTTTGCGGTCGACGATATAAAGCTGGCCGTCGGTCGCACCGCCATTTTCCATATAAGCCATGTCGCCCGAATGCCACCAGCCGTCGACTAACCGTGCGGCGGACATTTCCGGATCGTTCCAATATTCCTTGATCACGCCGGGGCCTTTGCAGCACAGCTCGCCAATCTCGCCATTGGGCAGTGCGTTGCCGTCATCATCGATGATTTTAATTTCCCATTCGGGCGTCGGCCAGCCGGCGGAACCGGGGGTCGGATGGCCAAAGCGAGAATGGGTAACCGTCGAAGAACATTCGGTGGCGCCATAGCATTCAACGATGCCGACGCCGAAGGTTTCTTCAATGCGCTTGCAAGTTTCCGCCGGCAGCGCCGCGCCCGCCGACTGGCCCTGCCACAGAGACGAAAGATCATATTTGCCCTGATTATTGTCATATTCGTCGATCAGGTAGGTCCACATGGTCGGCGCGCCCATAAAGTGGGATGCGCCGAGCTTGGTAATCGCGGTTAGTGCAACCTCAGGCGTGAAGCGCCGGATGGTGATCACGGCGGCGCCGACAAACAGCGTCGGCAGGACGGCGATCACCAGCGCCACATGGAAAAATGGATAGCCGCAGACAACCTTATCTTCGTCGGTCATGGGCACCACTTGATAAGCGCTGATCATGGTCAGCTCATACCAGTTCCGGTGCGTTGCGACGGCGCCTTTGGGCCGGCCCGTGGTGCCAGATGTATAGAGGATCGAGACCGCATCATCCGGATCCATTTCGAGGCAAGTGAATTCATCGCTGCCCGCGGCAAGCAAATCATCGAAATCCAGAATACGCTCGCTTTTCAAATCCGCCGGCACGTCTTCGACCAGAACGATCTTTTCGAGGCCGGTCAGTTGGTCCCAGATGGGGATGACGTTTTCCAATGTTTGTTCGGTCGCGCCGAACAGCACCCTGGCGCCGCAATGATTGGCGCCATATTCGATTTCCAGCCGCTTGTTCATGATGTTGAAGGGAACGTAGACCGCGCCCACTTTCATGATCGCCAGGACCGCCATCACATATTGCGGAATGTTGGGCAGATAGACGGCAACCCGGTCGCCCTTTTCGATGCCCATGGAAATCAGTGCATTGGCGATGGCGTTCACTTTCCCATTCAGCTCCGAATAGGTGATGGTCGCCGCCGTCTCAAAGTCAATTATGGCTGGCCGATTGGGTATTCTGAGCGCCGCTTTTTCCAAACAATCTTGTGCCAGATTCATATCCACCGCCCCTATTTCTATCGCATAATGATATAACTATAGATCATATAAACTGTTGTAAAGTGTTATCAATTACACGTACTTTCATTGGTATTATTTGAATTTCAATTCGTAATGGTATAGAAGCATACCATGATTTTCAGAACCCATACGAATTCCCGTAAAGGCAAAGCCTGAGCTATTGAAGCAAGAACCGCAAATGAACGCAAAAACAAAAAATCGCGACCGGGAATATGAGCAGATATTGATGGTGCTGCGCGATTCCAAGACACCGCTTTATCATCAGATATTCTTGATATTGCGCGGCAAGATACTCGACAACACCTACCCGCCAAGCTCCCTGGTGCCAAACGAGAAACAGATCATGGGGTTGTACGATGTTTCCCGGATAACGGCAAAACGCGCGCTCAATGAACTGGCCGGCGCCAACTACGTGGTTCGCGAGCGCGGCAAGGGCACCCGGGTGCGGGATCAACTACCGGATGCGCCGTTAGAAATTCCGTCCGATGATTTGATCGAAAGCATGTATCAAATGGGACTTCAGACCGAGGCCGAAGTGCTGGAGTTTTCCTATATCAATGCCCCTTCCCATATCGCCATCCACCTGAACTGCAACACAGGCGATATCGTGCAAATGGCTGTGCGGGTTAGAAGCTACAAGGGCAAGCCATTTTCCTACATCGTCTCCTATGTGCCCGAGGCGATCGGCAACAATTATTCCCGGGAAAATTTAAACAAAACACCGTTGTTTCAGTTGGTCGAGCGCCAGGGCATAAAACTGACCCGCGCCCAGCATTCGGTGAACGCGGTTTTGGCCGACCCGACGGTGGCGCCCCTGCTTGGCGTTGATATCGGCAGCCCGCTCTTAAGCGTCAACAAGATCATATTTGACCAGGATGGCAATCCGGTCGAGTACCTGGCCGATCTTTATCGCCCGGACCGCTACAATTACAAAGTCAATCTAGCCGTCTCGGACGAAGGCCAGACCCCGGAAGAAGCCAGCTGACCGCAAACCGGCGGTTATCATTTATAGATATGAACGCGCCGGCTTCGCCAATCGGACAAGTCGGGCGCGGTCGCATCGATCACCGTGCGTTTGGTGATGCCGGTCCCTGGATCGCCCGGATGGAAGTTGAAATCACCCGCCTGATTGGCCCGCTGGGCCAGGGACCACAGCACGTCCTCGGAGTTGTCCGCGTCGGTGTCTTCGTTCAACAATACGAACATCTCGACCAGGGATATCTTCTGCAATTCGCGTATCAGGGTGTCCTTGGCGACATCTTCGCTGACCGTGATCAGGCCCAACTGGGCGGCGCCGAATTGGGGCAGCTTGAAATCGATGAAGCCAGGGGTTCTCGCTTTGAGGTGCTGCAGATCGTGATGGGCCTTCAATGATACCAGACCGATATGCTCGTGCGACTTGCCGCCCAATACGGACGGATAATGAATATCGCGGCGCTGCCACATCTCGTTCACGGTGCAGACCGGATTGGGGTTGGTGATATAAAATCCACGCATGTCGCCAAATGGGCCTTCGGGCTTGTCGCCCGGATTTACGGTGGCAAACAGGATCATCTCGGTACCGGCGGGTACCGGCAGATCGCGATCATAAAACTTCATGTCATCGCCGCCCCAGGCTTGCAGAAATTGCAGCTCATCCACCGCGTCTGGAATGCTGAGGCCGCCGAGCAGCGCGGCCTCCGCCGGCCCGCCGATCAACACCGCGATTTCCAGCGGCTTGCCCTCGGCAACGGTCTTATCGGCGATTTCCTTGATGCGAAAGGTGCGCGGATTGAAAAGAACCTGGTTGCCGTCCTGAACCGACAGCCGGACGAAACACAGATGATGACGCCCGGTTTCGGGGTGGCGGGCGAGGACTACGCCGGAGGTTATATAAGGCGTTGAATCATGTTCGCTGTGAATAATCGGCGGCAGATGATCGATCAAATTTGGATCGGCAGTAACCACATAATCGCTCTCGCCCCCGGCGGACAGATCAAGGGCTTTGGGCGCGGCGATAGCGGCGTCGATGCCGGTAAAAAATGCCTCCGTGTTCGCCGCATCGACGGAGCGATTGATCCGCTCCGTCGAGCCGAAGGCGTTGCCGACCACGGCGCCCGGATAGTCGTCGATATTTTCGAATACTACCGCCCGGTTGCGGCCATTTTCCTCGGCCTGGATGCGGGCAGGGATATCCCGGCAGCTCACGTTGGCGGAGACCCTATGAAGATCGCCGCCCTGGTCCGCCGCCGCCAGAAATTTCCTGAATTCCATTCCTTGACCCCTTTTGCCAGTCAGCCGGCGCTTGTCAGACGCGCCGCGAGATCGGCCTTGATGATTTTTCCCAAGGCGGATTTGGGCATCTCGTCGATGAAGAAAATCCCGCGTGGTACTTTATAAGAAGCCAGCGCGGCCCGGCAATGGTCCAGCAAAACAGCCTCCTCGACCGGTTCCCTGGCGACGACAAAAGCGGCCACGTCCTCACCCCGCTCCAGGTTTGGCCAGGGTAGCGCCACCGCATCGCCAACGGCGGGATGGGCAAGCAGTATCTGCTCGATCTCCGCCGGGTAGATGTTGACGCCGCTCCGGATTATGACGTCCTTGGCGCGGCCAACCAGGTACAGCAGGCCGTCGTCGCCCAACCGGCCAATATCACCGGGATAGAACCAGCCGCCCTGGAAAGCCTCAAGGCTGGCTTCGGGATCATTGTAGAAACCATCGGCAACGGCGGGGCCGCGATAACGGATCAGCCCGGCCTCGCCCGCCGGCAGTTCCGTGCCATCGCTATCGACGATCTGAATTTCTGTCTGGTAGATGGGCTCGCCCACCGATGCAGCGCCCTCGCCCGTATGGCCGGGCAGCAATACCGAAGTGCCGCCGCCTTCGGTCGAGCCGTAATAATTGATAAAATTGGGATTGAGCCGGTTCATGACCGCCTGGCGCTCATCGGGATGCAAAATGGCGCCGGTGGACATGAGCCGGCTTAACCCGCCCAGCAAGGGCGCCCCGGCGCCCGGCAATGCCAACAACTGGCGCAGCAAGGTCGGCACAAGGAGCAACGTCGTTGCCTCGAACTTTCGCGCCGCCTCGATCAATTCCGTGGGCTCATAAGGCGGTGGGAACATAATCACCGTGCCGCCGCTGAACAGGCTACCCATGGTGAAGGAGCGGCCACCGCCAAAATATAGCGGAGTCGCACTGAGATACCGGTCATGCTGGTTGAAGCCCAAGGTAACCCACTGCATTACGAACCGGGCGATGAATTGATCGTGGCTCAAGGCCGGCCCCTTGGGCCGCCCGGTGGTGCCCGAAGACAGCGACAGCACAACCGGGCGCGCGCCTCCTTCTGCACAAGGGCTATCGGGCCGGCGGGCCGCGATTGCCGCCTGCCAGGCCGCATCCATTTCGATAGAGGGAACGCCGGCCAGGCTGGCCGCCGGCTCGGCAATCACCAATGCAACCCCGAAAAATTGGGCGACATTTAATTTTTCAGGTTCCGTCCAGCGCCAATCGAGGGGCAATATAACCGCGCCCAGGCGGGCCACCGCATAGAGGATCATCAAATGATCAGCACAATCGCGAAGGCAGACGCCGACGATATCGCCCTCCCCGACGCCTTGATCACCAAGATGGCCGGCGATTCGGCGCACATGATCATCCAGCTCCCGGTAGGTTATCGTGCGCTCGCCCTCGATAATGGCGGGATGACCGCCGCGCCGGCGCGCATTTTCCTCCAAGGCGAGGGCCATATTCTTATTGCTTAGCAATTATTTCCCCCAAAAGCCTGGCGCATTTCGTGATTCCGGCGAGGTCTTCTTGCCCGCCAGCCGGAGTAATGGCAGGGTACGGGCTAGCTCCCGGATTATGCAAGGCCAATTCAAACCATGCCAAATACCAAATTTCCAGTCGCCGCCATCGACGCCGTTGTCAATATTCAAACGGCAGAGGCCCTCAGCCATCGCCCGCCCGACCGGCGCGAATTCTATGTGGAAAAGCTGGGGATCGATGAGGGCACATTCAACGGCATCAGCCTCGAAGACATGCTGCAACGCATGGACGAGGCCGGTATCGAAAAAGCCTTTTTGGTCGCCCCCAAGATCGGCCGCCAAGGCTTGCCCGCCGCCTACCATCTGCCCTATCAGGTGGTCGCGGACGCGGTACAAGCGCACCCGGACCGGTTTTACGGCCTCGCCGGCATCGATCCCTTTGAAGGCATGGATGGGGTGCGCCAGCTGGAACACGCGGTTACCGAACTGGGCTTTATCGGCGCCCATGTCTATCCCCACTGGTTCGAATTAGCGCCCGACCACGCCAAATATTATCCGTTTTATGCTAAATGCGCCGAGCTAGGCGTGCCGATCCAAATGCAGGTCGGCCAGTCGTTGGTTTACTCCAAAGCCAGCCCCATGCGCAGTGTCGGCCAACCGATTACCCTGGATGCGGTCGCCTGCGATTTCCCCGAACTGAAACTGATCGGTATTCATATTGGCATTCCCTGGCACGACGAGATGATCGCCATGGCTTGGAAGCACGCCAATGTCTATATGGGGTGCGACGCCCATGCGCCCAAGCACTGGCCCCAATCGGTCGTCCAATACATAAATTCCTATGGCCAGGACAAAGTTATTTTCGGCACCGATTTTCCGGTCATCGATTTCGCCCGGGCGATGCGCGATATTGCCGGCCACGGGTTTAAGCCGGCAGTGCTGGCGAAACTGTTGCGCCACAATGTGGAACGGGTTTACGGGCTGGGCGGCTGAATGGCGGCGCGTTAAGCGCTGATGACGTTCAGCACGGCCTGGCGTTTATTGACAGTCACTTCTTTGATGGCGGTTTCAAGGGCGCGGGGAATTTCGGCCGGATCCTCAACGCGCGCGCCATAGCCATCACTGGCGGTCACCACTTGCTCGAAATTGGGCGATGGTTTTAGCGACGACAACGGCTCCGAATTGCTTTTGGCCGCATAGCCTTCGGGATACATGGCCCGGGTTGCCTGGCTCACCGCATCCCAGCGTTCATTGTTGAATATCACCGTCAGAAACGGCAAATCATGGGCGGCGGCGACAAAATGAGCGGAAACAGGGTTGCCAAACATGTAGGCGCCGTCGCCTTCGGCGGCCACCACCAGCCGCTCCGGTTCGGCCAGCTTGGCGCCGACAGCACCGCCGAGGCCCCAGCCAAGGCCACTGGCGCCGCCGAACATGGTACGCGGCTCGGAGCGTTCCAGATAATTGAGATCAAGCTGCGCTTCGCGCATGACCACCGCATCACCGCCGATCACCTCGTTCAGGCAATGGCTGATCCAGGCCGGATCGGCGGGCTGGATCATGGACATATCGCGAAGTCGCGCGGTCCGCTCTTGGCTTTGCTGGCCAAGCTCGGCCTCAATGCGCCCGCGCCGCTCGGCCACGCCAGCGTCGCCATCGCCTAGCCGCGCCTCCAACGCCTGGGTCAGCGCCTGCATGGATTTATCGGCGGCGCCGGTTATGGCGAAATCGGCGCGGAAGCCTCGGTGCGGCGCACCGGAATAAAGCGGATCGGCGGCAATATGGGCGATCTTGCAATCGTCATTCGGTTTCTTCAGGCGAGGAATCCATGGCACTTCGCATTCGACGGCGATAATAACATCGGCGCCGGCTATCCAAGGCGCCGGATTGAACCCCGCATGCATTGGATGCGCCGATGGCAGGTTCATGGTTCGCGGTCGGTACTGGGTCACCGGAATTGCAAACCGAGCGGCCAAATCGGAAACGGCGTCAACCGCATCCGGAACATTTCCCAACTGGCTGGTAACAATCATCGGATTTTTAGCCGCCGCTATAACTTCCGCCAGTTCATCGATGGCGTTCAAATCGGGAAAGGGAGCCGTCGCATCGGAATGTTGCGCAAACGCGCCGTAGGTGAAGTTGGATACTTCGCGCGCCAGCACTTCGCGCGGCAAGGTCAGATAGACCGGCCCCTTTGGCATTGCGTTGGCAATATTGAGCGCCCGGTCGACGACGGCCTCCAACTGGCCGGCATCGCGCAATTCATAGTCCCACTTGACCGCTTCGCGCACCATACCGGCTTGATCGAACATTTCCTGGGTCCAGTGAATATCGATGCTGCGCCCGCCCTTGGTTGCGTCTTCGGCGAATGGCGTGCGCCCAGCCGCCACCAGCACCGGCAGGTTGAGGCGGTTGGTATTCAGCATTTGGCAAAGTGCATTGGCGGTGCCGACATTGGTGTGCACCATGACCATTTGCGGCCTGCCAGTGACCATGGTGTAGCCCATCGCCAGGGCCATGGCGACATTCTCGTGGGGCACGGCAATGGGTTTGGGTGCCGGCAAATTTAAGGCGGCTGCTTTGGCGAATGCCTCGATCAGGGGCGTAAAATCGGTACCCGCATTGGCGAAGAAGTAGTCGACGCCGCGGTCAGCCAGTAGCGCGAGGTACGCGTCCGCAACGGTGCCTGTATCGACGGATCGATCGGACATAATATTTCCCCACCAATACCTTGGCTGGCGTTACATCAGATTCCAAACTGTCGGCAGCCAAAGCGCCGTGACCGGGAATGCCAGAACGATCGACAAGCGGATCAAATCGGTCATGAAGAACGGGATTATCCCGGCATAGATGGTCTTCAAACCCAGATTCTTCGCCATGCCGTTGAGGACGAACACATTTATCCCGATAGGCGGCGTGATCATACCGATTTCCATGATCATGACGTTGACCACGCCCCACCACACCGGGTCATATCCCATATCGATGATGACCGGAAACACGAACGGCAGGGTGATGACCATAGCGGCAACGGTGTCAAATATGCTGCCCAGAATGAGGTACATAATCATCAGCATGAGCAATACGACAAAGTTCGAGGCGTTCAGGCCTTTGATGAATTGCACCGAAGCATCGGGTAAACCGGATAGGGAAATGAAATAGCTAAATATCGAAGCGCCCATGATGATCACAAAAATCATCCCGGTATTGGACGCCGTGGTGGTCAGGCATTCGAGAAAACCCTTCATCTTCATGCCGTTAAATATGGCAAAGATAAATGCCAGACTGGCGCCCACGGAAGCCGCTTCGGTGATGGTGAAGATACCCGAATAGATGCCGCCGGAAACGACAACGGCGATCAGCAGGAACCGCCAAGATTGTTTCAAAATAACCAACTTATCCCACCAGGGGACCTGATCTCCCGCCGGGCCAGATTCCGGGAATAGGCGTACGTAAATGCCGATCGTAATCACGTAAAGAACGGTCGCAATGATGCCCGGGACAATGGCCGCGGCGAACAGCGCAATGATGCTCTCTTCGGTCAAAATGCCGTAGATGATCATCACCACCGATGGCGGCACCAGCATGCCAAGCGTGCCGCCGGCGGCAATACTGCCGCTCGCCAATGTCTGTTGATAATTTCGCTCCAGCATTTCCGGCAGGGCTATTTTTGCCATGGTTGCCGTCGTCGCGATCGATGAGCCGCAAATGGCGCCGAAGCCTGCACAGCCGCCAATTGTCGCCATCGCCAGGCCGCCCCTGAAATGACCAACGACAGCGTAGGCCAGCCGGTACATATCGGCCGATACGCCGGCCTCGGTGGCGAAGGCGCCCATCAAAAGAAACAAGGCGACAACCGCCAGGCCTTCGTTGCCGATGGCCGCCGAAGGTTCGGTGCCGACAATGGACAGTGCCGGTCCCCAACCAATCAGAAATCCGACGGAAACGACGCCGGTCACGCCCATGGCGATACCGATCGGCACATGAAGAATAATGAGCAAGAACATCCCGCCGAGACCGATGGCGCCTAATAATATGGGATCCATATCAGACGCCTTCCGCTTCGTCTTTGGGTAACCGGCTGGCAACGCCGAATATGGCGCTGTACAGGCTGTCAAAGACAACCAGAACTTGAACCGGAACGGTTATGGTCATGATGATGGACGTAATCCACCACCAAGGCGCGATGGGGAATTCCAAAGTCGGCGAAACCCGGTTATTTGCCTGCAAATCCAATGTCAGCAAATAGAACTGCCAGACAAGGATGGTAAAGAACGCCAGTGTCAGAACATTGCCGAAGAATTCCAGCCAATAGTTGGTTCGGCCACCGACAGCTTTGCCGAGAAATCTGATAGTGACGTTGTGATCGCGGATCAGAAGCGCGGGAAAGCAGGAGGTGATGACAATGGCGTAGACAACTTCGCTGATATCCAAAAATCCCGGTATGCGTGGCAGCGACAGCCATCGGGAAACGCCATCGACCATGGTCAGCAAAGATAGGATCACCAGACCGGTAAAACCAATGCAGGCGACTACGCGTAAATATCCGCTTAGCCGCCTGCTTTTGAGGGTAAATTCGTCCATTTTAAAGACAGTATTTTATGTTATCAATCAACTGCCTTTTCTGACATCAGCGATGATCGAGAGGGCTTTGTCATAGACCGCCTGCCCGTTTTTCGTTTTCTCGATCCACCACTTGTGAACGGTCGCCTTGGAGAGAGCAATAACCTTATCCAGCTCGGCTTTGTTGGGCACAAACTTATCAATTTTTTGCGCCTGTGGATTGGATCCAATAATTTTGTCGGAAGCCGCTTTGTAAGCTTGGCCACCGGCCCGCGCGATAGTCTCGCCGCCATGTTTGGAGAAGGACGCTTTCGCCTTGGCCGATAATCCGTCCCACCGCTTTTTGTTCATCAGCAGCAAGAACGGCGAGGCGCCAAGGGGAATTTCGACCGCCTGTTTAACCAGGTTCATCGCCTTGAAGGTGCGCATGCCAGTCCAACCCTGAATCGAGCCGTCGATGGTCCTGCGGTTAAGCATGATGGTCATTTTTGGCGCGCTAACCGTTTGGGCGATGCCGCCAATGGCCGTAATAAATCTGCCGCCAACCGCGCCCGATGCGCTGAGTTTACGTTTCTTCAGATCGCCCATGGACTTAATTGGTTCGCGCAAGAACAGACTATTGGGTTGGGCCGACCAGGCGCCGATCAGATGAACCTGGCCAAAACCGGTCGCCATGCCTGCATCATGCAGGCGTTGAATGGTGAGCGAAGCCTCATTCGCATTCTCCAACAAAAACGGAAGTCCGATAACTTGCATCTCGGGGAACTGGCCCGGCGTATATCCCGGCAACACCCAGGTCATATCGGCAACGCCATTCTTGACGATTTCATACTGCTTGAAAGGGGATTTACCTAGGGAGCCGCCCCAAAAACCTTTCATGCTGACATCGTCTCCGAGATCGGCTTTGACCTTTGCCATCCACGGTTTGATCACACGGCTAACGCCAACGCTTTTTGCGGGCACAAACGTGCCGATCTTTATGTCACCGCCGGCAGCGGACGCACTGCCGGTTTGAAGCAGCGCCAAACCGGCTGCGGCTATTAATACCTTCCTGTACATTTAAAATCTCCTTGGTTGAGAGTAATTTATGGTTTTTGGAACTGATAAAAATTCTGTAGTTGGGATGGTACATCCTAATTTGGAATCGTCAATTTATCAATTGCTCACTTTCTTCGTATGCAACTCGGTGCAAAATCAGACGCTCGTTAAGATTTATCGATGCGAAGCTGGGCACGTTTTGGTACCGTGAATTCTGGTAATCCTTCTTCATTCCACGAATCCAGCGCCTTCATCATTGTCTCCCTGGGCGGCATGGAAAAATCGGCTTCGTCGTACCGGCGCGTGGCGTCGATAACCAGTTTACTGCCCATCTTCACCCCGTCAATTCTCGGCACCGAAGGATCAAGGGCGCCGCGCATGAAGACGTTCTCGACGATAACCGTATCGACGGCCGGGTTGTAACGGGTGTTGAGCACCCAATCCATATGCACCGGATCTCGGATGTCGATATCTTCATCGACCACGGTGATGCGTTTGAACGAGCTGATCTCGGCCATCATGCGCCCGATCTTCATGCCATGGCCGGGGTGAGCTGGTGTCATGGAAACAATGGCATGCGCCATCTGACCGCCAAAGGTCAGGTCAACATAAAGATCGTGGATGGCGGTCTCGCCAAGGTCGTGGCGCAGGCGCTTGAAGACCAGCGCCGCATTGGCGGTGCTCTGTAATACCGTGCTTTCACTCGGCGGCATCTGACTGGTGATGCCGTAATAGATAGCGTCTTTGCGCTTTGTGACGGCGGTGACGAGGGCAACGGCCTTCTGCCCTTCGGCCATCATAAAGCCGATGTTTTCTCCGAACGGCCCTTCCGCGTCCAACTCGCCAGGCTGAATTTCACCCTCGATAATTATTTCGGCGTTAGCCGGCACCATGATGTCGCTGCCGAGACATTTGACCAACTCAACGGGCGCTCCCTTGAGGCCGCCGGCAATCTCCATCTCCTGGGCGCCGGCCGGAAGGGCAGCCACCGAGGCCAACTGGAACGCCGGTTCGGCGCCGATCACCCAGGCGATGGGCGCGGCCTTGCCTTCGGCCCACCAGGTGGCGCACTGGTCATGGCCATGGCGGTTCGGGCGCAAGTTGACCACCACATGGTTCTCGTCGCGCACGTAGGTGCGGTAAACGCCGGTGTTCTGATTGCCGGTCCCATGCTCCATGGTCATGACCGTGGTCGTCAGATACGGGCCGAGATCCTTGCCCGGCGTCCAGGTCGGTACCGGCAGCTCGCCCAGCCGGACGTCCTCGCCGGTCTGAACAATCTCCTGGCAAGGGGCGGTATCAACGGAAATGGGCTTGATCGGATTGAGTAGTGCATTTTCCCAGCACCTGTTGATATCGTCGGGCTCGATACCGAGCGCCAGCGCATAAGCCTGCCTGGAGGCGCCAAGCAGGCCGGTGCAAAGCGGCAGGCTTGAGCCGTCCACATTCTCAAACAGAAGTCCGAAACGGTCCTCGTTGGAAAGCGCCTGGAACGCCCATTTGATCATCGAAGCCGGCTCCCAACTTCGGTCCACCGTCTTGTGGACGCGCCGCAACAATCCCTGTTGCTAGGCGACGGCGATGAATTCTCGAAAATTACGATGTGCCAAAATTCCGCCTCCGTTGCGGGTTTGAGAATATTATGAAGACGGCACCAGAACCAGTTCCCTGGCATCGGCAAATTCAAACTCATGCTGGCAGTGGGGGCACTGAAAGTGGGCACGGCCGGCCTCGGCTTCGACGGTCAGGCGGGCTTCCACGTGGAACCAATCACCACAGGCGGCGCAGGAAACCCAATTGACGGTGCCCCGCTTTTCCCGCCAATGACCAACACCGAGATATTTGACGTTGGCGGTATTTTGCTTGTTTGCCTTACTCATAATTCAGGCCACTCCGAATTGTTCGCACCCGAAATAGCCGATAGCGCTTTCCGGGTTGCGTCTTTTGGCACTTCGAGGCGCGGCAAAGTCGGTTTCGGCGCGCCCGGAAATTCTGATTGGGGCAAGGTTGCGTCGATGCCGATCTTCGACACCGTGCGCGCGCCGGACGGCAGGGACGGATCGATCATCGAGCCCGAAAGGCCGGACAACTGAAAGCTGTCGCGCTCCCATTGCACGCGTGTCGATAAGGCCCAATTCATTTCGCGCTCATCGAAAATATCGATATCATCGTCAACCACGATGGCCATCTTCAACCGCCGATACGCAAGGACCGCCGCCAAGGCATCCCGCGCCTCGCCGCCCATGGGATTGGTCAATTGCAGATACGCATGAAAGCGCCGCCCGCTCACCGGTACATGAATTTTGGAGATGGTCGGCGTGACCGAGCGCACCATGCCAAACAACTTGCCTTCCATCATCATATTATCGGGGACAATCATATCCGTAAGACCGCTGCCGTAATCATGGTAAATGGCGTCTTTGCGCATGGTGATGGCGGTGACATTGCAATAAGGCGCCAGTGTCTGCGGGCCGGTATAGCCGTGAAATTCTCCGAACGGGCCGTCCAGCTCAATCTGATCCCTAGGTATCCAGCCCTCGATCACAATCTCGGCCTCTGCCGGCACCATGATTTTGTCGCCATGGGTGCGCGACGCAACCAGCCGTAATGGCTCGCCGAGAAAGGCGCCGGCGGTAGCCCAATGGCTTTCGGGATAGTCCATCTTCCCCTGCGAGCCGACGGAGACCGCAGGATGATGGCCGATCCAGAAGGCGATGGGACAGTCTTCGCCATTTTGCCAGAACTTCCGCATGTTCCGGGCGTTGTGCGACGATGGCACCGTATAATAAGACATCTTCCTTGCGCCCTTGATCCAGCAGCGCTGGATCGCCGAATTGTCGATGCCGGTATCGGGATCGTAAGTCGTCGCATGGGCTGCCGTCAGGTATCGGCCCGGATCGAGAATATGCTGCTTCAGGGCCGGCAATTTTTCGAGATCACAGGCTTCGCCCTCGAACACCAGATCCTGCACCGGGGCGTCATTGCCCGCCACCGTGACCGGCGGGATCGGGTTTGATATGCGCTGATAAAGCTCGGGCCCGGCAAGGCGGTGATCATCCACCCCGATCATTTGCGCCGTCAGCGCCCGGCTCGCCGTCATATTGCAAAGCACCGGTATTTCGGAAATGCCGCCATCGGGCATTTGCGGCTGTTCTATGAGGATCACCGGATAACGCCCGGCCCGGTCGCTGGCATGCTGCAAGGCGGTGATTTCGTGTTCCACGGCGAAGGCGCCATTGGGGCGCCAGACCGAAGCATCGCATTCGGCCAGAAAAGAACGGAGATCTCTCACGCCTGTCATTAATCAGTCCTTGTCATCATCTTTAAGGGCGAAGGGCTCAAAGGTGGGCTTATAGCTTTTATCCTTGATGAATTGATCAAGGCCACGATTGTACGAATCTTGAGAATCGATGACGCGAATAGCACGGCTCTTCTCGGCCAGGTAATCATAAGACTGATCGAAATCCATTGTCCGAACCTTGCGGATTGCCTGCTTCGTCGCGCGCAATACCGCCGGGCTTTTTTTCATCAGCCTTTCGGCCAGATCGATGGTTTGTTTTTCCAGCTCTGCCTCGGGGTAGGAGAAATTAACCAAGCCGATGCGCGCCGCTTCGTCGCCGTCAAAGGCTTCTCCGAGACAAGCATAATAGAGTGCGTGGCGCGGCAGGACGGCATCGGCGACAACCTTGGATACCAGCGCGCCCGGCAAGATGCCCCAGTTGATCTCCGACAACGAAAAAGTCGCGTTGCTGGCGGCCAGGGCAAAGTCGGTGCCGAGGAGCTGCATGAAGGCGCCGCCGACGCAATAGCCTTCAACCATGGCGATCGACGGTTTGTCGTAATTTAACAGCCGGTCCCAGCGCCAACTGTTGGCGGCGCGCTGCGAGCGCTTTCGCTCGTAAAGATCGTCTTCCTGTTCGCGGAAAAATTTTTTCAGATCCTGGCCAGCGCTGAAATTACCGCCGGCGCCCATGATCACAATTACCTTGGCATCCGGATCGGTTTCAAGCCGGCCAAGGGCGTCGTCCATTTCGTAGTGGAGGTCCGGGCTCATGGCATTCTTTTTTTCGGGCCGGTTCAACGCCGTCCAGGCAATGCCGCCGCGAATATCAACGCTGATGTCTTCGTATTCATATTTTCCCATTATATATTCCTCCGCTTATAAAAATTTCCCTGCTCAGCCATACTCCCGAAGGACCTGGCGGGCGAGCGCCATTTTGAGAATTTCGGTCGGCCCTTCGGTGATGATAAAGCTTCTTTGGTCACGCCACATTTTCTCGATCGGCAGATCGGTGGTCAGGCCCAAGCCGCCATGTATCTGCATGCAACGGTCGGCGGCCTCAAACGATTTGGTGTCGCCGAAATACTTGCACATATAAGACTCATAGCGGATATCGCCGCCCTGGTCAGCCTTCCAGGCGGCCTGATGGACCATCAATCGCAATTGATGCAACTCGGTATACATATCGACCAGCATCCATTGGACCGCCTGGCGGTCGGCCAGAGGCTGGCCAAATGTTACCCGTTGCTTGGCGTAGGATGCGCCCAATTCCAGGCAGCGTTCGATAACGCCGATGCCGCGTGCGCCGTGGCGCACACGGCCTTCGCTGATCCAGTTCTGAGCGTGTTTGAAGCCTTCGCCTTCTTCGCCGATTAAATTTTCGGCGGGAACCCGCACATCGTCAAAGGCGATCTCCCAAGGGCGGTCGTCCATCATGGTTTCCTGCTGGCGGAGCAATTTTATGCCGGGCGTATCCATGTCCACAAGAAAGGCCGATATGCCGCCGCGTGAGCCCTTTTCCCGGTCGGTAGCGGCAAAAACCTGGGCAAAATCCGAAGCGTCGGCATTGGTGATAAAGCGCTTGGTTCCATTGATGACGTATTCATCGCCGTGGCGCACCGCCGTTGTCCGCATGGCGCCGGGATCGCCGCCGGCGTCGGGTTCGGTCTGCACAAAACAAGAAACCTTTTCGCCCCGGATTACCGGATAGAGATAGTGCTCTTTTTGTTGATCGTTCAGGTGAAACAGGATCGGGCTGACCAGTGGTCCGAAAATGCTGGCGGCGCGGGTCGGCAGCGCAATGGTGCGCGCCAGTTCCGTCCAGACAACAGCCTTGGCCAGCAGCCCCAGTCCCTGTCCACCATGCTCCACCGGAACATCAAAGAGCCATAACCCCAAGGCCTGGGCCTTTTCCTCCAGCATAGTGCGCATCTCTGGCTTTATTTTGTGGCCGTCGCACACATCCCGCTCGATGGGGATCAGCTCCGCATCGACGAACTTGCGGACATTGTCTTTTAGAAGCGAAAGCTCCTCGGGCAATTGAAAGTCCATGGCTACCTACGGCGCTCCTTTTTGTTTCCACACGGCGCGAATATCGACGGCGCTGACACCGTCACCTTCGCGCAACACCATCAAGGGATTGATTTCCAAATCATCCAGCGTGTCTCGGTGGTCGAGGTATATGTCCGACAAGGCCACGATGGCGGCGGCGGCGGCGTCCCGGTCGCGCGCCGGCTGGCCACGAAACTCACCGAACAAAGCTTTCGAACGCAATTCATCGAGCATGGCCAGGGCTTCGGTCTTGCTCACCGGCAGAAGGCGAAAAGCGATATCAGCTAACGCTTCCACATACACCCCGCCCAATCCGGCGACGGCGACCGGACCAAACAGGGGATCGTTGCGAATGCCGGCGATCAGCTCCAAACCCTCGATCTGTTCTTGCACAAGGAAGCCGGATATTTCCGGCGGCGGATCGAGCCGGCCAAGCCGTCCCGCCATTGCCGCCGCCGCGCCTTGGACCGCGTTTGCATCCCCTAAATGAAGCGTCACCGCGCCGATCTCGGTCTTATGCAGCGGCGCCGGCGAGACGATTTTTAAGACCACCGGGAAGCCGATCTTGGCGGCAGCAAGGGCGGCGGCTTCCGGGGTCTTGGCGATGGCGTATTCCGGGCTTGCGATGCCCCGCTCGGCCAGCATCGAAATAAGCGCCGCATCGGCCAATGGGGTGGCTGCGCCAGCCGCTGCCGGAGGCAGGGGCACAACACCGGCCGCCAACGCAGCGCCATAATCGCCGAGGGCCTTCATTGCCTGGACGCTGGCGGGCAGTCCTTGCAGGAACGGAACCGAGGCGGCTATTTGCTGGCCGCGGCCGGCGTCGGTCACGTTCTGCGCCATCCGCCCATAAGCGATCACCGGCTTGCCGACTTTTACCACATCGGTGAACACATCCGCATCGAACGGATCATCCGGGCCGCTCGGCAATTGCCCCTGCATGCAGACCATATCAACCCCGTCATCGGCCGCCATAATCTGGCAAATCTCGCTGAATTTTTTGGGTTGGGTCGCCAAACGGGCGCCCGTATCCAAAGGGCTGTCAGCTTCCAGACCCGGGTCGAGATAGGGCGCCATCTTGTCCCGGGTCGCCATCGACAATTCGGCCAGTTCCATGCCGTACTCGCCGGCGTAGTCCAGGAACAATCCCTTGCCGCCGCCGGAATATCCGGCCATGGCAACCTTGGCGCCATCTGGGAAACGACCGGCTTGAAATGCAAGCGCAATTTCGATCAAGGCGTCCAGGGAATGGCAGCGGATAATTCCATATTTCCTACACATGGCATTGAACACGTCGTCGTCGCCAGCCAGCGCGCCGGTATGGCTCAAAGCGGCTGCCTGGCCTTTTTCACTGGCGCCGATCTTTACCATCAGTATGGGTTTTCTCACCGACAGCGCCCGCTCGGCGGCGCGCATAAAGGCATCGGGGCTGCGGATGCCCTCGACCAGACAAACGATTAGTTTGGTGCCCGGATCATCGACCAGAAAATTGATATAGTCGGCAATCTGGATATCGAGCTCGTTGCCGCTGGAAACCGCATAACTGAACCCGAGCCCCCGCGCCGCCGCCTGTTCAAGCCAATACTGAAATGTACCGCCGGACTGGAATATAACACCGGCGGGGCCTTCGGGCAGGCCCCGCACGCGCGGCGTCGGATAGAATAATAGTTTTTCGGGGAGCGAAATGGCGCCCATGCAGTTCGGCCCGCAAATATGAATGCCATGCTCTTCGATAATTTGGCGAACACGCTCTCCCCTCGCCCGCCCTTCGGCATCGTTACCCTCGCCAAACCCGGCGGAATATATGAGGGCGCATTTGAGGCCGTTCTTGGCACCGTCCTCCAAGACACCCGTCACGGCATCGGTGGGAACGAAGGTCAGGGCCAGGTCCACCGGTTCCGGCAACGCGGAGAAATCGGGATAAACTTTCTGGCCCCACACCACTTCGCGGCGCGGATTGATCAAATAGACCGGAATCGGAAAACCATTGATTTCCAGATTTTCGTATAGGTTCTTGGGCCAGCCACGCCCGCCTTTTTCCGAAGCCCCGACGATCGCCACCGATTTTGGGCGAAATAGGTACTCAGCGGGATTCATGAGGTGCACCCAAAATAAGGATTAAAAAAATACGCTAGTCGAATTCGAGTTGGGATCATGGTCCTAAAATATAACTTCACACCACATGAACAAGACTGGATCATCATACTGCCATCGACCAGATAGACTGCCGGGCCACAATGCCGCGCGAAATCTCTTCGCGCTCCGATAGCGTCAACGCCATCCAAGAGCGTCGACGGGGCCGAAGACGGATGCCTCCGAGCGGCGATAGTTGGAAATAAATTGACGAAGACGGCTTGCCAACACCCGACCAATCGAGCGCATCAACTCGCCGCGCTGCCAGCGGTCCCACATCTCCGTCTCCTCAGCTGTACCAAATCCTCGACGATATCTTCGTTCCACCAAACAACGCTCCCTCTTTCTACCTAAGATAAAGTGTTGCGTCGATCAGTTGAAACCTCCTCCCGAAAGCAGACATTAGCCCTCAGGAATTCCGGCTTTGCGCAAGGCATCAGCCAACTCAGCCGACATACCAAGAAGCCATCTACCCGCCCACCGAGTTTCAATAAATGCCAATGTCACGTGGGGAAAGCGCACACTCATTTCCGCCACCGCCTGCTTGGCGTCTTCCATTCTGCCCAATTTCATGCAGGCAAAAATTTTGAGAGCGACCGGTGTCCAAATGGCGTTGGCCTCGCGCAGAGCCTTGTCTGCCCACTCGATCACCATCTCATAATTTCCTAGGTGGAAATGCGCTTCGGCCATTGTCACCATAAACGGGCTGATCCACATGTCCCTCGGGCTCAGCCGCAAGGCTTCTTCCGCATGTTTCATTCCCTCTTCGACGCGGCCGAGACGGACAAGAATTCTTCCGGCAATATATTGACTGAATGCCGACGCGGGATTGAGTTTCAAGGCTTCCTGAATAAACGGATGAGCCTCGGCGATACGCCCGACAAAATTGAGCGCCCGTGCCAACGCCATGTGGGAGCCGTCATCATCGCGATCCAGGCGCAACGCTTGATTTGCCAATTCGACCGCCTCTTGCCCGGCATCATCACCGTCACCGCTGAAACCCATGACCGCACCCATAATTTTCGCATGAGACAGCCCCTGATAGGCGGCGCTAAATTCAGGGTCCAATTTGATGGCCTCCTCCATGCAGCGGATAGCTTCGCCGAGGCTCTCTTCGGTTCGAATTTGAATACAAAATTGGCCCTGAAGATGAAGATCCCACGCAGTCAAACTATCAGGGCGTTTGGCCCGCGCGCGGGCCATTTCCGATTTGGTAAGTTCCGGCTCCACCGCACCGGCAACGGCTTCGGTGATTTCGTCTTGGACGACGAATATGTCTTCTAATTCCCGATCGTATCTTTCCGACCAGATGTGGCTGCCACTGACGCGGTCGATTAACTGCACCGTGATGCGTACTCGATTTCCGGCTTTACGCACGCTTCCTTCAAGCACGTAGCCTACACCCAATTCTCGCGCCACTTCTCGAGTGTCAATGTCGGAGCCCTTAAAGGCGAATGTCGAGTTACGCGATACGACCGCAAGCTGCCGGAAGCGCGACAACGCGGAAATCACATCGTCGGCGAGGCCCTCTGAAAAATAATCCTGCTCAGTGTCTCCCGATAAATTGTCGAACGGCATTACTGCGATGGACGGTTTGTCCAAAAGAACACTGGCTTCCGTCGGTTTCTCAATATCTACATTCACTCCGCCATTCAATTCCGCCACAAATCGAAATCCCCGCCTGGGAAAGGTCTTGATCACCGCCTGCGCCTTGCCGTCATCGCCAACCGCGCGGCGGACCGAATTGATTCGTGTGTTTAATGTTCCGTCCGAAACGATGCGCCCGTCCCAGACCATCTCGATCAATTCGTCTTTGGAAACCACCCTGTCTGCGTTTTCGATTAGGCAAGCCAGTAGGCTGAACACTTGTGGCTCAACCTCAATAGGCTCGCCATCTTGTTTCAGTTCCAAGCTCTCGGTATCGAGCGTGAATTGATCGAATTTGTAGATCAACGCGACCAGCTTCCCATAGTTGCTTATTGATTTATTGGTATTCTAGGGATTGTAGGACGGGAGGCAATCAATCAGGTGAAAACTGCCGAAGTCCGCTTAGGGCCTATTCCGTTGAAAAACTCGTTGAAGTTGGTCAATCGGTCCGGGGCACGGATGTTTTCGGGCGCGGGCGAGGTTATCATTACCGCCTTTACCGCTAATTATGCGGTTTCCGGCGGTCAATTTGGTTAACCGGCCTCAGGCG
>JABHAA010000121.1 GCA_018674495.1 Rhodospirillaceae bacterium | reverse complement strand
CTGGCCCAAGGGCCGGCGACTTTGGCCTGGTTCCTGTCGGCAACCGGCGGCGCGGCGCTGGTGGCCTCGCTTTGGCTGGCGCGTCGCAACAACGCCATTGGCTTGAGCCGCTATATGCTGGCCGGATTTCTGGTGTCGGGGGTTGCCATCATCCTGTTCGCCTTGCAATCGAGCCTGGCCGTCGGCGTCGGTCTAATGTTCGTGTTCGGCATTGCCAATTCGACCGTCAATGTGAGCAACCAAATTCTTTTACAAGTTGGCCTCGAAGACCACATACGGGCGCGGGTGATGGGTATCTATTCTCTGACATTTCGCGCGGTGCCCGCTGTCGGCGCTTTGGTCGTTGGCAGCATCGGCACGATCGTCAGCCTGCCGATCCCGATCATCACCGCCGCGGTTGCCGGCTTAGTTGTCTGGTTCTGGGTGCTGCGCGCCGTTACCCGTCATGATTTGGAGGTGCCGCCCAGCCGGGGGCAGCTTGAAAACCCATGAGCGCGGTGCCGCTTCGCATCGCCAGCGGCAATTATGACCGCATTCAGGCAATCAAGACCGGTGAGGTCGGCATTGAGGGTTGCCAAGTCGATTACGTCAATCTGGCGCCGCCAGAAACCTTCCGGCGCCTGTTCGAGGATCAAGAATTCGATATCGCCGAGATGTCGTTCAGCACCTATCTTCTGACCCGTACCCGATTCCCATTTCCCTACACCGCCGTGCCGTTGTTTCTGTCCCGAGTGTTTCCCCATTCTTCCATCTATATCCGCACCGATCGGGGCATCGATAGCCCGGCAGATTTGAAGGGGCGGCTTATCGGCATTCCCAACTATCACTTTACCCGGGGATTGTGCGTGCGCGGCATGCTGAGCGACGAATACGGGGTGGAAGGCGAAGACGTGCACTGGCGCATCGGCGGTATTGATACGCCGGGCGGGCTGCAATATATGCAGATTGATCCGCCAACCGGCATCGATGCCGAGCAGATACCGCCGGACCAGACCCTCGGCGCCATGCTGGCCGCCGGCGAGATCGACGCCATCATTACCTACCGCGATCCGCAGGTGTTTACGGACAAAGTTCCCCATGTGGGCCGCTTGTTCGCCGATTTCCGCGGGCCTGAGCAGGCATACTACAAGAAAACCGGCATATTCCCGATCATGCATGTGGTTGGTATCCGCGATGCCTTGCTGGCCGAACATCCCTGGATCGCCGCCGCTGTAATGGTCGCCTTTGAAGAGGCCAAGCAGCGCACCATGCCGCATCTGACTGACCTGGATGCCCTGACCATAACCTTGCCCTGGCTGGTGGCCGAGGCGGAAGATACCATTAACTTGATGGGGGTCGATTTCTGGCCCTATGGTGTTGAGAAGAATCGTGCGGCCTTGACCGCCCAGACTCGCTGGTCGGTAGAGCAGGGGATATCCCCCCGGCTGCTGGATTTGGAAGAGATATTCGTTCCGTCAACCATATGAGGAGAAGACCATGCCCGTAACCGCGCAATACTCCCTGATCGTCAGCATGGATGTGGAGCCGGACAAAGTCGCCCTGTTCAACGAGGTTTATGATACCGAGCATATTCCGTTGATCGAGGAAGTGCCCGGCGTGGTTTCCGTGACCCGCCTCAAAGCCGAGCCGTTCCAGGTCAAGGTGGGCGGCGAAATTCAGGATATTCCCCTCGGCGATGGTCCGGCCTATACTGCGATTTATGAGATCGACGATCCGGCGGTTTTGGTCAGCGATGCATGGGAAGCGGCCGTCGAGGCCGGGCGTTGGTCGTCGGAGGTTCGCCCGTTTACCAGCAACCGGCAATTCTCGCTCAAAGCAAATATAGGCTCATAACCGCTATGACATTGAAAATCACACCGCTGACATCAATCATTGCCGCCGAGGTGAGCGGTATTGATCTGGCCGAGCCGCAGGACGATGCAACCGTCGCCGCCTTGCGCCAAGCCTTGCTCGATCATCTGGTTCTTATCTTCCGCGGCCAGGATTTGAGCGAGCCCGAGCAGGTGCGATTTGCCGGATTTTTCGGAACGCCCTTTGAAATCCGTCAACACGACAATCTCGAACGCCGCCCGGACGCCGATTCAAGGGTCATGCTGGTCAGTAATATCGTCGAAAATGGCAAGCTGATCGGCGCCCTTCCTGGCGGTGAATTACAGTTCCATTCGGATTCGGCCTTTGATGAGCATCCATTGATGGCGACGGTACTCTATTCGGAAACCCTGCCGAGCCGGGGCGGCGAAACCAAGTTCGCCAATATGCACGCGGTTCTGGACGCGCTTGATCCTGAAGTGCGGGACCGGCTCGAAGGCCGGGGCGGCGTCAATGTGTTCGATTTCGTAACCCAAGTGAAAACCGAAAAGCTGGACCGGGCCAATTCCGTGCACTTCACCCATCCTGCTATCCGCACCCACCCTGAAACCGGGCGCCGCGCGCTCTATGTGAACCGGTTGATGACCGAGGAAATCACCGATATGGAGCCGGGCGAAAGCAGCGCGCTATTGTCCGATCTGTTCGACATGGTGGAGCGGGACGAATTTCACTACGTCCACAGCTGGTTGCCGGGCGATCTTTTGATCTGGGATAATCGGGGCGCCCAGCACGCGCGCACCGATTACCCATTGGACGAGCCGCGTCTGTTGCGCCGGGTCGGCATTCAGGGCGACAAGCCGTTTTAGGGCGCTGTCCACTGTGCTAAAAGCGGATATTCCGCGCTTTCATCACCCACTATCGACGGCTTTTGAAACAGCATCCCCCATCGCCTGAGTACTTGCCTCACCGCCCAAATCCCGGGTGATGACTTTGGCGTCTGCGATGACCTTGGCCATTGCGGCGTCAATGAGATTTGCCGCTTCCAGAGCGCGAGGCTCCTGGCGTTCCCGGCCGAGCCATGCAAACAGCATTTTCCCTGACATGATCATGGCATAGGGATTGGCAATATTTTGCCCGGCGATATCGGGGGCCGAGCCGTGCGTTGCCTGTGACATGGCCTGGCGTTCTCCGACGCAGAGGCCGGGCGCCAGGCCGAGCCCGCCAACGAGGCCAGCGCCAAGATCGGTTAATATGTCGCCGAACTGGTTGGTGGTGACAATGACATCAAATTCGCCGGGTTCCATAACCAGGTGTGCCGCGATGGTATCAATATTCATCTCGTCATAGGCGACATCGGGAAATTCTTCGGCCACTTTGCGGCATTCTTCCGCAAACATGCCGCAGGTCAGGCGGTAGACGCCTTCTTTATGCGCGGCGGTGACTTTTTTCCGCTCCCGCGTGGCGGCTATTTCAAAAGCTTCCAAGGCCACCCGGCGCGAGCCCTTGCGCGTGATAATGCGCGATCCGATGGCGATGTCATCGGAAGGGCGAAACTCACCGGTGCCGGCGACGGTGGTGTCCCACGACTGCATCCCCTCTGTCACTTCGCGTACGAAAACGATATCGACATTTTTATGGACCGAAGGGACGTTGGCATAGGATTTGACCGGTTTGACGCTGGCGAAGAGGTCAAACAATTTGCGGATCGGCGGCATGACCCAGGTTGGGTCGTTCCTCGGATAGGCGCTATGCCCAATCGGGCCCATGATCCATCCATCGGCGCCCTTCAAGGCTTCGACCGTCACTTCGGGCGCCGTGTTCCCATGTTTGTCATGCCCTTCCTTGCCAATCGGCAAGTTCTCCCAGACGACATCCAGACCGGTGCGCGCCGCCGCCGCCGTCATTACCTTCACACATTCCGGAACGACCTCGTAGCCGATATCGTCCCCCGGCAATACGCCAATTTTCATGTTCGACATTACGCCGCCGCTTCGGCCAGGCCAGGCCGTTCGAGCTTGGTGACCGCCTTCAAACGCAAGACCGTATCCCCGGCCAGGTGGGTCCAAATCATGGCGTCGCGCGCCAGTTTGCTTACGCGCGGGTTATTTCGGCAGCCTTCTGCGCCATGGATATCCATGTTCAACCGCGTCACCCGCCGGATCACATCGGTGGAATAGTTGACCATAAGAACGCCGTTGGCAGAGCGTTGACCCTGATCGTGTTCCCAGGCCACGCGCATGACAAAAGAGCGCAATGCTTCGGTCAGCATATTCATCTCATTTATGCCTAGCTGGATGAGCTGGTGATCTATCAGAAATTTACCGGCCCGTTTGTTGGAGCAGGCGAACGCCATCGCCATGCCGTTGGCGTCATCGCAGACGCCAACGGCATTGGCGGAAAGTTCCAAATCGCCGAACAGGTCGCCGCCGGTGGTGTCGCCGCCGGCGGATTTGACCGAACCAGTGCCGACGCCGCCGATAACGTTGGCGTGGGGCACGCGGGCGTCTTCAAATATAAGCTCGGCATTTTGATAGAACCGCCAACCGGACTTGTTGGAAACTTTGCCGATACGAAATCCGGGCGTGTCCTTGGGCACCAAAAACAGGGTGCCGCCCTGCGTGATGTCCACGGAGGCGTCGGTCCTGGCATCGATAAAGAATAACGAGCCGACGCTACCGTTGGCGATGAAGGTCTTCTCGCCGTTCAATATCCAATCATCGCCGTCGCGTATCGCGCGCAAACGGTACCCGGCCTTGGGGTCAATCTCAGGTGGCAGGCGGTTGTCGCAGCCGGCGTTGGGCTCGGTAATGCCGCGGCCCAAAAGATATCTGTGGTCGCTAAGGAAGGGCTTCAAGAACCGCTCTTTCTGATCGTCGCTACAGGCAATGGCGATCAAGTGGCTCCATTTCCAGTTCTGGCTGAAGGCTTTGCAGATGGCGCTGTCGCCTTTGGCAAGCTCCATCATGACCAGTGTTTGCGTGACGAACCCGGTGCCTGGCCCGCCCCATTTTGCCGGAACTGCCAGCGTGCGGAAACCGAGCCGCGAGCCTTTTTCAATGACACCCCAGTCCCAAGGCTCAAAGCCGCCTTCGATTTGATCCCGCGCCAGCGAAATCGGGCGGATTTCATGGGTGGCGAATTCGCGCGCTTTTTGCTGCCAATCCTGTTGTTCTTCGTTCAGCGAGAAATCCATCGCAAACCTCTTTCATCTAACGCCGGTTTCACGCCGCCGGCGTGCGTTCGTACCCCACCACCGCTTCGGCGATTTGAAGGCTGGTGGAAACATCATTGCCGTTCGAATGTACGAACATGTTCGCGTCTTCGACATATTTTTGTAGCGGCATGTCGCGCATGACCGCCATGGCGCCAAAACATTCGGCGGCCGTCTGGGTAACTTCCAGAACCGTTTCGGCGGTGAATATGCTGGCGATAATTTGTTGCGGCAAATCCGAAACGCTGCGGTCGGCGATCGCCTCTGGATGGTCGGCAACCCAGGCCGCCTTCCAAATCATGGTGCGCGCCGCTTCCAACTTGACCGCCATGCCGGCGATAAATTTACCAATCGCTTGGTGCTCAACAATATTGCGCCCGCCCTGGCGCCGGATTTTGGCGTAAGCAACTGCGGCATCGAATGCGGCCTGGCCGACGCCCAAATTTATCGCGGCGCGCTGGAGGGTGTGCAAAGCATCGTACTCACCACCGCTGAGCGGGCTGTTTCCTGCCTCGCCGAGCAGGTTTTCAGACGGCACCTTGCAGGAACGAAATTGGATATTGGCGGCGCTGCCATGATGCCATCGGACTTGGGTCTGTTCACCGGTCTCGGCGATGGTCAGGCCAGGGGTATCCCGGGGCACAACAAGCGCGCTCATGCCACCGGCCCAATCGCTGCGCACCGGTACCACCATCAGATCGGCAATCGGCGCGTTGGCGGCGAGGGAAACCGAGCCGTCGATCACCCAGTCTCCGTCTTGCATGACGGCGCTCACCCCGGCGCCGGTTTCGTTTGGAAGGTCTTCGTGGTAGTTCCACCCGGAAACCTCCGGCGTGCTTCCGCCGTGGCCGAGGTGAAAGGCCGGGTCCTCTGTAAATCGCTTGAGAAACCGTTCGCTTTGATCCGGCGTCATCCAGTTGTCGAACAAAAGATGGCCGAGCAAATCGGTCTCGCCGAGCGTCACCGCGATATCAACGTCGCCTGCGGCCATCTCCTCAAGAACAATGCATGATGTCAGCGTGTCCGCGCCGACGCCGCCAGCCGCTTCGGAAAGAGTCAATACACGAAGGCCAAGTTCCGAGGCTTGGCCCAGGAGGTCCATCATCAATGGCTTTGCAAATGGCTCCAGCCGGTCTGGATGAATGGCGACGGGCCTGATTTCGTTGGCCGCGAAACTTCTGACGGTATCGCGAAATTCGATCTGCTCCGCGTCGAGGTGCAGGTTAAACATAGGTCTTTAACTCCCCCATTTTTGGCTCGCATTAGCCCAATGTCAGGCTACCGACAGGCCGCCATCGACGACCAGGGTCTGACCGGTGACGGAGCCGGCATCGGGGCTGGCGAGATAGCGCACCGCGCCGGCGATGTCAGCGGGTTCGGGAAACCGGCCCGAAGGGATACGGCCGAGCATGGTTTTGCGCGCCTCCGGGTCCAGGGATTTTTTCCGGCTTTCCGTCATCACGGTCGCCGGGGCAACCGTATTGACGCGGATATCTTTGTCCGCCCATTCGATCGCCAGCATGCGCGCCATCTGGATCAGGCCACCCTTGGACGTTCCATAAACGGTGCGCCCGCCAAATCCCAGCAAGCCATGGGTGGAGGCGATGCTGATGACGGCGCCGCCGTGCCCGGCATCCATGCAATGCTGAGCGAATCGGCAAGAGAGAAAATAGGCGCCTTTCAGGTTGGCGTCGACAACGCGGTCCCAATCGTCCCAGGTCACTTCGACGGCTGGTTTGACCAGCGCCGCAGCCGCGTTGTTGACCAGCACGTCGAGCCCGCCCAGGAATTCGGTGGCGGTCGCTATTGCATTATCGATGCTAGCCTCCGAAGTGAGCTCAAGCTCGATGGGAATGGTGGTCACGCCGGCAAAGTCCTGATCGGCGATCACGCTCTCCAGCCGGGCCGTGTCGCGGCTGGTGAGTGCCAGCTTATAGCCCGCCCTGGCCAGGTTAAGCGCAATTTCAAGCCCAATTCCGGTCGAAGCCCCAGTCACCAGAGCCCGCCCGGCACCTCTCTCATCCGCTCGGTCAGCCAAATTCACCCCCCCATTATGGTGATCCAACAAAACGCCATTCTAGAGGAAGATGGTCCGGTGGCAATCATTCAGGATAAATTGGCAGGATTGTCTGCGTCGGGCCAAAACGGGTTATTCAGAACACACCGCCAGTTATGCTGAATCTCTCCTATTGACCCTACTTAGGTCACCTTCGCGGCAATTCGAATATGTTAGTTCTGAGCAACGATTTTGTCTCTTGGGAATTCAACGATTACCGTAGTGCCGATTTCGGGTTCACTTTCGACCAATAAATTTCCCCCCTGGGCTTCGACAAGCCGTTTGGTCAAGGGCAATCCCAACCCGGTTCCTTCGTAATTTTTCTTATCGTCGCGTTGCACTTGTCCAAACAGATCCATTGCCCGGCGGATATCTTTATTGGTCATGCCGACACCTGAATCTTTGATCTCAATCACTGCCGATCCATCTTTTTTGCACTGTACGCTAACGTCCACTGTGCCGCCGGGTTCGGTAAATTTTACGGCATTGGAAAGCAGATTAACAAATACCTGCCTCATGCGCCTTTCATCGGCACGCAAAACCAGACGAAGACCGTCGTCCGCGTTTATGAATTCAACACCACCTTGTTCGGCTCTTGATTTTACGAGGAGCAACGAGGCCGTTATTGTATCGCCAATATCGACTTCTGTTACATTCAATTCCAGTTTGCCCGCCTCGATCACTGACACATCGAGAACATCGTTGATGAGGTCGAGCAAATGCTGTCCAGACTTGTGAATATTGTCCAGATACTCGTGCTGTTTCTCGTTGCCCAATGGTCCGAAAATATTGCCAGACAGTGCTTCGGAAAACCCGAGAATAGCATTCAACGGCGTTCGTAATTCGTGGCTCATATTGGCCAGAAATTCGGTTTTTACCCGGTTTGAGGTTTCGGCATCTAGTCTCGCTTCAACGATTTCTCTTTCCGCTTTGACGCGATCAGTCATATCGCGGATGGTGCCGAAATATGATGTTACCCCGTCGATCGTTGTTTCGCTGATGTTCAAATCAAGGGGGAATGTAGTCCCGTTTTTGCGCTTACCGTCCACCGCGCGGCCAACACCAATAATCTTAGACTTACCGGTGTTCAAATATCTGGCTAAATAGCCGTCATGGGCGCTGCTAACCGGTTCCGGCATCAGCATATTGATATTGTTGCCAATCATTTCATCCGTTGAATAGCCAAATATGTTTTCAGCCTCGGGATTTACGTATTGGATCATGCCGATGGTATCGATGACAATCGCTGCATCGGCCAAATTTTCGAGGACCAGCCTGTATCGTTTTTCGCTGGCCTGAAGCTCCGTAGTCGCTTCCGATACTTTTTGCTCGAGGGATTCGTTGAGTAAACGTATCTCTCTTTCCGCCTGCTTTTGTTCGGATATGTCGATACGAATGGCAACGGTGCCGCCTTCAGAGGTCGCCGCGTTTCTGATCAGTATGGAACGCCCATCGGTGGTCTCATATTCAAACGCGTTTCCTTTCTCGCGGAAGCGTTTCAGCCTTTGTTCGATCCATTCGTCCTCACGTCCGATCGCTTCAAGCACGATCCCGCTATACGCAGCATCCCGGATAATCTCTTCCGCACGTTTCCCAGGCGCTAATTCCATGGCCTGATCAAGCCGGGTTATTACATTCTGGTTAAAAGACACAAGGCGTTCGTCAGCGTCATAATAGTTGAACCCAATGGGCAGTGAGTTGATCGCGTCCTGAAGACGGGTTTGAGCAAGTTCCAACTGTTCCTGGCTTTGCCGCAACTCTTCCTCGTGAGCCTTCTTTTCGCTGATATCTTGGATTTGGGAGACAAAATAATGCGGATTACCCTGCTCGTCTCTTACCAGGGTTCTGTTCAGCAACCCCCAGATAACGACCCCATCACGGCGCACAAACCGTTTTTCGATGGTGTCCATCTTCCTGCCATCGTTGACGATACGTTCTCGAGCATCGCGGGTAAGGGAGCGGTCTTCTTTCCACGTAATATCATACACGGATTGTGCCAACAGTTCTTTTTCGGAATAGTCCAACATCTGGCACAAGGCGCGATTCACCAGCAGAAACTGACCGTCTATGGTCGAGATGCCCATGCCGATTCCCGCTTCTTCGAACATGCCCCTAAATACGTCTTCATGTTCGAAAAATGTGTCAGTGATTTGCGATTGATTTTTTACAACCAATTTTGTTCCCCAGGATCGCTCATCGTTATGCCGTAGGATAAGTGCAGGAAATATCAGCGTAATTCCGCTTCAACGATAGCACGAATACTATACTACCGCGTTGAGATGTGCCTCGATAAAACTCTCCTTTCTCTCATCATATGATATTGGAAATATTTCCAACAAGTAATTTATTTTGTTTCCGATGCCGTGCGCGGCACCCAACCGAGGCTATTTTCCGATGCCAAAATGGAGGCGAGAAACGTCGGTAGAAAGATTTAGAGCATGTGTTGCGTTGATCGATTGAGGGGGAGAGGCAAAGTGGAAATTGGCGGAGTACAAAAATCAAAAAATTTCGAAACCCGTGAATACCCAAAAAATTTAGTTTGGGTATTTGCCGCCGTTTTATGGTCTGTGCACATTTAGCGTATTCGGCGGGAACTTGAGCTTCTGGGGGGACTCAAGTGATCGACGCAACACTTTATCTTTGATGGAAAGATGGAGTGATTAATTAGAGGGCGAATTTTTCGTCGAGGTTTCGTTGTGGTGGAGAAGACGGAGTTGCGGGATCGCTTTGGTCCGGGCCAGCCCATCATGTAGCGCTGAGCAGAACCATACCAATAACCGTTATGATCCGAGCAAAGACAGCCAAGTGACGTTCACCGGCGAACCGTTCGGCTGAACGCCACACGCTCACTAAGACCGTGATGTTGTATGGAACGGAAAAAGCGTAGCCGACAATGATTCCCGAAATCGGGCGTTCACTCATGATCAAGAGAAGAGCAAATCCGCTGGACGAAATGTTGACGATAAGACCGCCGAAAACAGCCCAGTCCTAAAACGCATTTTGGAGCGCCAGTTCGCCATACCAAAGACGCCGCAAGTTCTTCATAGACTAGAGATTCTATAATTGAACTTCTGGGGAAGTCCATCGCGTCTGAGGGTCGCAAATCGCTTCAATAGAAATATTTGTTTTTTGGTCAAAAGGTATTACTGCGTTCAGGGCTTACTTGTTTGTTCATTGAAATCATTCAACGCATGATAAATTTCGGCAATCAGCTGCTCACCGAGAAGACCCAAAACGTATCAATAAATATCCAGTCACAGCTGAAAGAATTGATCCAGTTAGTACGCCTAAACGAATTGGTACATCGAATGATGAATGCTCGAAAGCGAGTGAGCCAATAAATAAACTCATAGTGAAGCCAACACCGCATAACAAAGAAATTCCGTAGAGCTGTGCCCAGTTTGTGTCACGCGGCATGGCTGATACGCCGAGCTTAATGCCAAGCAATAGCATGAAAAACACACCCAATTGTTTTCCTGCAAACAATCCAAAGGAAATCCCAAGTTTTACCGGCTCTACAAAACTTGAAACGCCAATCCCACTGAAGGACACGCCAGCATTTGCAAAGGCAAATATAGGCAAGATCATAAACGCAATCCATGGATGTAATCGGTGCTCTAGGTCCTTCAGCAACGATCTATCTGTTATATCCGTTGTCCGCATAGGAATTGCGAAAGCCGTGATGACACCCGCCAATGTTGCGTGAACGCCTGATTTAAGGGTGCAAACCCACAAGACGATGCCGAGCAATATGTAGGCGGCGGGACGGGTTATTTGTAGTCGGTTAATTATCACCAGCCCAACGATGGCCACTCCACCCAATAAAAGGGACAAAAGAGAGAGGTTTTCGGTAAAAAACACAGCGATAATAATGATCGCGCCCAGGTCATCGATGATGGCAATGGCTGTTAATAGTATTTTTAACGAAATCGGTGCTCGGCTTCCCAAAAGCGCAAGAATACCAAGAGCAAAGGCAATATCGGTAGCCGTGGGAATGGCCCATCCATTCATGTTAATGGGATTGCCATGATTGATCACAGCGTAAATTAAGGCAGGTCCTGCCATACCTCCAACAGCTGCCATGGTAGGGAGGGCCAACTGCGACGGCGTCGAAAGTTCGCCATCTAGGATTTCCCGTTTAATCTCCAATCCCACTAGGAAAAAAAATACGGCCATCATTCCGTCGTTGATCCACAACAACAAAGGCTTGGCGATTTTTAAAGCGCCGAACTGAATCGCGACTGGAATATCGAGTGTTGCCGAGTAGAATCCGCTAAGAGGCGAGTTGGCTAGAATAATGGCGAGCGCCGACGCAATGATTAAAACAATCCCACCAGCAGCTTCAAGTCTAAGAAATTCACGAATTGCAGACAGTGGCATCTTGGCTCCTACAGGTAGCAAAAAAGTGCCGGCCTAACAGGGAAAGGCCGGCACAGTTGAGGAATACCAGAACGCTTTTCAGGGGGGAGGCTCGGGAGCCAAACGTGCTGGGATTCAACGACGGATGTTTTAGTATTGTGCAATTCAATTTATCTGTTTCATCCTTAGTGAGGTCAATCAGGGCACTTGATGAAGCCGCTATCAGCCGCCTACGCGCCATCCTGGTTCGCGGAAGTCGCGATTTTCCAATCTAGCCGTCACCTAAGGGCCACGGTAACGCCAATAAAAAATACCAGGGCAATAAAGAGCCACACCGTGACCGAATATTTCTTTATTAATTCCATAACGAAATTCTTTCAGTACGCAGGATTCGCACGACTTCCCGTCAGCGACATTTCGATTAAGGCTGAGACCCCACAGTGTTGTTCGACCGGATGGCGAAGTGGCAGATCAGTGTGCACCGTGTAGTGGTTGTTTCGTCCTTCTCGGCGGTGGCTGAGATATCCGTCCGCTTCCAATTCAGCGATGATGCGCTGCACCGCCCTTTCGGTAATCCCTATGGTCATAGCCAAATCTCGCGTTCGGGACCTCGGGTTCTCGGCAACGCAGAGAATCACATGAGCGTGGTTGCTCATAAATGTCCATCTGTTTGCGGTCGGCGATCTTTGAGCTTTTACATCTTGCATTGGGCACCATCCTGTGGTGATCTAATATACGATATAAATTTCGTGAATACAATATCATATATTAATTTATCCTGAAATAGAGGTTTTTTATGTCTTCAGATTCAAATAGCCGGTTCACGTCGAGCACTCGGACAATGACGAATGCACAAACTGGCGCAGGCGTTGAAATTGACGCCGGCCTGCGTGAGTATATGCTCAGGGTCTATAACTACATGACGTCTGGATTGGTGTTGACCGGCCTGATCGCCTATTTCAGCGCAAATACCCCGGCCATCTTGAACATGCTGTACGTCGCCGGTGAAGGTGGAAATCTGCAGCCGACCGGACTTGCCTATTTGGTGATGTTCTCGCCGCTGGCCTTCGTGCTGGTTCTTTCATTCGGCATCAACAAGATGCAGGCTTCTACCGCACAAGCCGTATTCTGGGCCTTCGCTGCGGTCATGGGCCTCTCATTAGCGAATATCTTTCTTGTTTATACCGGTGCTTCGATCACGCGGGTGTTCTTCATCACGGCAGGAACCTTCGGCTGGATGAGCCTGTACGGTTACACCACCAAGCGCGACCTGTCGGGCATGGGGTCGTTCCTGATGATGGGCCTGATCGGCATCATCATCGCTTCCATTGTCAACATGTTCCTGGCGTCTTCAGCGCTGCATTTCGTCATCTCGGTTGTCGGCGTGCTGATCTTCGTCGGTCTGACCGCCTACGACACACAGAAGATTAAGTTGCTGTATATGGAAGCCGACAGCGGGGAAGTTATGACCAAGAAAGCTATCATGGGTGCGCTGACGCTCTATCTCGACTTCATCAACCTGTTCATTATGTTGTTGAGGTTGTTCGGACAGCGCCGCTAAAGCTTTTGATCATGACAATCGATCGACTGATAATGGGCTTCAAATCCTTCCGGGAAACCTATTACGAGGGACAGCCGGATTTTTTCCGGTCATTGGTTGAGAAGGGGCAGAACCCAGACATTATGGTCATCGCCTGCTCCGATAGCCGAGTTAACCCATCTATCATCACGAATGTCGGGCCCGGCGAGGTGTTTATTGTCCGTAATGTGGCCAATTTGGTGCCTCCGTTTGAGCCAGACAGCAACTACCATGGTACCAGCGCAGCGATCGAATTTGCGGTGCGGGATCTCAATGTAGGGCACATCATTGTTCTCGGCCATTCTCATTGCGGTGGCATCCGTTGGCTTTGCGAGGGCCATGAAGACGGCAAGAAACGGAGGTTCTTAGACGGATGGATGTCTATCGTCGAACAGGCCCGCAACGAAAAACTGCCGGGCGACGCCCAGCTCCGCCACGTGGAACGGGAGGCGGTAAAAGTCTCGCTGGATAACCTTCTGACGTTCCCCTGGGTGAAAAAACGTGTCGAAGACGAGCGGCTGAAACTGCACGGCTGGTGGTTCGACTTGGAGGTCGGGGAACTTCTTGCCCACGAGGCCGAAGACGACTGGAAGTCACTGACCAGGTAATTCCCCGAGCAATGACAACAGAATATCTCTCTATTTTGGCGGTGGTTGCCATTCTATCCGTCGTCCAATCAATTTTCGGAATGGGGGTGCTGGTGTTTGGCACACCGACGCTGTTGCTGATGGGTTATGACTTCATAACAGCCCTCGGCATCCTTCTTCCTGCCTCCTTCGCGATTTCAATGCTACAGGTTTTATCGGCCGGATCGAACCGGGGCCCGGTTTCCCGGTTTCTTTATCTGCTCTGCCTGCCTGGAATCGGCGCCGGGTTGTTGTTGGCGGATGCCAGCAGGTTAGCGCCTTGGACCAATATTCTGGTCGGTGGAACTTTGTTGTTCTCGGCGTTGGTTCGGTTTTGGTCTCCGTCGCGAAGGCTGTTTACCGTCATTTTGGAAAAACATCTCCCGAGCTATCACCTAATAATGGGGATAATCCACGGCCTGACAAACCTGGGAGGCGCCTTGTTGGCAATTCTCGCAAGTGGGATAAATACCGAGAAGGAGGCGATCAGATATACGGTCGCACACTATTACTTGGCATTTAGTGCCATCCAGATGCTGCTTCTAGCGACCATCATGGGCCACCACGATAAGCTCGTTGGCAATTTATCTGCCGCCGCCATGGCGGCACTGATTTACCTTTTCGTCGGAAATCGAATTTTCATCCGCACTGGCAATCAATCCTATAATTTTGCCTTGACCTTGTTCATCGCCGTCTATGGCATTGCCGTTATGTTGAAATTCTAGCCCTTACTCAGTTCCGCGTCCGAGTAGTTTTTGTGCTCCTGGGATCCGCCGCTTTTCTGCTTCAATCCAAGCCCGTCTCGCCGCAGAAATCTGCAGCCTGTTTAGTTCGCGTATTTGTGCACCGATTGAGCCATGGCGAGGACGTTCTCTACCTTAGCTTCATCGGGCATGCCGATGGAGCCGTCGAGGATGAAGCCGCCGCCCTTGCCAACCTTTTCGATCAGGTTTTTGCAATAGCTGTCCACATCGTCTTCGGTGCCGGTGCCGGGCCATTTGATCTGCTTGTAATCGAGGACCTCCATGGCCCGCCCGGTGCTGATAATCATCTGCATGGCGGCGAAGCCATCGGGCTGCAACAGGCGCACCGCCTGACCATAGGCATCATCCAGCTTGTCCGGGTCGTGCATGGCTTCTTCGAAGGTGATGCCCGCCAGCTTGGCTGGCCAGAAAAGGCTGAAAAAAATAAATGGTACACGGCCGGTTTCGCAGAGCGCGACTGCGTTCGCTACCCGATGTTTACGCTCAGCGAACAATTCGTTCGCGGGTCGATCAAGCATGGTATCCCCCCTTGCTATCGAGGCCGATATACTAACACAAAAGGTGCGGCGAATAAACGGTGTGTTAAGGTCCGTTAGGCAGGATTGGCGTTGCATGGATATTGCGAAACAATTGGAACGGGCGTTGACGCTCGACGGTGCCGGTGAAATCGATGCCGCCTTGGTCTGCCTCGAGGCCATCGACGGCCAAATCCCCGATCAAGCAGCGCATTTGATACTGGTGGGACAGCTTTACCAGCGGCTGGGGGCCGACGCGCCGAGCCTCCGCCATCTGTTGCGCGCGCTTGAGCTGAAACCGGATGATGCCGATCTGCATATGAGCCTCGGTTATCACTACATGGATAACGGCGATCCGGCGGCCGCGCTGAATTATTTCCAACGCCATCTCCAATTGGAACCCACGTCGCTTGAAGGTCAGGTGTTTGCAGGCCGCACTCTCGATTTCCTAGGCCGCCTATCGGAAGCCGAAGCGGCCTTACGGGGGGCGCAGGCGATGGCACCAAAGGATATAGATATTCTCCATCAACTCGGTCGGGTGTTGTTGAGGCAAAAAAATATCAACGCTGCCGAGGCGGTCTTCGGAGAAGCTACGCGCCAACAAGCGGGAGACGTACTCGCCCAAATCGGCCTGGCCCGCTGCCGGGCGCTGAGCGCCGCATCGCCGCCCGGCGCGCGCTCGGAGGCCGCACCGGCCACCGTTGTTTGCGTCAAACATGGGGACAAATACGGCCCCGAATATGTCAACCGGCTGCATGCGATGGTGCGGCGCAATGCGGCGTCCATACCGGGCTTCGTCTGCTTCACCGAGAACGCCGAAGGCCTGGATGCGGGTATCCAGGTTCAGCCTCCGCCGGGCGCCGGCCTGGCCGGCTGGTGGAACAAGGTCGCTCTGTTCCGGCGCGATCTGGCGGGCGTGGAGGGGCGCGTGTTGTATCTGGACCTGGATGTGGTGGTGACCGGTAATCTCGATCCGTTGCTCTGTCATCCGGGCGATTTTGTGATCATGGACAACGACTATGTCCCCGGTTTTAATTCGTCGGTGATGCTGTTCGAAGCTGGCGCCCGCTCAGGAATCTTCGAAGATTTCAGCGAGGCGGATATGGAGCGCCTGGACGGTGATCAGGATTGGATTGCGCTAAAAGCGCCGGACGCCGAATTGTGGCCGCATCTTTGGTGCGTGCCGTACCGGCTGCGCGCTGCCATAGCCCCGCCCGCCGAGACAAAAGTGGTGGCGTTTTCCGGGCGCCCCAATCCCAGCGACTATCCGGCGGAATGGGTGCGCGAGCTCTGGCGTTAAAACCTGTCGATGGAGAAGGCCGCCAGGTCGATCTCCGGGGCGCTGCCGGATATCAGATCGGCGATGGCTTTGCCAGACCCGGCGCACATGGTCCAGCCCAAAGTGCCGTGGCCGGTGTCCAAGAACAAGTTCGGATATTTGGTGGCGCTGACAACCGGCACGCCGTCCGGCGTCAAGGGGCGAAGGCCGGTCCATAGCTCTGCGGTACTGAAATCGCCGGCGCCCGGAAAACGCGCCTTGGCGTTGGCCAGGATGGTGCGGGCGCGGGCTTCGTCCAGCTCTGTATCGTAGCCGGAAAATTCGGCCGTGCCGGCGACGCGCAGGCGGTCCCCTAAGCGGCTGTAAACAATCCGGTTCTCGTGATCGGTCAGGCTGATTTTGGGGGCGCTGCCCAAGCCGCTCACCGGCACCGTGACCGAATAGCCTTTGGTGGGGAACACCGGCAGGGATATGCCGAGGGGGCGCAGGAACAATGGGCTATAACTGCCCAGAGACAAAACATACGCGTCGGCTTCGAAGGTCCGCCCCTTGGTGCGGATGCCGCCGATGCGAGCGCCATCGGCGGCAATGGCCTCAATGGTTTCGCCGTAATGGAAGCTGACCCCGCGCGCAGCGCAAACCGCGGCCAGTTCGTGGGTGAATTTATAGGCGTCGCCGCTTTCATCCGTCTCCGTGTAGATGCCGCCGGCTAGTTGATCCGCCCGCTCGGCCAAGGCTGGTTCCAGGGCGATGCATTCTTGTCGTGTGAGCACCTTATTGTCGCAGCCCAGTTCGCGCAGCCACATCGCATGGCGGGCGCTGGAGTCCAGATCATTGCGGTTCTCGTAGATCTGCAGGATACCATCCGGGCGATGGTCGTATTCGATGCCGGTATCTTCGCGTATCTCCGGCATCAATGCGCGGCTGTAAAGGCAGATGCGCATATTGCCAATGGTGTTTCGCCTCGCCCTGGATGGCAGGCAGTTCATGAGGAAGCGTAAACTCCAAACCCATTGCCGCCAATCCAGGCGGAAATGATAGAGCAGCGGCGCGTCCGCGCGGCCAAGCCATTTCAGCATCTGCAAGGGCACGCTGGGTGCTGCCCAGGGTGCGGCATGGCTGGCCGATATCTGGCCGCCATTGGCGAAGCTGGTCTCCTGACCGGGACCTTCCTGGCGGTCGATGACGGTGACTTCGTGCCCGGCCTTGTTGAGATAATAGGCCGCGCATATGCCGATCACGCCGGATCCGAGAACGATGACTTTCAAAATGCTAACTCGTGGTATTTTTCGGTACCCGGTGTTATAGGCATCGCCACGGCATTCTGCCAGACCGGGCAGGGGTATGACCGCTGATCGAGGGTAAATTGACCAACGCCAATTTGGATTGCAGCCTGCTCAGCGTCGCCGAGATGACGGCAGCCGATGCGCTTGCCGTGGAAGCCGGCGTGCGCAGCCTCGATCTGATGGAGAAGGCCGGGCGCGCCGTTGCGGTTGCCATTCTCGACCGCTGGCCGGTGGGCCGGGCAGCCGTGCTCTGCGGTCCCGGCAACAACGGCGGCGACGGTTATGTCGTCGCGCGGTTGCTAGCCGATGCCGGTTGGGATGTCCGCCTGGGATCGCTAACCGGAACTGACGCGCTTCTGGGCGATGCCGCCATCAACGCCAATCGCTGGAACCGGGAGGCCGAGCCGTTTACGCCGGAGTTGATTGCCGGCTGCGATGTGATTGTCGATGCGATTTTCGGCGCTGGGCTGTCACGGGCTTTGGATGGCGTAGCCCTGGACATGGTGGCGGCCATGAATGCCAGCGCAATTCCCGTCGCCGCCGTCGACATGCCGTGCGGTATCGACGGCGACAGCGGCCAGGTTCTGGGCGCCGCCCCCAAGGCCCAACTGACGGTCACATTTTTCCGCAAAAAACCCGGCCATCTTTTGTTTCCCGGGCGCCTTCATTGCGGAGAATTGCTGCTCGCCGACATCGGTATCCCGGAGACGGTGTTGCAAAGCATCGCACCGGAGCTGGCCGAAAACCTGCCAACCCTCTGGGCCAGCCGTTTGCCGTGGCCGGGATATGACGATCACAAATACACTCGTGGCCATTTGCTTATTTGCGGTGGGGCCGAGATGACCGGCGCCGCCCGGCTGGCAGCAAGGGGCGCCAGGCGCATGGGCGCCGGTATGGTCTCCATTGCCGCGCTTGAAGAAGCGGTTCCGGTCTACCGGGCCGGTGATCCGGGAGTGGTAGTCTGCGCCCTAAACGCGAAAACCACATTCGATAGCCTGCTTGGCCAGCGCCGGGTTAGTGCCGCCCTGGTCGGCCCAGGCAACGGCAACGGCTTGGCTACAAGGCAAAACGTAATCGCCGCCTTGCGCAGCCAAATGCCGACGGTAATCGACGCCGAAGGTTTGAGCGCCTTTGAAGACGCGCCTGAAGATTTGTTCGCCTGGATTAAGGGACCATGCGTTTTGACCCCTCACGAAGGCGAGTTTGCGCGCCTGTTTCCCGATTTGGATGGCGGGCGGCTGCAATGCGCCCGCGCCGCCGCGCGGCGAAGCGGCGCCGTGGTTGTCTTGAAAGGCGCCGATACGGTGATTGCCGAGCCGGGTGGCCGCGCGCTGATCAACGCCAATGCTCCGGCAATTCTGGCCACCGCCGGCTCCGGCGATGTTTTGGCGGGCATGATCGCCGCGCTGCTGGCCCAAGGGATGGATGCGTTGGATGCGGCGGCGGCGGCGGTGTGGTTGCATGGTGCGGCGGCGCAAAAATTTGGCTCACCGGTCGGGCTGATTGCCGAAGATTTGCCCGATCAACTGCCGCTGCTCTTGGCAGAGCTGGCAAACGAACATACATAACCGTTAGCATGGATTTTCATTGGACCAAAAATGAACGAAGAAAAGTCTATCGGATTTTGGGATCGGACGCTGGCGAACCTGAAAAGCGCCTGGGGTAAAATCGGGTCTTCCGGCGACGAATTTTCGGAAACTTCGGTCTCGCCATCTTTGGACGAGGACGACCAGGCGCGCCTGGTCGATCAGATGCAGGCCTGCTTGGAAGCAAGGGGCGGTGAGGTGTCGGCCCGCATCCGCGCCGCGCAATTGGGCCGCATATACATCACCCTCGACGAATTGGGGCGGAAAAGGTTTCTCAATATCCTGGCAACTGAGTTCGATGTGGACCACGAAGCTGTCGCCGATAAAGCGGGCGCTGTGGGCAAGGCGACGCAGGATGCCGCGCGCCTCCGCGCCGAAACCGAATTGCGGGCTGCTTTGGCGGCGCCCCGGCTCAAGCTGCTTACTCAGTTCAACGGTCTGCCCGAGGGGGTCAAGTTTCTGGTCGATATGCGCGCCGAATTACTGGCCTTGAAAAAAGCTGAGCCGGCGCTGGCGGGCCTTGAAGGCGATTTGAAGGGGTTGCTGACGTCGTGGTTCGATGTGGGGTTCCTCGAATTGCGCCAGATCGATTGGCGGGCGCCGGCGGCGCTTTTGGAAAAACTGTTCGCATACGAAGCAGTGCACGAGATCCAGGGCTGGGATGATTTGAAGAACCGGCTGGCCTCGGACCGCCGCTGTTTTGCTTTTTTTCATCCCCGAATGCCCGATGAGCCGTTGATTTTCGTTTGGGTCGCCCTGGTCAAAGGCATGGCCGTCAACGTGCAGGAACTGCTCGACCAATCAGCGCCGGTATTTGATGCGGACGCCGCCGACACCGCCATATTTTATTCAATATCCAACGCCCAGGATGGTTTAAGCGGCATCAATTTCGGCAACTTCCTGATCAAGCGGGTGCTGGACAGCCTGTCGGTGGAACTGAAAGGCCTGAAACAGTTCGCCACCCTGTCGCCCATACCCGGCTTTATGCGATGGCTGATGGCGGCGTTGGAAAATCCGGATTATACGCTTTTGAAAGACGGCGAGGCGGAGGCACTTACCTCCCTTGCAGGTAAACTCGATGCTGGTGCGGCGATCAAGGCGCTGCTCACATTGAAAGACTGGCACCAGCATGGCGATGTGACCACGGCCCTGGAAGCGCCGCTGCTGCGCGCCGCCGCCTATTTCCTAATGCGCGTAAAGCGCAGCAGCGGCACGGCGCAAGACTCGGTCGCCCATTTTCACCTTAACAACGGTGCCCATATAGGCCAATTGAACTGGGGTGCGGACCTGTCGGAGCGCGGCTTGGCGCAATCGGCGGGCATCATGCTGAATTATGTCTATGAGCCCGATCAGATCGAAAGCAACCATGAATCCTATCGCAGCGGGCTCGAAGTGATTGCATCTGGCCCGATCCAGGCGCTGATCAAGGATTATTGATGCGGCCCAAAAGTCCAAAGTAGCGAAAAAGTCCAGCTTCCAATTGACATAAGGGCTTTTTTTTATAGAGTGCGCGCTCCGGCAAGGGACCGCCCGTTGCCGGAGTGTAGCAGCGGGCGTGGTGGAATTGGTAGACACGCTAGGTTTAGGTCCTAGTGGCGGTGACGCCGTGGGGGTTCAAGTCCCTCCGCCCGCACCAAAATATGAACTGGAAGCGGCAATCGCGCTGCTTCTAAGATTTTTAGCTTCAATGAAAAAGTGAGTGAGCCATGCAGGTCACGGAAACCGTCAACGAGGGATTGAAACGCGCCTATACGATAGTGGTCCCGGCAGATGACATCGAGCAAAAGCTGTCGGCGCGGCTATCGGAAATCGCCAAAACTGCACAAATGCCCGGCTTCCGGCCCGGCAAGGTGCCGGTCAGTCTGCTCCGCAAAACCTATGGCGATTCGATCATGGGCGAGGTGCTCGAGCAAACCGTGAGCGAAAGCACCGAGGCGGCGATTACCGAAAAAGATCTACGCCCGCTCGGCCAGCCGAAGATCGAAGTGAAAAAATTTGATAGCGGCTCGGACCTGGAATATGACGTGGAATTCGAATTGTTCCCGGAAATCCAACTGATCGATTTTTCGGGGATCAAACTGGAACGGCTGAAGGTTCCGGCCGACGAAGAACAGGTCGAAACCATGCTCAAGCAAATGGCCGAAGGACAAAAAGACACCAAACCGGTCGAAGAAAAACGCGCCATCAAAAGCGGCGATGTTGCGGTGATTGATTTCACCGGCTCAGTTGATGGCGAGGAGTTCCCCGGCGGCAAGGCGGACGACTATCCGCTGGAGATCGGCTCGAACATGTTTATCCCCGGTTTCGAGGAACAGTTGATCGAAAAAGAAGTCGGCGACAAGCTTGAAGTTAAGGTAAAATTCCCGGAAGAATATACCGAAGAATTGGCCGGCAAGGATGCTGTTTTTGCTGTTGAAATCAAAGAATTACGCGAAGGTATTCCAGCGGAAATTGATGACGAGTTGGCCAAGAAAATGGGCGCCGAAAACCTGGAGGAACTACGCAAGAATCTACGCCAGAGCCAGGAAGGCGAATTGGATGGCCTGTCCCGGATGCGTCTCAAAAAGGAGCTGTTGGACACCCTGGATGAAGGCCACAAATTCGATCTACCATCCGGCCTGATTGGCCAGGAGTTCGATGCCATCTGGGAGCAGTTCGTGCATCAGCGCGAACATCACCCGGACCAGATCGACGAAGACGACAAGGACAAAAGCGACGATGATCTAAAGGCCCAGTATGGCGAGATCGCCGAGCGCCGCGTTCGTTTGGGATTGCTGCTCGCCGAGATCGGGCGCACCAACGAAATTCAGGTGACCCCGGAAGAGGTCAACCGGGCCATCATGCAAGAGGCCCAGCGCTATCAGGGCCGCGAGCAAGAGGTTATGGAGTATTACCAAAAGAACCCCGAAGCGTTACAAGCCATACAATCGCCGCTTTTGGAGGAGAAGGTTGTCGACTTTATATTGGAACTGGCCCAGGTTTCCGACAAGGAAGTGACTTTGGAGGAATTGGTCGCCGCCGATGAAGCGGATGCGGCCGCCAAAAAAGCTGGCGCGTCCGATGACGCCGAAAAGACGGCCAAGAAAAAGCGGGCGCCGAAGAAAAAGAAAGCGCCGGCGGTCGATAGTGACTAAATAACATACGTACGGCGATATATCCGCGCGGATCCCAGTAACGACAAATTTGGAACAAAAAATGAGCGATCCCTACGAAGTCTACAACAATCTGGTTCCCATGGTGGTCGAAACCACCAATCGGGGAGAGCGCGCCTACGACATATACTCGCGGCTGCTGAAGGAGCGGATTATTTTCGTTACCGGCGGTATAGACGATTATATTTCCAGCCTGGTCTGCGCGCAGCTTCTGTATTTAGAATCGGAAAACCCGAAAAAAGAGATCGCCTTTTATATTAATTCTCCGGGCGGCATCGTGACCTCGGGCTTGGCGATCTACGACACCATGCAGTATGTACGCCCGGCGATATCTACAGTATGTATTGGTCAGGCGGCTTCGATGGGCTCATTGCTGCTCGCCGCCGGCGCGCCCGGACAGCGATTCGCACTTCCCAACTCCCGAATCATGGTTCACCAGCCTTCCGGCGGCGCCCAGGGGCAGGCAACGGATATTGAAATTCAAGCGCGTGAGATACTTGCGCTGAGGGCTCGGCTGAACAATATCTATGTAAAGCACACTGGCCAGGAATTGAAGGATATCGAGACTGCCGTCGAGCGCGATAACTTTTTGTCACCCCAGGAAGCCGTGGAATTCGGGCTTATTGACGAAGTGGTAACCAAGCGTCCTGTAGAAGATGATGACGGCGATCAAGGTGGAAATGGCGATGATAATGATAATGGCGGCAAGGGAGATACCGATTAAAAGGTGCAGTGCGTATTCGCCCGCGTTGGCCCATACCCAAATAATCGATTGTGCGGCAGTGCAATCGATGCCTAAAATTGACAGCAACTGCCCGATGTCGAGGCTGGAGGGCCAATGAACAAACCTAGCGGCGGCGATTCCAAGAACACACTTTATTGCTCGTTCTGTGGAAAAAGTCAGCACGAAGTCCGAAAATTGATAGCCGGACCCACTGTATTCATCTGCGATGAATGCGTTGAGTTGTGCATGGACATCATCCGCGAAGAGAACAAAACCCATATCGTCAAATCCGGCGACGGCGTTCCCACGCCTGCCGAAATTTGCTCGGTGCTGGATGACTATGTGATCGGCCAGGATTACGCTAAGCGGGTGCTAGCCGTTGCCGTGCACAATCATTACAAACGGCTTGGTCATACTTCCAAAAATAATGAGGTGGAATTGGCCAAGTCCAATATCCTTCTTGTCGGCCCCACCGGTTGCGGCAAGACGCTGTTGGCGCAGACTTTGGCGCGCATCCTGGATGTGCCGTTTACCATGGCCGATGCCACGACCCTTACCGAAGCCGGCTACGTGGGCGAGGATGTGGAAAATATCATTCTCAAACTGCTGCAGGCCGCTGATTATAATGTCGAGCGGGCGCAGCGCGGAATTGTCTATATCGACGAGGTCGACAAAATTTCTCGCAAATCCGACAATCCGTCGATCACCCGCGATGTTTCTGGCGAGGGCGTGCAGCAGGCCTTGTTGAAGATCATGGAAGGCACTGTCGCCTCCGTGCCGCCCCAGGGCGGGCGCAAGCATCCACAGCAAGAATTCCTGCAGGTGGATACTACCAATATTCTGTTCGTCTGCGGCGGTGCTTTTTCCGGGTTGCAGAAAATTATTTCGGCACGCGGGCGCGGCTCCTCGATCGGTTTCGGCGCCGATGTGCATGGTCCCGAAGAACGCCTGACCGGCGAGATTTTACGCGATGTGGAGCCTGAGGATCTTTTAAAGTTCGGTTTGATCCCGGAATTTGTCGGCCGTCTGCCTGTGATTGCCACATTGGATGATCTGGATGAAGAAGCGCTTGTGAAAATCCTGACGGCGCCGAAGAACGCTCTGGTCAAACAGTACCAGCTCCTGTTCGAGATGGAGGACGTGACCCTCACATTCCGCGAAAACGCATTGGACGCCATCGCCGAGAAGGCGGTTGAACGGAAAACCGGCGCCCGTGGATTGCGTTCCATCATGGAAGACATCCTTTTGGAGACCATGTTCGAGTTGCCCGATATGAACAGCGTCGAAGAAGTGGTGATCAACCGCGAGGTGGCTCAAGACGGCGCCCAGCCCCTCTATATCTATTCGGAACGTCGCGACGACCTGGATTCCAGCGCGTAATATTCCGGTTGGCTTGATTTTTGAAAAAAATCGAACAAATTGTATAAGGTGTAACAACGGTTCTGATGTCAAAATCATAATGATCATCAAGCTGCGATAGGCGCCGGTCCGCGAGGGGGCCAATAAAAGGAGAAATAAAGTTGGATAGTTCCGCTGGTCACGTCTACCCCGTACTTCCGCTGCGCGACATTGTTGTCTTTCCCCATATGATTGTGCCGCTCTTCGTTGGGCGGGAAAAATCAGTTCAAGCCCTCGAAGATGTTATGCAGGACGACAAGCAGATTCTGCTGATATCCCAGAAGAATGCCTCCGACGACGATCCGGCCCAGGAAGATATCTATACCGTCGGCACCGTTTCCACGGTCCTGCAATTGCTGAAATTGCCCGATGGCACCGTCAAGGTGCTGGTCGAGGGTGGTCAGCGCGCCCGGGTCATCCGCTTTCGCGACAACGAGAAATTCTTCGAAGTCTATGCCGATATCCTACCTGAGCGCATGCCTGACGAGGAAGATCTCGAGGCCCTGTCCCGTTCCGTGGTTTCCCAGTTCGAGCATTATATCAAGCTGAATAAGAAAATTCCGCCCGAAGCTTTGGTTTCGGTCAACCAGATCGACGATGTCTCCAAGCTGGCCGACACGGTCGCCTCGCATCTGGCGCTGAAAATCTCGGAAAAGCAGGAATTGCTGGAAATCGATACGGTTGCCCAGCGCATGGAGCGCATCATTTCGTTCATGGAGAGCGAGATCGGCGTCCTTCAGGTGGAAAAGAAAATCCGCAGCCGCGTCAAACGCCAGATGGAGAAAACCCAGCGCGAATATTATTTGAACGAGCAATTGAAGGCGATCCAGAAAGAGCTGGGCGAAGCAGACGAGGATAAAGATGAGAATGCCGAGCTCGAGGAAAAGATCGCCAAGACCAAGCTGACGAAAGAGGCCCGTGAAAAGGCCGTCGCCGAGCTGAAGAAATTGAAGAATATGAGCCCCATGTCGGCCGAGGCCACGGTGGTCCGCAACTATCTGGACTGGATGCTCAGTATTCCGTGGAAAAAGCGCGGTCGCACTAACAAAGATATCCGCGCCGCCGAAAAGGTTCTGGAAACCGATCATTATGGCCTGGAGAAGGTCAAGGAACGGATTTTGGAATATCTGGCCGTGCAGCAGCGGACCAAGAAATTGAAGGGCCCGATCCTCTGCCTTGTAGGACCGCCAGGGGTTGGCAAAACGTCCCTCGGCAAATCCATCGCCAAGGCGACCGGGCGCAATTTCGTGCGCATGTCGCTTGGTGGGGTTCGCGACGAAGCCGAGATACGGGGCCACCGGCGTACCTATATTGGCTCCATGCCCGGCAAGGTCATTCAGGGCATGAAGAAGGCCAAGACATCTAATCCGCTGTTCCTTCTGGACGAGATCGACAAGATGGGCGCCGATTGGCGGGGTGATCCGTCTTCGGCTTTGCTGGAGGTTCTCGATCCCGAACAGAACGATTCCTTCCAAGATCACTATCTGGAGGTCGATTATGATCTGTCGGACGTGATGTTTTTGACTACCGCCAATACACTGCGCATCCCGCAACCGCTGATGGACCGCATGGAGACCATTCGCATCTCCGGTTACACCGAAGATGAAAAGGTCGAAATCGCGCGCCGCCATCTGATCGACAAGCAGGTGGAAGCACACGGCCTTAAAGACGACGAGTGGAGCATATCCGATTCGGCGCTGCGCGACCTTATCCGCCATTATACCCGCGAAGCCGGAGTGCGTAATCTGGAACGTGAGATTGCCAACCTGACGCGCAAGGCGACCAAGGAAATCCTGATGGATGGTACCGAGAAAATCGCTGTCACCAAGCGCAATCTGGAAAAATATGCCGGTGTGCACAAATTCCGCTATGGCGAGTTGGAGGACGAAGACATCGTCGGCGTCACCAACGGGCTTGCCTGGACCGAGGTGGGCGGCGAAATATTGACCATCGAAGCGGTCATGATGCCGGGCAAGGGCAAGATGACGATCACCGGCAAGCTCGGCGACGTGATGCAGGAATCGATCCAGGCGGCGCGCTCGTTCGTGCAGTCGCGCGCCGCCGTGTTCGGCTTCAAGCCGACCGCGTTTGAAAAGAAAGATATCCATGTGCACGTACCCGAAGGCGCAACGCCCAAGGACGGTCCGTCCGCGGGCGTTGGCATGGTGACCGCCATTGTCTCAGTGTTGACCGGGATTCCGGTGCGCAAAGATGTCGCCATGACCGGCGAGATCACCTTGCGCGGGCGCGTCCTGCCTATCGGCGGGCTTAAAGAAAAATTACTGGCCGCCATGCGCGGCGGCATCAAGACTGTGCTGGTTCCCAAGGATAATGAAAAGGATCTCGCCGAGATACCGGACAACGTCAAAAAGGCGCTGGAAATTATTCCGGTGACCAGTGTCGAGGAAGTTTTGGAACGTGCGCTCGCCGGCACCATGGTGCCCATCGATTGGGATGAAAGCGACGAGGAAGACGCGGTGCCGGCAGCCCAGTCGGACGACGACAAAGACCGGGGTGGTGTGGTTAAGCACTAAACGCGCCTATTTCCGCCAAAAGTCGATTCGCGAAAACAAGGCCCCGCGCGGCATGAACGCCGCCGCGGGGCCAGCTATTTTGGCCGAAATAGGAGCAAAACCCCCTGAAATCGGCGAAAAATTGAGAAATATGTGGATAAATTCGCGTCTTCGATTGACGCATTTGTCAGGACCGCCGTAAACTAGCCACGGTTTTAAGGCGCAGGGTGTCCTTAAATTCTTATTTGATTTTTTTCCTATCACCTCAGAAAAGGGGGCCTTAACGTGAACAAAAACGATCTAGTTTCGACGGTTGCAGACGGAGCCGGAATGTCGAAAGCCGATGCAGCCAAGGCTGTGGACGGTGTGTTTGATGCAATTACCGGCGCGTTGCAGTCGGGTGGTGAAGTTAGGGTCGTTGGTTTCGGCACTTTCTCCGTGGCCAATCGCAAGGCGACCACGGGCCGCAATCCACGCACGGGTGAATCCATTCAAATTCCGGCGTCCAAGCAGCCCAAATTCAAGGCCGGCAAAGGCCTGAAGGACGCGGTCAACTAAATCAATTTTGCGCTTGAGGAACAGCCGGCCACGGTAACGTGGCCGGCGTTCTTGCTTTTGGGCCTTTGTTGCCGCATCAATGGCCGCTGACTTATAAAATCAGGGCGATTAGCTCAGTTGGGAGAGCGCCACGTTTACACCGTGGATGTCGGCGGTTCGAGCCCGTCATCGCCCACCACTCTTTCCACGCATCCTTTTTACCTCTCCATTCTTTGTGTTGGCTCTGGCATGCTTACCATTATGCTGGCGGTTTGGTGCGCAACGCCAAGGAGGGAGCCCATGGACGACAAGCGCGCCTCGACCCCGATGCCATTCCCGGCGTCCCAGGCAACTTCCTTCAAGCCGGGGGAGGATTAAGCCCGGCTTAAATGACAATAGCGCTGCGGTGCAATTGAGCGCATACTCCGCACTGTTGGGGGTGCACCATGAATACTGAAACCGTTGCCATTCGACCGGAGCCGTTTTGGCGTGTCGCCGGCCTGGATTTTCGCAATCTGATCTGGGTGTTTATTGCTTTGGGCGTCCTGGTCGGTGTTATCCTTTATGAAGAGCAGTGGCCGTTGCGGTTTGTGCATGTGGCTTCCGGCGTATTGTTGACCGGCTTTGATATTCTCATGGGCTTTGTCATCGGCCCGGTGGTGCGCCGTCTGGACTTCGAGGGACGGCGCGCATTTTCCCTTAACCTGTTGCCCAAGACCCTGTTCATCCTGACGCCACTCGGCATTATCGCGCCCACTTCGGGCTGGTACCTGGCCGTGCAGACCGGTTATCTGGAATTCGGCTTCCCGCAATTCTGGTGGGTTGTTGCCGCCCTTGGTGTGTCGTTTATCCTAGCCATCCAGGGGCTTTTTATTCTCCTTCCGGCCAATCTCCGCATCTATCTGGAGATGCGCAAAGACGAGCCCAGGGTGGAAATGGTCGGCCGCATCATGCGCCGCTATTTTTATACCATCGCCTCCCAAGGCGTCATGCAGCTGCTGATCGTGGTGATCATGGTCAAGTTCGCGACCGGGCTTTAAGGCCGGGTTTTGATTTTTGCCCACCGCCGGATGATGGCGCCGAAGACAAAGTACCAAGCTAATGTGACCACCAAAATTCCGAAATTGATGCCCATGGCCAGGCGATGTCCTTCGGGCGCGTATCCGGTTTCGGTGTTCGGAAACCAATCCAGGACGAAGCCATATATATTTTGAACAAGGAAGGCGCCCAGCAACCAGCTTAGGGTGAGGCATGCGTTCAGGCGCCCATTCAGTTCCTTGGGAAATTCAGGTCCAAGGGCAGCGTACATAACCATCGTCAACGGCGCCACGATGCCGAACACTCCCCACAATAGATACGCCGCCAGAGGCCCGGCCACCCACGGCATGGCCATGAGAAACACAATGATGGTGAATGCGGACGAGGCAAGGACCGCGAACCCCATGATCGGCAACCCAAGCCGCCTTGTCAGCCCGCTCAATGGGCCGGTAGCAATCCCCGATAGGACCATGGCGCCGGCTGCAAGGAAAAGTACGTTGGCCGTTGCACCGCCACTGAGCCCGGCCACATCCCTGATCCAAGGTCCCGACCACAGTTGAATGAGGCCGCCATACATGCCGGCCACCACCGCCAACAGGGGTGCCGCGTGCCAAAATTTCGAGCTTCCAATGATTTCGCCGAGGCCTTTAAACTGTTGCCATAGCGCCTCGCCAGCTTTTTCTGGTTGGCGGGCTGGTACCAAGGCTAAAACGCCGACGGCAGCGAGCACCAACATTGCGGCAACGATGAGATGAATGGCGCGCCAATCCATAAATGCGAGTGCGGCTTGGACCGGCAGAGTACCGAGCATCATACCGATGCTGCCAGCGCTGAGACTCAATCCGTTGGCCAACGGCAACCGAGAGGCCGGATACCACATGGCGTAAACCTTGTACGATGTAACCGCGCTGGCCGTGGTGCCAAGAGCAATGAGCGCCCGCCCGGCTGCGAAGGTGAGGCCATTGTCCGCCAGTGACGCCACCACCGCGCCGGCGGCACAGATAAGAAGAAACACGGCATAGACCCTTCGCGGCTCATACCGGTCGAGAAGCACGCCATAAGGTATTTGCATGATTGTGGCGCTCAGAAAAAAGGCGCTGGTGGCAAGGCCAAGTTCGCTAGCGTCCATGCCGGTGTCGCGCACGAGATCAGGTGTGATTACCGCCGTGATCGAACGGAAGACGGACGCCAGCATGTAGCCGAGGGCAAACGGGATAAAGATACGGAGGACCATAAGAAACGGCATCGTCAAAGAATCTTTCGTTTACCTATCAACTTCGGCGCCGCCCAGTACCAGAGCACCGCAAGGGCGGTGCTGGCGGCGATGATGCCGATGACGATCCGGTGGCCTTCGGGCGCGTAACTGCCGGGCGTGGCGGTGGGAAATTTATCGAGCACGAAACCGAAAATATTCTGCAAGGCAAAGACGCCGAGGATCCAGCATAGATGCAGGCAGGCATTGACCCGGCCGATCAGCGTTGCCGGATACAACTGGCCCAATCCAGCATAGGCCAGCATACCCATGGTGGCGAAATACGCGAACAGAAACCACAGAATGGCCACCGCCGCCGGCGCCAGGAACGCCTGGCTTACCAAGGCTACCGCCACGCCTGTGAATAATACCGCACCCAGGATGCTCCCGCTCATCGGGCTCAGCCCGAACCCGCCCAGGACCTTGGCCGTCGGGCCGCTTAGGAAAAACGATAGGGTCATGGAGGCGGCGATGAGCAGCAATATATTGGCGGCGCGAGTTCCCGAGATGGCGGCCACGTCGCGTAGCCAAAGGCCCGCCCACAGGCTCTGCATGGCGCCCAAGGCGCCGACCATAAAGACTAGCAATGGCGCAATGCGAAGAAAATTCAAATCCCGGACCACCAGGCCGAGGCCCTTTATCTGATCGGTGAGGGAGCCGCTGTTATGGCCGCCGTTTGATCTGGGAACTGCCGCCCACACAAATATCGCCGTCGCTAATATGGCTGCCGCCGCGATTATATGAATGTCCCGCCAATCCAGTAACGGCAGTGCCAACTCCACCGGTGTGGTGCCAACCATGACACCTAGTCCGCCCGCAGCGAAGCCAAGCCCGTTGAGGAACGGCAAGCGCTCTTTTGGGTACCAGAGCACGTAGGCTTTCAACGCGCAGGCGGCGCTTGCAGCGGCCGCGATGGCGGTTAAAAAGCGCCCCACGGCCAACCCGGCGACGCCGTACGCAAGCCCGAAGATTGCCGATCCGGCGGCCCCCAGAACCAGGCAGACTACATAGACAATCCGAGGCCCATAACGGTCGACGAGGATGCCGAGCGGTATTTGCAGCAGCATGGCGCCGACGAAATAGGTTGAGCCGATAAAGCCAAGTTCGGTCGCATCCAGCCCAAGATCGCGCACCAGATCCGGCGCGATGACGCCATTGATGGAGCGGAAGATCGAGCTCGCGAAATAGCCCAAGGCAAAGGGCAGGAAGACGCGTAGGGCGAGGGATTGGGGCATGGAGGTACTTAGGCGTCAGTCTTCGGGTGCGCTCAGATACTTATCCAGCATTGCCTGATAGTCTCCGCCCCGCGTGATGCGTTTGATGAAATCGCCGTCCGGGACGCCCTCCAGCTTATCTGGCGATGTGCCATCGCGTAAGGCCTTGAGTGTGTCGTGAGCCGCCTTCATTGCCGCCATGATCGGCATGTGGCCTTGCAGGACGATGCGCACGCGGCGTAACGCAAGGTATTCCTTGTCGGCCAGCTCGCCCTTGGCGTTGGCCAGGAATAGGGGGATGGCGATGGAATTGGATAACCGGTCCAGCTCGGCGCGGCTGGTAACGCCGGTGAGGAACACGGCATCGACGCCGGCGGCCTCAAAGGCCTGGATGCGCAGGACCGTGTCATCCAGCCCGGCGATGGACATGGCGCTGGTGCGCCCGGCGATAACCAACGCGCTATCCCGCCGCGCCGCAATCGCCGCCCGCATCTTGCCGGCGCCTTCGTCGATGGATATGAGCCGCGCCTTGCCGTTCGCGCCGAAGGGGGCGGGCAGCTCGGTGTCTTCGATGGTGAGGGCGGCGACGCCGGCGTTTTCCAATTCCTCCACCGTGCGCGCAACGTTAAGCGCGTTGCCGTAGCCGTGGTCCGCATCGCACAGAAGCGGCAATTCACCGGCCCGGTTGATGCGATAGGCCTGGGCCGCGAATTCGGTCAACGTGAGGACAATCAAATCGGGCGCTCCCAGCACCGCCATGGAAGCAACCGAGCCCGCGAACATGCCCACCTCAAAGCCGATATCCTCGGCGATGCGGGCACTCATGGGATCGAACACAGAGCCCGGATGGACGCACGTATCACCTTCCAAAATATCTCGAAAATTCTCGCGGCGCGCCTGCCATCTCATGGGCCTGTTCCTTTTTGTAATTCCGGCTTCACGTCTTCGGCGGATTTTCCCGTATGGCTTCTTCGATCGGCGTGATGCCCCAGCCCGGTGTGTCGGGCAGTACCAGATAGCCGTCGACAATTTCGGGCTCACCATCGAACACAACACTGTCGATGGCGATGCGGTCAATATCAGTCTCGACAATGCGGAGGTTGGGAACGGCACAGGCGAAATGGGCATTCATCATGGTCGCCAGATGGCCGTAGAAATTGTGCGGCGCCACGTTCACTTCGAAGGCGTCGGCGGCGGCGGCAATTTTCATCGATTGCCAGATGCCGTTCCAGACTGCGTCGATAATGGCCACGTCCATGGACTGGTTATCGAAATAGGGCAGGAAGCGGCGGAGGCCCATGAGTGTCTCACACGATGATATGGGGAATGGGCTATGGTCGCGGATATAGGCAAGGGCTTTGGGATTGTCGCTGTCGATCTCGATCCAGAACATATCCAGGTCCGATATGGCGCGGATCACCTGCAAAAAACCTTCGGTCTTGGCGTTGAAATTGAGGTCCAGGAGAATATCCATATCCGGCCCGGCGCCGTCGCGGAAGGCTTCGTATTCGGCGTGGATCTGTCGGGTGATCTTTTTCTCCATGTTCAGCTCAGGGTAAAACGGCCGCCCGAACCCAGCGCCCCAGCTTTTGAGCGGCCCATCCTCGGACAACAGGATGCCTGATTTCAGCGCCGTAAAGCCCATATCCCGTGCGCGCGCGCCGGCCGCCTTGATGTCATCTAGCGTGGTGATGGCTGGCTCAGGGTAGTCATCTGGGAAATTCACCTGCCAAAAGGCGCAGTGAGACCAATAGACGCGGACAGAATCGCGAATTTTGCCGCCGAGGATGGCATGGCAGGGCACGCCCAGGGTCTTTGCCTTGGCATCCAGCACGGCGTTTTCGATAGCGCCGGCGGCCAGGGCAGACGTGGCGCCAGTGGCGGTGCGCTTTGCGTTGAACAATTTGGCATATATTTTTTCGTGGGCGAGCACGTCTTCGCCGATGACGAAAGGCGCGAACCGCTCGATGGCGAGGGAGACGCCGGGCGGCCCGAAACTTTCATCGAATTCCGACCAGCCCTCGACCCCATCCTCGGTGGTCACCTTGCAAAAGTAATAATTCCGCCGCCCGGCATCGCAGGCCATGGTTTCCAGTGCGGTGATTTTCATAATTTCCCCCTCAATTCCGCTGCCCAATTTGAGCCAAGGTTCCACGCCAACTTCCACCTGTCAACGCGGGGCAGAGCCGTGCGAGCAGTGCATGGCGGGTGCGACATCTTGTCTGCGGAATCTGATATGGATAAGTATGGTTTAGTAAGGATTGGTGTGGATTTTATGGCAGATAACCCTTTATTTTTCGCAGCCGTGCAACACTATTTGACAGCCGGGCATGCATACAGGGCATGGCCAATCGGAGCCTTTATTCATTGCGTATCTGCGGTAAATTTGGAATCGAATAGTATAGAACATACTGGGTACAAATGCAAGCAATTCCAGCCTCGAGCAACCAGATTGCATTTCTGAATTGAAAAACCGGCTGGCCAAGAATATCGTGTTGCGGTTCAAACAAATTACCCGGAAGACGATGCAGCAATTTACATCCGCCATCGCCAGAATTTGCCGCCCGATTGGGACCGGTTTGCCGGTAGCGGTTCTGTTCGGTTTGCTGGTATTTGCGTTGGTCGCGGCATCACCGTTCAGCGCCGCGATAGAAGCCGACGCCGGTGTGGTCATCGAATTGGAACTGGAAGCCGCCGAGGATGGCGAATCCAAGGATCAATCCGACGGCGCCTCGGCTGCGGTCAAAGCAACAGCGGCCAATTTAAACCGCAATCAGTCGCTGATTGCGCACCGGCCCGGCGAAAGCCGCGCCGCGAAAAAGATCAATTCCGGCTTTCAATGCCAGACCCGGGCTCCTCCCGTTCGGATTTAAGCGACCAGTATTTTGGTTGGTTTGAATTCGCAATGTGGATGGGAAAGCCATGGCCGAAGACGTATCTAAGCCGGAAACACAGATCAATAGTACGCCGATAATCAGCACCTGGAAGTGGGTGGTTGCCGCTATTTGCGTGGCCGCCTGTTTGGGTCTGCTCCTGTTGATTTCCGAACTCTAACCAAATCACTGATCGAAATAGCCTGCCACCAAATCGGCCAGGCAGAGCCGCTTTATGCGCACCGGGTGATTTCCTGAGGCAGACAGTCTTGGGCGACGCCCGGTACAAATCCGATTGGGATTGAAGATGACACTTCGAAATTTGATCAAGGGCGCTCTTTCCAAACGCAAAGCTGCGGCGGAGGACGCCGAACCCAAGCCCGACCTTGCTACATACAAACTCGACAAGAACCAATGCTATGCAATTTTGATGACCCAAATACATTCCACCGGCAAATTGACCAGCCAAGACTGGTTCGATCCAACCATCGCAGCTTTGGTTGAAATGGATTTCGTCCAGGCGTTTGAGTGGAATGGAGAAACCGATTGGCGGTTGACCGGGTTGGGCGAAAATATCGCCGAATATCTGACCAAGTCCGGCGTTAGTCTGACGCTCAGCCGCTAGGGTAGGGGATGGGGGCAATCCGTGTATGGACGTTGCGCGCGTGGGAGCGAAGCCGTCGGTGCAAATTAGATATAATTCGAATTGGAGAACGGTTGATTTAAATTAGAATAGCGGTCAGAGAGCGCAATTTGATAGGCGCATAGAAATTTATCGGGGTCGAATTACTCGAAATCCTCGTTCCAGATCGCCGGGCCCGCGTCGCTGTTGACGGAAAGGGCCATGCCTTCATTTAGATTGATTTTTCCCTCCTCGGCTAGCTGGCGAACCATCTCAAGGATTTCGTGGCGCGCCTTGGGCGTGTTGTTCACTCGGGATTGCGCCAAGTCGCCCATTTTCTCCCTGACCATCTTGACTGACACCGGGGACATGTTTTCGAAAAAAGCGTTGATGACATCTTCGTGGGGTGCAAATTTCAGGGCGGCGGCCATCACGTCCACCTCCACATTGCGGATGATGGTCATCATGGAATCTGCATCCAGTTTGGCGAAGACACCGAAAGTCCAGCCATCCATCTCATCTTGTGCGTCCATGCTGGCAGGATCGAAGGCAGCGCGAAACGCCGGGTCGGTCATAACCTCGCAGCGACCATCATGATGGGTCACGTCCCAATGGCCGCTGGCAATCCGTTTGGCTTTCACGAACTCGGGCTTTCTAATGTAGGTGGACATGTTGTTCGTCGATCCCACTTCAATTGCGGCAGGAATATTTGGCGGCGGCGTCCAGCGTGGTTTCCGCTTCATGGGAAAAGCAAGTAGTGATGATTTGGTGATGGCAGTATGGCTTCTTCTGCTTAGGTTTATAAAAAATGGTCTTCGTGTCGTTTGATTTCAGGCATCGAATTTTTACGCTTTTATGAGAAAACGCCTTTCTGCGGTCTTCGATGATCTTATAAGCATCAGAAGACGCGCCATTTGTCGAAGCTGAACCGGCGCCATAATTCCTATAAACGGATTCTGTCTTTCTGGGTTTAGCACCAACAATTTTCCGATCGACCGCAATCAACGTGCATTTGTTTTGATTGCGCCGCAAAACATTGTCATCCAGAAGGCCTAAAAAATTTCGCCCCGCTTCTCTGCGGCAGCCACCCATTGCAATTGATTCCGCCAACATTCTCGATGCAGCGCCGCTCGTCCATCCTGCAGCACCTCCCGGACTGATCACGTATGCGCGATGCAATCTTTGTTTTCTCCAGGTTATAAAGCTGCGGGCGTTTCTAGGGTCGAACGAGGGCGGCACAGGTAGATAGAGGTTTTTCGAATTTCTTGCCACAATCGCTGCCTCGATGACTTTAACCGCTTCTGCTGCTTCGGTATGCCCCTGATATGCGGCCTTGCGGAACCACCTTAATCTCTCTGCCTCGCTTCGGGGAACTCCAAGGTCATCCAAATACCAATTTCCGACGATAAATTGTGCTTCGGCAATACCTTGTAGGGCAGCCTTGCGGTACCAGACACGTGCCTCCTCCTCATTCTGAGGGATGCCGAGACCTTTCGAGTATACATTTGCCAAAGTGAATTGGGCATTGGCGTGACCTTGTTCGGCCGCTTTGCGGTACCAAATCGCCGCTTCTGTATCGTCTTTTGAAGCACCCATTCCACCGGTAAGCATGTTTCCAAGACGTACCTGGGCTGTTGCCTTCCCTTGTTCAGCGGCTTTACGGAACCACCTCACTGCTTCTTTGTTGTTCTTGGGAACTTCCTTTCCGTCGGCAAGCCAATTACCGAGGCGTTCCTGCACTTTTGCATTACCCTGCTCGGCGGCATTGCGGAGCCATTTCAACGCTTCGGCATTGTTTTTTGCAATGCCAATTCCATTGGTTAACCTATTGGCGAAACGTTCTTGTGCAACGGCATCTCCCTGTTCCGCGGCCATACGTATCTTTTGGGTTTCTTCTCGTACTTTTCTTTCCGCTTCAATTTCATCACGCTGCCGTTTTTCGGCAATCGCTGCTATTCTTTTTCGCTCCGCAGCCGCACGCCTCGCTTTCGCTTCCCGTTTTTCGCTAGCCAGACGTTCGCGTCGCTGCTTCGCCGCCAATTTTCTTCCGGCTTCGGCTACCCGTTTGGCTTCGGCTTTCCGAATTTTCTTTATGCGGCGTGCGGCGGCCTTCCTAGCCGCTTTCAATCTGGCCATTTCCTTCTGACAGGCTATTTCCAAATTTCTTTTTTTGTTGGCGTCGTTCGTCTGACGGATAGTTCTGGCTCTTGCCACGGGATCAAAAGGCATATTCTTTTGCCAGAAACGCTTTCGCAGCATGCAATTTAGCGCCGGCGGATTTCTATAGGTATCAACCTTGCAGTGTTCCGATGATATCACGTCGTAGACGGTTTTTTTTCGATGAACTATTCGAAATGCTAGAACTGGATGCGGGGTCAAATAAGGAGCCGCCCTTTCTCTCGCATCGGTTATCGTGGAAAACACGGTCAAGCATAGCCATTTCCGACCGCCGAATACTTTGTCTGGCGATTTGGTGTTGGGGGAAAAGACGCAGAATTGTTTTCCGCGTTTTCGAATTTTCGTTTTGATGTTTCTGCCCTGAGAATTTTTATAGGTGTAGATATTATTGGCGAAATTGAATCCAACGTCTTCTGTTATTGAAGTTCTGCCTTGTCTATAGCCGAGACTTTCGAACGTCGCCACCTGTTCACCGTTCATCATCTCATCGATAGACGAGGGCAGCCATACGCCTCTTTTGCGCGGCGCCGTTGGTACTTTGTTCGTCAGAGTCGTGTTCTTCGTTACGATCCTCCACTTTCCATCGTCCTCCCGGCAAGCCCCACCTTTGGTGAGATACACACCCTTTTTCCCTTGTGCTTCTATTTCATACTTCCGGCACGGAGCGCCGCCCGGCATGATCTTGGTATTGGTAATGGTTATGGTGAATGATGTGTTGTTTTTCTTATTACGCCAGACCTTCGGATGATTGGTTCGCGCTTTTTCAAGGCTATTGTGAAGGACACCGGTGGCCTTTTTACCCGGGTCATTCTCCGCCAAAGCTACTTCTGAATGCGCTGATATTAGTGCTGCCGAGAATGTTAATATTGCTAAAAATCGAACCACACAAATGTGCCTCATAAATTTTTCCAACAGCTTCAAATTGTATCGAGTTGAGATACCACCTTCAAATGCTTGTTGGTATTAACTCGTGCTGGATTTCATAGTTCGGTTTGATTCAATTTGTAAATGATCGTGCAGTTGGCTGAGCAACGCAGAGACCGAGGTGCCTAGACTGGACGCCCGGCTAACGGACCTTAGCATCCCCGGCCGGCTGGGCTGTTACCCCTTGATTTTTCACTCGAATCACCAAACCTGTACTAATAAGCATGCGGAACCGGAATGAACGCCATTAGGGAGGCGAGATTGCTTGACAGGTTTGGGGGCGTGATTTACTCAAGTCTCGCGAATACACCGGGCTTCGGGGGTGTAGCTCAGTTGGTTAGAGCGCCGGCCTGTCACGCCGGAGGCCGCGGGTTCGAGTCCCGTCACTCCCGCCACTTGGTCCCGCAATTGGGGCGGAAATCTGGTCTATTCGAATGCGCGTGAGGCAGAGGATACTGGGATGAACGATCTGCTGCTGCAATATCTGCCGATTCTCATCTTTCTTGGGATTGCCATCGGCTTGGCCGCCGTCATTCTTATTGCCTCGCTGGTCATCGTGAACCAGCATCCGGACGCTGAAAAACTGGATGCCTATGAGTGCGGCTTTCCCGCCTTTGAAGACGCCCGCATCAAGTTCGATGTCCGCTTCTATCTGGTCGCCATCTTGTTCATCATATTCGATCTGGAAGTCGCTTTCCTGTTTCCGTGGGCGGTGTCGCTGGGCACCATCGGCCTGTTCGGCTTCTGGTCGATGGTGTTGTTCCTCGGCATTCTGACCATCGGCTTTATCTATGAGTGGAAAAAGGGAGCCTTGGAATGGGAATAGAACCAATGGTTCAGGCTCCGGGCGGCGCACTGATACCGCCGGGCGCCGATCAGGACGCGCTACTGAATAACGTCACCCAAACCATGATGGATAAGGGCTTCGTCGTTGCCCAGCTGGACAATCTCGTCAATTGGGCGCGCACCGGCTCGCTTTGGCCGATGACCTTTGGCCTGGCCTGTTGCGCCGTTGAAATGATGCATGCCTATGTAAGCCGCTATGATCTGGACCGCTTCGGCGTCGTGCCGCGCCCCAGCCCGCGCCAATCGGATGTGATCATTGTTGCCGGAACGCTCACCAACAAAATGGCGCCGGCGTTCCGCAAAGTCTATGACCAGATGGCCGAGCCGCGCTATGTGATCTCCATGGGGTCCTGTGCCAACGGCGGCGGCTATTACCATTATTCCTATTCGGTGGTGCGCGGCTGTGACCGGGTGGTTCCGGTTGACATCTACGTGCCCGGCTGCCCGCCGACGGCGGAGGCTTTGATTTACGGCATCCTGCAACTGCAAAAGAAAATTCGGAGGACGGGAACGCTCTGGCGCTAAGCGCATTGGAGCTCCCTGAACACATAACAAATATGGCAGACGTCCAACCGGTTGGGGAAATTGGCGATTATATCGCGGACAAGTTATCCGGCGCGATCACGTCGCAGACCATTGCCGGCGGCGAGTTGACCCTGCATGTTGCGCCGGACGCATTGTTAAAAGTATTGGCGACATTGCGCGATGACATCAATTGCCAGTTCAAGCAGCTTGTTGATGTTTGCGGCGTCGATTATCCAGAGCGGGAAAAACGCTTCGAGGTAGTCTATCATCTCCTCTCCATGGCCCAGAACGCCCGCGTGCGGGTGAAAATCGATACCGATGAAGTAACGCCGGTACCGTCGGCCACCGGCATATTCTCGTCCGCCGGCTGGTGGGAGCGGGAAGCCTGGGACCTCTATGGTATTTTGTTTTCCGATCATCCCGATTTGCGCCGCATCCTCACCGACTATGGCTTTGAGGGACATCCTTTGCGAAAGGATTTCCCGCTCACCGGCTATGTGGAAGTACGCTATGACGACGAGCAGAAGCGGGTAGTCTATGAGCCGGTCAAGCTGACCCAGGAGTTTCGTACATTTGATTTCCTCAGCCCCTGGGAAGGCATGACGCGGCCTTTGCCCGGTGATGAAAAGGCCGAGGCGGGCGAAGACGCGGAACCTGAAAAGGGTGATGGCTGATGGCCGATCAGAACATCCAGAATTACACCCTCAATTTTGGGCCCCAGCATCCCGCCGCCCACGGCGTGCTGCGCATGGTGCTGGAGATGGACGGCGAGGTGATTGACCGGGCCGATCCCCACATTGGATTGCTGCACCGGGGCACCGAAAAACTGATCGAGTATAAGAGCTATCTGCAGGCCGTGCCCTATTTTGACCGGCTGGATTATGTGGCGCCGCAGAACCAAGAGCATGCCTTCGCGCTGGCCGTCGAAAAACTGGCCGGCATCGAAGTGCCGCCGAGAGGGCAATATATTCGCGTCCTCTATGCGGAGATTGGGCGCATCCTCAGCCATATATTGAATGTCACCGCCTACGCCATGGATGTTGGCGCCATGACGCCCATGCTGTGGGCGTTCGAGCACCGGGAACATTTGATGGAGTTTTGCGAGCGGGCCTCGGGCGCGCGCCTGCATATGGCCTATTTCCGGCCCGGTGGTGTGGCCCAGGACGTGCCGCTCCAATTGCTCGAAGACATCGACAAATGGGCCGATACCTATCCGGCGATGATCGATGATCTGGAAAGCCTTTTGACGGGCAACCGCATTTTCAAGCAGCGCACTGTTGATATCGGCGTCGCCACGGCGGAACAAGCCTATGACTGGGGTTTCACCGGGCCCAACTTGCGTGCCTGCGGTATCGCCTGGGACCTGCGAAAATCACAGCCCTATGACGGCTATGAGAAATTCGAGTTCGGCGTGCCCATCGGCAAGCACGGCGATTGTTATGACCGCTACCTGATGCGCATTTACGAGATGCGCGAATCGGTCAAGATCATCAAACAATGCATTGCCAACATGCCGGCCGGCCCGGCGGCCGCCGATGACCACAAATTCACGCCGCCCAAGCGCAGTGAGATGAAGCAGTCCATGGAAGCGCTGATCCATCACTTCAAACTTTATACCGAGGGCTATCACGTGCCCGCCGGCGAGACCTATACGGCGGTCGAGGCGCCGAAGGGCGAGTTCGGTGTCTATCTGGTATCGGACGGGTCCAACAAGCCCTACCGCTGCAAAATACGAGCGCCGGGGTTTGCCCACCTGCAAGCCCTCGATTTCCTGTCCCGGGGCCACATGCTGGCCGACGTGGTGGCCAATATCGGCTCGCTGGACGTGGTTTTTGGGGAGATCGACCGATGAGCGATGTAACCCAGCCCGAAAGCTTCGAATTCAGCCCTGAGTTTCGCGACGCGGCGGACGCGTTCATTGCCAAATATCCCAAGGGCCGCCACGAAAGCGCGGTCATGCCCTTGTTGGATCTGGCCCAGCGCCAGCACGATGGCTGGTTGCCCCGCGCCGCCATGGATTATGTGGCCGAATACCTAGCCATGCCGCCGATCCGCGTCTATGAGGTGGCCACCTTCTACACCATGTATAATTTGGAGCCGGTGGGCAAAAATCATGTCCAGGTGTGCACCAATCTGCCCTGCTGGCTGCGCGGCTCGGACGGCATTGTCGAAGCCTGCAAGCGCACATTGGGCGTCGAGTTCGGCGGCACCACAGAGGACGGGCTCTTTACGCTTTCCGAAATGGAATGCCTCGGCGCCTGCGTCAACGCGCCAATGATGCAGATCAACGACGATTATTATGAAGATTTGGACCCGACTAGCGCCGAAAGCATTCTCACAGAATTACGGCTTGGCGAGACACCCAAAACCGGCTCCCAGATCGGACGCAAATCTTGCGAGCCTTCATCCGGTCTGACCTCACTAACCGAAATGGATGGGGAAGGGTGATGCTTAAAGACGCGGATCGCATCTTCACCAATATCTATGGCCTTGGCGATGCCGGCCTGGTCGGCGCGAAATCGCGCGGCGATTGGTCGGCGACCAGCGAAATCCTGGCCAAGGGCCGCGACCAGATTGTCGATGAGGTCAAGGAATCGGGCCTGCGGGGACGCGGCGGCGCCGGCTTCGGTGCCGGGCTGAAATGGTCATTCATGCCCAAGGAGATCGGCGAGCGGCCCCATTATCTGGTGGTCAACGCCGATGAGGGTGAACCCGGCACCTGCAAGGATCGGGAAATATTGCGCTTCGAGCCGCACAAATTGGTCGAGGGTTGCCTGATCGCCAGCTTCGCCATGGGTGCCCACGCGGCCTACATCTATATACGCGGCGAGTTTTTCCGCGAAGCCGAAGCCCTGCAAAGCGCCATCGACGAGGCCTACGATGCCGGCTTGATCGGCCCGGACGCCTGTGGTTCGGGCTGGGATTTCGATTGTTATGTGCACCGGGGCATGGGCGCCTATATCTGCGGCGAGGAAACGGCGCTGATCGAAAGCCTGGAAGGCAAGAAGGGCCAGCCGCGCCTGAAGCCGCCGTTCCCGGCTAACTCCGGGCTCTATGGTTGCCCGACCACGGTCAATAATGTGGAAACCATCGCCGTTGCGCCGACCATCCTGCGCCGCGGCCACGAATGGTTCGCCAATCTCGGCCGCGCCAACAATACCGGCACCAAATTGTTCAACATCTCCGGCCATGTGAACAACCCCTGCACCGTTGAAGAAGAAATGAGCGTGCCCTTGAAAGAGTTGATTGAGGTGCATGCGGGCGGCGTCATCGGCGGCTGGGAAAATCTGAAGGCGATCATTCCGGGCGGCGCTTCGGTGCCGTGCCTGCCGCGCTCAATCTGCGATTCGGTGTTGATGGATTTTGACAGCTTGCGCGAAGTTCAATCGGGCCTCGGCACGGCGGCGATCATGGTCATGGACCAATCCACCGATATCATTGCCGCCATCGCGCGCCTGTCGGCGTTCTATACGCATGAGAGCTGCGGTCAGTGCACGCCCTGCCGGGAAGGCACCGGCTGGATGTCGCGCATGATGGCGCGGCTGGTATCGGGCGAGGCCAGCGTGGACGAGATTGACACGTTGGAACAAGTCACCCGCCAGATCGAAGGGCACACCATCTGCGCCCTTGGCGACGCGGCGGCCTGGCCAATCCAGGGTCTGATCCGCCACTTCCGCCCTGAATTGGAAGCCCGCATCGAACAAGCCAAGAGCCAGGCGGCTTAAGGGACAGACATGCCAAAAATCACCATCGATGATATCGAATTGGAGGTCGAGGCCGGTCTGACGGTGTTGCAGGCCTGCGAGCTGGCCGGCAAGGAAATCCCGCGCTTTTGTTTCCACGAACGCCTGTCGGTGGCCGGCAATTGCCGCATGTGCCTGGTCGAGATGGAGCGGGCGCCGAAACCGATTGCATCCTGCGCCATGCCGGTGGGCGACGGTATGGTGATCCGCACCGATACCGATCTGGTCAAAAAGGCCCGCGAAGGGGTGATGGAATTTCTGCTCATCAATCACCCGCTGGATTGCCCGATCTGCGATCAGGGCGGCGAGTGCGACTTGCAGGACCAAGCCGTGGGCTACGGCTATGACCGCTCCCGCTTCGGCGAGAGCAAGCGCGCCGTCGACGACAAAAATTTGGGGCCGTTGGTGAAAACCATCATGACCCGCTGCATCCATTGTACCCGCTGCGTCCGTTTCGCCACCGAAGTGGCGGGCGTTCCGGAACTGGGCGCCACCGGTCGCGGCGAACACATGGAAATCGGCACCTATGTAGAGAAAGCTCTGACTTCCGAATTGTCGGGCAACATGATCGACCTTTGCCCGGTCGGTGCGTTGACTTCGAAGCCCTATGCCTTCATGGCGCGCTCATGGGAACTGAGCAAGACCGAAAGCATCGATGTGATGGATGCCCTCGGGGCCAACATCCGCGTCGATGCGCGCGGCCCCGGCGTTATGCGTATCCTGCCCCGTAACAATGACGATGTGAATGAGGAATGGCTGTCCGACAAGGGCCGCTTTGCCAATGACGGGCTGGCCCGGCAAAGGCTGGACAAACCCTATGTGCGCAAAGATGGTAAGCTGGCCCCTGTGAGCTGGGATCAGGCCTTTGCCGCCATTGCGGGCCGGCTGGATGGTATGGATGGAGCCAAATTCGCGGCCCTTGCCGGTGATCTGGTGGACACCGAAGCCATGGCCGCGCTCAAAGATTTGATGGCGGCGCTGGGCTCTAACAATATCGATTGCCGCCAGGACGGCGCGTCCATAGGCGAGGGCGCCCGCGCCGGTCATCTGTTCAATTCAACAATCGCCGGTATCGATGAAGCCGACGCCATCCTGATCATTGGCTCTAACCCCAGATGGGAAGCGCCGGTGCTGAACGCCCGTATCCGTAAGCGCTATCTGGAAGGCGGTCTCTCCATCGGCGTTATCGGCGAGGCGTTGGAGCTGACTTACCGCTATGAGCATCTGGGCGCCGGAACTGATGCGTTGGCCGCCATTACAGATGGTACATCGCCATTCGCCGGGGTTCTCAAAGACGCATCGAAGCCGATGATCATCCTTGCCGCCGGTGCAGTGGCGCGGCCCGATGGCGCCGCCGTTTTGGCCGCCGCTCGCGCAATCGCCGAATCATCCGGCGCGGTCAGAGATGGCTGGAACGGTTTCAACATGCTGCATTCCCGGGCCGCCCGGGTCGGCGGCATCGAAGTGGGTTTCCTGCCCGGGGCAAGTGGGCTCGGCACCAACGCCATTTTGGACGGTGCCGCATCGGGGGCCATCGAAGCGGTGTATCTGTTGGGCGCCGACGAGATCGATATGAGCCGCCTCGGCGATGCCTTTGTGATTTATCAGGGCCATCACGGCGATGCCGGTGCGCACCGGGCCGACGTGATATTGCCCGGCGCCGCCTATACGGAAAAGAACGCCACCTATGTAAATACCGAGGGCCGCGCCCAGCGCGCCCAACTGGCCACTTTCCCGCCAGGCGATGCGCGCGAAGATTGGGCCATCATTCGCGCTCTGTCCGCCGTTCTCGGCAAAACTTTGCCTTACGATACCTTGTCTGATTTGCGCGAAAAAATGACCATGGCGAACCCCGTGTTCGGCGCCATCGATGATATCATCCGCGCTGATTGGGGCACCTTCGGCGAGGCCGGCGCTTTATCCAGCGATGATTTCAACAGCGAGATTGAAAACTATTACATAACCGATCCGATCAGCCGGGCATCGGAAACCATGGCCCGCTGCATCAGCGAAATTCTGCAAGGCTCTGCGCCCAGGACCGGTACCGATGGTTGAGTTTTGGTGGGCATATCTCTGGCCGGTGGTCTGGATCGCCATCAAGGTGATCGCCATCATCGTGCCGTTGCTGCTTGGCGTAGCCTACCTTACCTATTTCGAACGCAAGGTGATCGCCGCCATGCATTTGCGGCGCGGCCCAAACGTGGTCGGACCGTACGGTTTGTTGCAACCCATCGCCGACGGCATGAAGCTGTTCTTCAAGGAAACCATCATCCCGACCGGCGCCAACCGGGGCGTCTTTATATTGGCGCCGATGATGACCTTTGTTCTGGCGCTGGTTGCCTGGGCGGTGATACCGGTCGGCGACGGGCTGGTCTTGGCGGACATCAATGTGGGCATTCTTTTCCTGTTCGCCATTTCATCACTCGGCGTCTATGGCATTCTAATGGCCGGTTGGGCCTCGAATTCCAAATATGCGTTCCTGGGGTCATTGCGCTCGGCAGCGCAGATGGTGTCCTACGAAGTGTCCATGGGTTTCATCATCATTACCGTGTTGCTTGTTTCAGGATCGCTGAACTTGAGCGATATCGTGCGCGCCCAGGAAAATTCCATCTGGTTTGTGGTGCCCATGTTCCCCATGGCGGTGATCTTTTTCATCTCCACCTTGGCCGAGACAAACCGCCATCCGTTCGATATGCCCGAAGCGGAAGCGGAGTTGGTGTCGGGCTACAATGTGGAATATTCGGCGATGACGTTTGCGCTGTTTTTCCTCGGCGAATACGCCAATATGATCCTGATGGCGTCGATGACCACCATCCTGTTTTTGGGTGGCTGGCTGCCGCCGTTCGGCATTGCGCCCTTTACCTGGATACCGGGTCCGGTTTGGTTCGCCGCCAAAATCGCCTTTTGCCTGTTCATATTCTTGTGGGTGCGGGCCACATTCCCGCGCTACCGGTATGACCAATTAATGCGTTTGGGCTGGAAAGTGTTCCTGCCGATCTCCTTGGCCTCCGTGGTGATCGTCGCTGGTTTCGTCGTTGGCTTTGATATCGATTTGCTGGGGAAGGGATAAGGCTATGAACTATCTTGACCGCGGCGCGCGCGCCATATTCCTGGCCGAACTGGTATCGGGCATGGCGCTAACATTGCGTTATTTCTTCCGGCCCAAGGTGACCTTGAATTACCCATATGAAAAAGGCGTCCTCAGCCCCCGCTTCCGAGGTGAGCACGCGCTCCGTCGTTATCCCAATGGCGAGGAACGCTGCATTGCCTGCAAGCTGTGCGAGGCGATCTGCCCGGCCCAGGCAATTACCATCGAGGCCGAGCCGAGGGACGATGGATCGAGGCGGACGACGCGCTACGATATCGACATGGTGAAGTGCATCTATTGCGGCTTCTGCCAGGAGGCATGCCCGGTAGACGCCATCGTCGAGGGACCGAATTTTGAATTTGCCGCCGAGACCCGCGAAGAGCTGCTCTACGACAAGGACAAGCTGCTTTCGAACGGTGATAGGTGGGAGACCGAACTGGCTGCCCGGCTTGAAGCCGACGCGCCCTATCGTTAGGCGGGCGGTCATGAGGATGATGAAAATGTTGCGAGATCAAAACCAAATATTGTCGAGGCGGGCATGATTGTTCAGGCGCTGGCCTTCTATCTGTTTGCGATCATGACCGTCGCCGCCGCGGTGATGGTGGTATCGGCGCGCAATCCTGTGCATTCGGTGCTGTTCCTGATCCTGGCATTTTTCAACTCGGCGGCTTTATTCGTTTTGCTGGGCGCCGAGTTCCTGGCGATGATCCTGGTGGTTGTTTATGTGGGCGCGGTTGCGGTGCTGTTCATGTTCGTGGTCATGATGCTGGATATCTCGTTCGCCGAATTGCGCGAAGGGTTCCTGCAATATCTGCCCCTCGGCGGCATTATTGGGTTAATCCTGTTGTTGGAGCTGGCCATCGTCCTCGGCGGCTTCGTGTTTTCGCCCGAAGCGTCCGAGCATTTTGCCGCGCCGATCCCAAAAGGCGGCGCGGTTAGCAACACCGAAGCGCTCGGCGAGATTATCTATACCAACTATGTCTATTTCTTCGAGGCGGCAGGCATGATCCTTTTGGTCGCCATGATCGGCGCCATTGTGCTCACCCACCGGACGCGCTCAGGGGTCCACAAACAGCGCATTTCCGATCAAATAAATCGGCGCCCCGAAGACACGGTTGAGGTCAAGGACGTACCGACGGGGAGCGGCATCTGATGTTAGAAATCGGTCTCGCCCATTACCTGACCCTGGCCGCCATCCTGTTTACGCTCGGCGTGTTCGGCATATTCTTGAACCGCAAAAACGTGATCATTATTTTGATGTCGATCGAGCTGATTTTGCTGGCCGTGAATATCAATCTGGTTGCCTTCTCCGCCCATCTCGGCGATCTGGTAGGCCAGGTATTCGCCCTGTTCGTACTGACCGTGGCGGCCGGCGAGGCGGCTATCGGTCTTGCCATCCTGGTGGTCTATTTCCGTAATCGCGGCTCCATCGCCGTCGAAGACATTCACATCATGAAAGGGTAGGGAGCATATGTATCTTGCAGCCGTTTTCTTACCCTTGATTGGCGCCATCATCGCCGGCGTCTTGGCCTTCGCCAAACATGGGGCTGAGGATCGGGGGCCCGGTCTGGATCGCGCCGCCCAGTGGGTGACGTCGGGCGCCATGCTATTGGCGGCGGTGGCGGCCATCTTCGCTCTCATGGATATTGTTTCCGGCGGCAACACCCAGGCGGTAGAGATTTTCACCTGGATCGATTCTGGCAGCCTGGAATTTTCATGGGAATTGCGGTCCGACACCTTGTCCATCGTCATGGTTACCATGGTCACCGTGGTCTCCTCGATGATCCATGTCTATTCCATCGGCTATATGGGCCACGATCCGGGCATTCCCCGCTTCATGGGTTATCTCAGCCTGTTCACATTTTTTATGCTGATGCTGGTTTCGGCCAACAATCTGGTGCAACTGTTCTTCGGCTGGGAAGGGGTTGGCCTGGCCTCCTACCTGTTGATTGGCTTCTGGTACGACCGGCCCGCCGCCAACGCCGCCGCCATCAAGGCCTTTGTGGTCAACCGAGTTGGCGACTTCGGCTTTGCACTCGGTATCTTCGCAACCTTCATGCTGTTTGATAGCGTCTCCTTCGACACCATTTTCGGCCTCGCTGGCGAAAAAGCCGGCGCCACCATGCAGGTCTTCGGCGGCGAATTCCACGCCCTGACGGTGATCTGCTTACTTCTATTCGTGGGTGCCATGGGCAAGTCGGCACAGCTTGGCCTGCATACCTGGCTGCCGGACGCCATGGAAGGCCCGACACCGGTCTCCGCCCTGATTCACGCCGCCACTATGGTTACCGCCGGTGTCTTTATGGTGGCGCGCCTATCACCGTTGTTCGAGCAGTCGGAGATAGCCCTCAATGTGGTGGTGATCGTCGGCGCCTCGACCGCCATCTTCGCGGCCACCATCGGCTGCGTGCAAAACGACATCAAACGGGTGATCGCCTATTCCACCATGTCGCAGCTGGGCTATATGTTCTTCGCTCTAGGCGTATCGGCCTATTCGGCGGGCATGTTCCATTTGATCACGCACGCGTTTTTCAAGGCGCTTCTGTTCCTCGGCGCTGGCTCGGTAATCCACGCCATGTCGGACGAGCAGGACATGCGCAAGATGGGCGGGCTCTACAAATTGATTCCGGTGACCTATGTGCTGATGTGGATTGGCAGTCTCGCCTTGGCGGGTATCTGGCCGTTCGCGGGGTTCTTTTCCAAAGATATCGTGCTGGAAGCGGCCTTTGCCGCCAATACCGGCGTCGGCCAATATGCTTTCTGGCTGGGCATCGTCGCCGCCTTCCTGACCGCGTTCTATTCCTGGCGCCTGTTGATCATGACTTTCCATGGAACGTCCCGGGCCGACGAGGTGACATTGGCGCATGTGCATGAATCGCCCAAGGTGATGTTGATCCCGCTGGCGGTGCTGGCCCTCGGCGCCATCTTTGCCGGCTTTGCGCTCTTTACCTTCTTCGTCGGCGAGGCGGCGCCCGAATTCTGGGGCAATTCCCTGTTCGTTTTGGAAAGTCACAAGGCCCTGGAAGACGCCCATCATGTGCCGCTGTGGGTTAAATTTGCGCCGCTGGTGGTTGGGCTGGCGGGCATATTGCTGGCCTATGTGATGTATATGTTTGCGCCAGATCTGCCGAAAGCATTGGCCAGCGGATTTGCCCGCACCTACCGGTTCGTGCTCAACAAATGGTATTTCGACGAACTGTACGACATTTTGTTTGTGCGCCCGGCTTTCGTTTTGGGGCGCGGCTTCTGGAAATCCGGCGACGGAGATCTGATCGATGGCGTCGGGCCGGACGGCATCGCCGCCGCAGTCCGCGATATCGCGCGCCGCGCCGGGGCTGTGCAAAGCGGCTATCTCTATCACTACGCCTTCGCCATGCTGCTGGGTATCGCCGGTTTGGTAACCTGGTTCCTGGTGGTGGGAGGCTGACATGACAAATTTTCCCTGGCTCAGCGTCGTCACGTTCCTGCCGCTCTTGGGCGTGTTTTTCATCCTCCTGATCCGGGGCGATGTGGAAACCGTGGCCCGCAATGCCCGCTCCGGCGCGCTCTGGACATCATTGATCACTTTCGCCGTCTCACTTGGCCTTTGGATCAATTTCGATAATTCCACCGCCGACTTCCAGTTTGTCGAAAAGGTGGAATGGATGCCGGGCCTCGGGCTCACCTATCATCTCGGCATCGACGGCATATCGATGTTCTTTATCATTCTGGCAACGCTGCTGACGGTGCTTTGTATCGCGGCGAGCTGGGTGTCGATCACCGAGCGGGTCAAAGAATTCATGATCGCCTTTTTGGTCCTGGAAACCTTGATGGTGGGTATGTTCTCGTCGCTGGATCTGATCCTCTTCTACGTCTTCTTCGAGGGCGTGTTGATCCCGATGTTCATCATCATCGGCGTCTGGGGCGGGCCGAGGCGGAATTACGCGGCCTTCAAGTTCTTCCTGTTTACGCTGGCCGGATCGGTGCTGATGCTGCTTGCCATCCTGACCATGATTTTCGAGGCTGGCACCGCCGACATGACGGTGCTGCTAACGCATGATTTCCCGCTGGGCTTGCAGCCATGGCTGTGGCTGGCGTTCTTTGCATCGTTCGCGGTCAAGATGCCCATGTGGCCGGTGCATACCTGGCTGCCCGACGCGCATGTAGAGGCGCCGACGGCGGGCTCGGTTATCCTGGCGGGCGTATTGTTGAAGTTCGGCGGCTACGGCTTCTTACGTTTCTCGCTGCCCATGTTCCCCATCGCGTCCGCCGATTTCACGCCCTTGATCTTCACCCTGTCGGTGATCGCCATCATCTACACCTCCTTGGTGGCCCTGGCCCAAGAGGACATGAAAAAGCTGATCGCCTATTCATCTGTGGCCCATATGGGGTTTGTCACCATGGGCGCCTTTGCCGCCAACATTCAGGCGGTCGAGGGAGCAATTGTCCAGATGCTGAGCCACGGCGTTGTCTCGGCCGCGTTGTTCCTGATCGTCGGCGTTGTCTATGACCGCATCCATTCCCGCGAGATTGCCGATTATGGCGGGCTGGTGCACCGCATGCCGTCCTATGCCCTAGTGTTCATGGTCTTCATGTTGGCGTCCGTGGGCTTGCCTGGCACGTCCGGTTTTGTTGGCGAGTTCCTGGTGCTGACTGGCACCTTCCAGGTCAACGCCTGGGTGGCATTGCTGGCGGCCACCGGCGTGATATTGGGCGCCGTCTACATGCTCTATCTTTATCGCCGGGTAATATTTGGGCAATTGACCAAGGAAAGCCTGGCCGCCATCCGCGATATGAACGGGCGGGAAATTGCGGTCTTTGCGCCCCTGCTGCTGATTGTCTTCATCATGGGAATTTATCCGGAACCGTTCCTGGCCGTGATGCATGTGTCCGTGGAAAATTTGATCGAGCGTTATGAAAGCGCGCTGGCGGCGGCTCAAGGCGCCGCTTCGGTAGCGGCAAAGTGAGGGCGCGCACATGACCCAATTGGCATTCCCCGATCTGACCCTGGCCTTGCCGGAGATATTTCTCGCCGCTGCCGCCATGGTTTTATTGATGCTCGGCGTCTTTTCACGGGAAAGCGCCGCCGCGCGCACGGTGTCTTATGCATCGATCCTGGTTTTGCTGTTCACCATTGTCATGGTGGGGCTGGTTACCGATGGGCGTGCCGTTACCTTCGGCGGCACCTTCATTGTCGATACCTTCGCGGTTTATATGAAGGCGCTGGTTCTGCTGTCGGCGGCGGCGGCCATTTTGATGAGCCGCGAATATCTCGAAACAAACAAAATATTCCGCTTCGAATTTCCGGTTCTCGTGGTGCTTGCCGCCCTCGGCATGCTGATGATGATTTCGGCCAACGATTTGATCGCGCTCTATCTCGGCATTGAATTGCAGAGCCTATCGCTCTATGTGATCGCATCTTTCCAGCGGGACAGCAGCCGTTCGGCGGAAGCCGGGCTCAAATATTTTGTCCTCGGCGCATTGGCGTCGGGTTTGTTGCTCTATGGCATGAGCCTCGTTTACGGCTTTTCCGGCTCCACCGGGTTCGATGCATTGGCCAAACTGTTCCACGGCGACGCAGAACATGGAGTGCCGCTAGGCGTTACCATCGGTATTGTCTTCATCATCGCCGGATTGGCGTTCAAGGTGTCCGCCGTGCCTTTCCATATGTGGACGCCGGACGTCTATGAAGGCGCGCCGACACCGGTCACGGCCTTGTTCGCGGTGGCACCGAAGATCGCGGCCATGGCATTGTTCATCCGCATCATGGTCGGCCCGTTCGGCGATTTGAGTGACCAGTGGCAGCAGGTGATCATATTCATTTCGGTGGCTTCCATGCTGCTCGGCGCCTTTGCCGCCATCAACCAGACCAACATCAAGCGGCTGATGGCCTATTCGTCCATCGGTAATATGGGTTATGCGCTGATCGGTCTGGCAGCGGCCGGCCATTCCGGCGATGCCGAAATCAGCGCCAGCGGCGTCGAAGGCATGCTGGTCTACCTCGCTATTTATATGTTTATGAATATCGGCACCTTTGCCTGTATCCTTTTGATGCGCCGCCAGGGACGTCATGTTGAAGATATCTCAGCCCTCGCAGGGCTCGGAAAATCCAACCCGGCACTGGCGCTAGCTCTTGGCATCTTCATGTTCTCCATGGCCGGCATTCCACCATTGGCCGGGTTCCTCGGCAAGCTGTACGTGTTCCAAGCGGCGATCCGGGCGGAGCTGTTCACCCTGGCGATCATTGGCGTCCTGGCAAGCGTGGTGGCCGCGTTCTATTACCTGCGCATCGTCAAGATCATGTATTTCGACGCTCCGGAAGAGGAGTTCGACGGCCCAGTCAGCTTTGAGATGAAAAGCATCCTGGTGGTGTCCTCAATCTTCATCCTGTTCTTTATTTTGCTGCCGGTCCCGTTGCTGGATAGCGCAGCGGCGGCGACGGCTTCGCTTTTCAATTGATACTCCCGCCCTGGTTTACTCTGGCGGAACACGAAAGCCTCGCCAGCACCAACGACGAAGCCAAGCGCTTGGCCGCAGAAGACGGCGCGCCGGACGGCACCCTTGTCTGGGCGCACAGCCAAACCGCGGGGCGCGGTCGCCAGAACCGGCTTTGGATATCAGAGCCCGGCAATTTGTTTTGCTCTGTTCTGCTACGCCCCGATTGCGCCCCAGATAGGGCCGCTGAAATCGGCTTCGCAGTGCCACTGGCGGGCCTTGAAACGCTAGCATCTCTCAGCAACAATTTGGACTTAAGCCTCAAATGGCCCAATGACATTTTGGCGGCGGGCAAAAAGGTTGGCGGTATTTTGATGGAATCATCATTACGCGATGGCGCTGTTGACTGGGTGGTGGCCGGGATCGGCCTTAACCTGGCTTCGCATCCGGACGGCACCGAGTTTCCGGCAACCTCTCTCAAAGCCGCTGGTGCCACGGCCTTGCCGGAAGACGCGCTGGCCGCTTTCTGTAGCCGCTTCGAGCATTGGTACGGACGCTGGCGGGAGGAGGGATTTCAGCCCATCCGCGAGGCTTGGCTGGCGAAATCTCACCCGCCCGGAACCCCGCTCCGGGTGCGCCGCGCGGACGGCGATGTCTCCGGCGCTTTCCACGGTCTGGACGAAAGCGGCGCACTTCTATTAGATCGGGCCGGCAAGATTGAACGGCTTGATTCCGGCGATGTTTTTTTCGCCGGCCAGGAATAGGAAGTACCGGTAAATGCTGTTGGCCATTGATTCAGGGAACACCAATGTGGTCTTCGCCGTCTTTGACGATGATGGCGAGGTTATCGGTGAATGGCGCGCCGCCACCAGCGCCAATCGCACCGCCGATGAGTTCGGCGTCTGGCTCGGCCAGCTCATGCAAGGCGATGATATCGCGCAGGATAATATCAATAGAGCCATTATCGCCACCGTGGTTCCGGCCAATCTGGTGCATCTGCAAACCCTGTGCGAGAAATATTTCCACTGCACGCCCCTGGCGGTCGGCAAATCGGACGTGGACCTGGGCATTGGAGTTCTGATCGACAATCCGAACGAGGTCGGCGCCGATCGTTTGTGCAATGCGGTGGCGGCGCACGCATCTTACGATGGCCCGCTTCTGGTTCTCGATTTCGGCACCGCCACCACTTTTGACGTGGTAGATGCCAACGGCGATTACAGGGGCGGGGTGATCTATCCAGGCATCAACCTATCACTGGAAGCGTTGCATCTGGGCGCCGCGCAATTGCCCCGGGTTGCCGTCGATAGGCCGGACAAGGTAATCGGCACCGGCACAGTGTCGGCCATGCAGTCTGGCATCTTCTGGGGCCACGTCGCGATTATCGAAGGGCTGGCGGCGCGCATTCGCGATGAATATGGCGCCGATCTCACGGTTGTTGCCACCGGCGGTCTGGCGCCTTTGTTTGCCGAGGCCACCGAAACCATCCAGCATTGCGATCAGTACCTTACTTTACGCGGGCTCTATCTGTTGCATCAGCGGAACGCCGGTTGATCATGGCGGGACAGGACGACGAGCTTTTATTCGTGCCCCTCGGCGGCGCCGAGGAAATAGGCATGAACTTCAACCTTTATGGGTTCGGGCCCCCGGATGAACACGACTGGCTGATTATCGATCTCGGCATTACCTTCGGCGACGATACAACGCCGTCCATCGATGTCATTCTTCCCGACCCCCAATTCATCGAAGACCGCTTGAAGCAATTGGCGGGCATTGTCCTCACCCATGGTCACGAAGATCATCTGGGCGCGGTGCCCTATTTGTGGGGGCGGCTCCGCTGTCCGGTTTATGCGACGCCGTTCACCGCCGCATTGTTGCGCCGCAAGTTGGAGGCCGACAAACAGCCGGCCCCCGTAGAGATCATTGAAATCCCCTTAAAGGGCAAATTCAGCGTCGGCCCGTTCGAGCTGGAATTGATCACCCTTACCCATTCCATGCCGGAGCCCAACGCCGTAGTGCTCCGAACCCCACTCGGCAATATCTTTCACACCGGCGATTGGAAGTTCGATCCCGATCCGGTGATTGGCGAGGCGTCCGATCAGGTGACGCTTAAGGCGCTCGGCGACGAGGGTGTGCTGGCGGCCATCGGCGATTCCACCAATGTGTTCGTCGAGGGCGTATCAGGCTCCGAAGCGGCGCTGCTGGACCGGCTAACCACCGTGATCGGGCGCTGCAACGGCAAGGTCGCGGTGGCCTGTTTCGCTTCCAACGTGGCGCGCCTCAAAACCATATTTCAGGCCGCATCTGCCAACGGCCGCGCCGTGGCGCTGGTGGGACGATCGCTCTGGCGGATCAACGCGGCGGCGCGCGAAACCGGCTACCTTACCGTTCTGCCCGAATTCCTGGAGCCGGAAAAGATGGCTGCCATGGACGATAGCGAAATCCTTTACATCTGCACCGGCAGTCAGGGCGAGCCGCGCGCGGCCCTGACCCGTATCGCCGCCGACGATCACCGTTCGGTCAAATTGGGTGAGGGCGATACGGTGATATTTTCCTCGCGCATCATTCCCGGCAACGAGCTGGCTATTGGCCGTCTGCATAACTCCTTGATACGGCAGGGCGCAGATGTGATCTCGGAAAATGACGAAGACATCCATGTATCAGGCCACCCCGCGCGCGGCGAGCTGACCGAAATGTATCAACTGGTGCGCCCGCAAATTCTGATCCCGGTGCACGGCGAACAGCGGCATTTGAAAAAACATGCAGAGCTTGGCGCGGAATGTCAGGTGCCGGATTCTGTCTTGGTGGAAAATGGCTCGGTGGTTCGGATTGCGCCCGGCAAGGCCGCCATCATCGATCAGGCCCCGGTCGGGCGTCTGGCCCTGGACGGTGGCCGGCTGGTACCTCTCGACGGCCAGGTGGTGCGCGAACGCACCCGGGTTTTGCACAACGGCTCGGCGGTCTTTACCTTGATTGTTGATGGCGATGGCGGCATGGCTGCGCCGCCGCAATTGACTATGCTCGGGCTCGCCGACGATGACGAGGCGCCCTATGTGCTCCAACAATTGACCGAGGAAGCAAAAGCCGCCATTGCCGAAATGAGCCAGGCCGACCGGCGCGATGATGCCGAGATTGGCGAGATGACCCGCCGCGCCGTCCGCCGCCATTTGCGTGACACTTTCCACAAGCGGCCGCTGACAACGGTCCATGTCGTCCGTGTCTAGAGGGATTTGTAGAGAATGACCTGGGTAACCGGCGCCGCCATCTATTTCATCATTTGGTGGATGACTTTGTTTCTGGTGCTTCCCTTCGGTGTCCGCCGGGACAGCGATATAGAGGAGGGCAATGATCCCGGCGCGCCGGCAATGTCACGCATGTGGGGCAAGGTCGCCATCAACACCGGTGTCGCGCTGGTGGTCTGGGCGATTGTCTACGCGATCATCGAGTTTGACCTGATCACCCTTGGTGATTTCGGCATTACGCGTTGAAGCCCTGCGTATTTTGCAATCGTCCATTGACGAAAACGTAATTCAAATGCACAACTTTATAGGGGATAATCCGAGACCTAATACCATATCCGTGACGAAAGAAACCGCCCGCGCCCCTTCTGTAAATTAAACCAGTAAGTGTCCCATGAGCAGTTATTGCGACAAGGCCCCCGGCCATCAGTTCCACGGGCCATATCACGACACCGAATATGGATATCCGGTCACCGATGAGTCCGTATTGTTCGAGCGGCTGACTCTCGAGATATTTCAGGCCGGGCTATCCTGGTTGATCATCCTGAAAAAACGCGAAGGCTTTAAGATCGCCTTCGAAAACTTCAATATCGACCGGGTTGCCGGTTTCGATGCTGATGATATTGAGCGCCTCATCAAAGACGCCTCCATCATCCGCAATCGGCGCAAGATCGAGGCAACGGTGGAGAACGCGCGCAAAATCGTCTTCATCCGCGAAAGTCACGGCAGCTTCGCCAACTGGATCGAAGCCCACGCGCCCAAAAATAAAGGCGAATGGGTTAAGCTGTTCCGCCAGAACTTCAAGTTCGTCGGCGGCGAGATTGTGGGCGAGTTTTTGATGAGCATCGGCTATTTGCCCGGCGCGCACCGGGAAAACTGCCCCATCTTTGAGAAAATCGCCACCCACAACCCGTCCTGGCTGGCGGCATCCGAAGGCATCAAGGAAGCGTGCTGACGCGGGCGCGCCCGTTTAACCGATCTTCAACTTAGATTTGCTATTTTCTGCGGCAAGCTGCGGCGCATGACGTACGTGCTTAGCCGCCCCATGTGAATAGAATAATGGGAGAAATGTGATGAATTGGCGATTCTGTGTTCGCGCATCCACAATTCTGGTCCCGGTCGTGAGCGCGATGTATTTCGCGGCCGGCACCGGTGCCGCCCATGCCAAGGGCCCGCAACTGGCTATCGGCAAAAAAGACTGCCAGCGTCTGGTCCGCCATCAGGCGCGCGCCGATGTTAAATACCGGCCCGGCATCGATGTGCGCGGGCGCAAGGTTGCGCCGGCGGATTTGCATGGTGGCTCACCCATCAAAATCCCCAACGTCATCACATTTGACGTCAAATTCGACATCAAAAATTATCTCGGTAAGGCGGAAGCCGACGCCAAGGCTGCCAGCTCAGCCTCCATCGCCGCCGACAAGGCCAAATCTGCCGCCACGTCGGCATCGACGGCGGCCACGTCCGCCACCGCCGCCGCGACCGCCGCGCAAACCCTCGCCACCACCGCTCTCACTGCTAAGACCGCCGCCGATACCGCACTAACGACCGCCATTGCCGCATCGAAAGCCGATCCCGGCAACAACGCGCTTGATATTGCAGAAGATAACGCGAGGACCGCTGCCACCGCTGCGGCGGCGGAATATACCGAAACCAAAGCCGAAGCGGACGCAGTCTCAGCCCTTGCCACCACCGCAACCACGGCGGCGGCGACCGCCACTGACGCCTCCAGCGCCGCAAGCAAGGCTAGTGCCGCCAAATCGGCAGCAACGGCGGCCAAATCCGCCGCCGACAGTGCCAAAGCCATTTCCGATGCTGCAACGGCAGCCTCAACCACGGCGGCAGCAGCATCAACGGCGGCGGCGGCCAAGGCTGCCAAACATCCTGGCGACACCGATCTCGCGGCGGCGGCAACCACGGCGGCGACTGCAGCCACGGCTGCGGCGACTGACGCAACGTCAAAGGCCGCCCTGTTAACCGCCGCCAATACGGCCTCCACAAATGCGACGGCGGCTTCTGATGCGGCCACCGTTTCGGAAACCGCTAACACGGACAATATCAGTGCCCACAATGCGGCGGCCAAGATCGGTGAAAACCTCGGCGATGGGGTCGTCGGCAAGGTCAAATACAACATCGCCAGCGGGCGGCTGACCTTCAACGGACAATCCCTCGGCGGTTCCGATCAGAAAGAACTGGCGCGGCAATGTGCGGCGGTACTACGCCGGGGGCGCTAGAAGCTCCCACCCCAAGGGTGTGATGGACAAGCCGCTAAGCTTTTCCTACAGTCGCGCGACGCTTGTACCCAAAGGAATGCCCGCCGATGCGCCTCACCGAATTTTTTATGCCGACCCTCAAGGAAAATCCGAACGAGGCGCAAATCGTATCGCACCGCTTTATGCTGCGCGCCGGCATGATCCGCCAATCCAGCGCCGGCATCTATTCCTGGCTGCCCTTGGGCCACCGGGTGCTCAAAAAGATCGAACAGATCGTGCGCGAGGAACAGGACCGCGCCGGCGCCCAGGAATTGCTGATGCCAACAATCCAGCCCGCCGAGATTTGGCGAGAAAGCGGGCGCTACGATGATTACGGCAAGGAGATGCTGCGCATCACCGACCGCCACGACCGCGATATGCTCTACGGTCCCACCAACGAAGAATTGATCACCGAGATTTTCCGGGATTCGGTACGCAGCTACCGGGATTTGCCGAAAATGCTGTATCATATTCAATGGAAGTTCCGCGACGAGGTGCGCCCGCGTTTCGGCATCATGCGCGGGCGGGAATTCCTGATGAAGGATTGTTATTCGTTCGATCTGGATTACGACGGCGCCCGGCGCGCCTACAACCGCATGTTCGTTGCCTATTTGCGCACCTTCCAGCGGCTTGGCCTGAAGGCGATCCCTATGGCCGCCGACCCTGGCCCCATCGGTGGCGATATGAGCCACGAGTTTATGATCCTGGCCGAGACCGGCGAAAGCGAAGTGGCCTGCCACATAAATCTGCTCGATCTGGATATAGATTTGATGGGTCTCGATCCAAAGGGAGACATGCAGTCCACCGTTGATAGCCTGACCAGCTACTATGCTGCCACCGATGAAAAGAGGGATCCGGCGATTGAGGCGGGATTGGGCGATGATCTGACCGTCGCCCGCGGTATTGAAGTGGGCCACATCTTTTATTTCGGCACCAAGTACTCCGTCGCCATGAACGCCTACGTCAATAATGAAAAGGGCGACAAGGTGGCCATCGAAATGGGCTCTTATGGCATTGGCGTCTCGCGTCTTGTCGGCGGCATTATAGAGGCCTCCCATGACGACGACGGCATTATCTGGCCCGAAGCCGTAGCGCCGTTCGATGCGGGCATCATCAATTTGCGCAGCGGCGACGAGAAATGTGATGCGGCCTCGGAAGAAATTTATCTGAAACTCGGCAATGCGGGTAAGGATGCGCTTATTGATGATCGCGACCAGCGCGGCGGCGTCAAATTCGCAGACATGGATTTGATCGGTTTGCCCTGGCAGATAATTGTCGGGCCGCGCGGGCTGGAGAACGGTGTTGTTGAATTGAAGTCCCGGGCAAGCGGCGAGCGCGAGGAAATGAGCATCGATGCCGCCTTGAACAAGCTTACCGGTTCGGTGGGCTAGGGTTATGTTTTCCTCCTTCGAATGGATGATGGCCATGCGCTATTTGCGTGCCCGCCGCCAGGAAGGATTTATCTCCGTCATCGCGTGGTTTTCTCTGCTCGGCATTGGTCTTGGCGTCGCCACGCTGATCATCGTCATGTCGGTGATGAATGGTTTCCGCCAGGAATTGCTGGGCCGTATCCTTGGCGTCAATGGCCATATCAGCGTCTATGGCGCCTCGCAAAGCCTCACCGACTTTGATGCCACGGCGAACAAAGTCGCCAAGATGGCCGGGGTGCGCAAAGTTACGCCGATTATCGAGGGTCAGGTGATGGCGTCCGCCGGCGGCAACGCCAATGGCGCCTTGGTGCGCGGTATGCGGCCCGCCGATGCCCGCGCCCGCCCGATCATCGCCGACAATATCGTCGCCGGCAGTTTGCAGAAATTCGGCGGCCAGGACAGCGTGCTGATCGGCACAAGACTGGCCCGCAATCTGGGGCTTCAAGTGGGCAGCAAAATCACGTTGATCTCGCCGAAAGGCAATATCACCGCCTTCGGCACGGTGCCCCGCATGCGCGCCTATACGGTCTCTGCCCTTTTCAATGTTGGCATGCATGAATATGATTCCAGCTTCATCTTCATGCCTTTGGAGGCGGCTCAGATCTATTTTAAGCTGCCCAAAGCGGTCAATTACCTGGACGTTGTGCTGGGCAATCCGGACGCCGCGCCGGCCATGGCCCGAACCATCTGGCGGGTTTTGGACCGCAAGGGCAAGACGGTCGACTGGCAACGGCGAAACTCCAGCTTCTTCAACGCCATTCAGGTGGAACGCAACGTCATGTTCCTGATCTTGACCCTGATCATCGTGGTCGCCGCTTTCAACATCATTTCCAGCCTGATCATGCTGGTCAAGGACAAGGGCAGGGACATTGCCATTCTGCGCACCATGGGGGCGACCCGGGGCATGATCATGCGCGTCTTCTTTATATCGGGCGCCAGCGTTGGTGTGATCGGAACCTTGTTCGGCTTTATCTTAGGATTGAGCTTCGCCGAGAATATCGAAACCATACGCCAATGGCTGCAGGGCCTCACCGGAACCGAGCTGTTCGCATCGGAGATATATTTCCTGTCCCGCCTGCCGGCCATCGTCGATGCCGGCGAGGTGACCGCGATTGTGTTGATGGGATTGACCCTATCGATCCTGGCGACCCTCTATCCGTCCTGGCGCGCGGCGCGTCTGGATCCGGTTGAAGCGCTCCGCTACGAGTGACGCGGCGAAAACCCATGCCCGATAGCCTCCTCAAACTCACCGGTATTGCGCAGACCTTTCACCAGGGCGAGACCGACCTGAAAGTGCTGCGCGGCGTCGATATGGAATTGAAGGAAGGAGAGATTGTCGCCCTGGTGGGGCCGTCCGGGTCCGGCAAATCCACGCTGTTGCAAATCGCCGGACTGCTGGAACAAGCCGAAGCAGGCGATATCGAAATTGGCGGTCGTCCGGCGGGCTCATTATCCGAAGCAGAGCGCACCCTGGTGCGGCGCAGTGATCTGGGCTTTGTCTATCAGTATCATCATTTGCTGGCCGAGTTTACGGCCTTGGAAAATATCGTCATCCCGCAGTTGATCGCCGGCATATCCAAAAGCCACGCGCGCATCCGGGCGTCTGAGTTGATCTCCGCTATGGGCCTTGAAGCCCGCGCCAGCCACCGCCCGGCGCGCCTATCGGGGGGCGAGCAGCAACGTATCGCCATCGCCCGGGCGCTGGCTAACGCACCCAAAATCTTGCTCGCCGACGAGCCTACCGGCAATCTCGATCCCGGCACCGCCGACGAGGTGTTTCAGCTTTTGATGAGCCAAGCGCGCGGCGCCGGTCTCGCCGCCCTGATCGCCACCCACAACCCGGTATTGGCGGCGCGCATGGACAGGGTGCTGCGCCTCGAAGACGGCGTCCTGCTAGAGAGGTAGTCCACGGCAATTATTCAACAAGGGAGAGTCTCATGCCAACACGAAACATCGGCAAATACGGCATCGACATGATCATCGAACTGGAGGGTCCCAGGTTTGAGCCTTGGCGCCTGTTGCCCGACTGCACGCCGGAGATATTGAAGGAACATGCGTCCTGGCTGATTCCCCGCCATTATGACCCTGAAACTGATTTGTTTGTGGCGCCGATACAAAGCTTCCTGTTGAAAACCCCGCACCACACGATTTTGATCGATGGCTGCTTCGGCAACCACAAGGATCGCCCCAATCCCATGGCCAATCAGTTGAATACGCGCTGGCTGGAACGCTTGGCTGCCGCCGGCGCGACCCCTGAAGATATCGATATCGTGCTGTGCTCACATCTGCACCCGGATCATGTGGGCTGGAACACCAAGTTGGAGAACGGCCAGTGGGTGCCCACATTCCCCAACGCCAAATATCTGTTTGCCGAGCCTGAATTCACCCATTGGGAAGCCGTCAACAATGCCGCCGAGCAGCCTCTGGTGCATCTGGTCGACAGTGTGTTGCCCATCGTCGCCGCTGGCCAGTCGCAACTGGTTCCCATGGACCATGAAGTCGAGGATGGCCTTTGGCTTGAGCCAATGATCGGTCACTCGCCCGGCCATGTAGGTATCAATGTCGAAGATGGCGGCGAGCACGCTATCTTCATTGGCGATATGACGCACCATCCCTTGCAGCTCACCTATCCCGATTGGTGCTCCGGCTTCTGCGACGATAAGCCAATGGCGATCAAGACGCGCCGGGATTTTTGCGAGCGTGCCGCCGAGACCGATTTGATCGTCGTGCCAGCGCATTTTCCACCGCCCACCTTCGGCACCATCATGCGCGACGGCGACGCCTACCGCTTTCACTACGAAGGGGAGTAGGGCTCACAGCTTATCCCCCGTTTTATTCAAAATTTTGGGGATAAGTCGGTGACAGGGGAATGCGAATCTGAAATCCTTCCGGGATGCCCATAGCCGATTTTGTTCATCTTCGCGTCCACACCGCCTATTCACTTTTGGAAGGTGCCATAAAGGTTCCCGATCTGGTCAAGCAATGCCAGGGCATGCATATGCCGGCGGTGGCCATGACCGACACGGTCAATCTGTTTGGCGCCATGGAATTTTCCGGCAAATGCGCAGCCGGGGGCGTACAGCCGATCATCGGATGCCAGCTAGCGCTGACCCCATACCGGGGCGACGGCGATGAAGACAACGCTGCCCAACGGCCACCCGGCAGCACCGCCACGGAAGCTCCCGACCAGCTCGTGCTCCTAGCGCAAAATGATGCTGGCTATGGCAACCTGTTGAAATTAATAAGTAAGTCCCACCTGGACCCGGATGGGGAGGGGGAGCCGCGCTTATCCCTCGAAGATGTCGAGGCGCATGCGGGTTGGCTGATCGCGCTGACCGGCGGGCCGGCGGGCGGGCTTGGGCGGCTCCTGGGCGGCGGCCAAACACCGGCGGCTGAGGCGCTTTTGGGCCGGCTGCACGCGGCTTTTGGCGACCGATTATACATGGAGATCATGCGCCACAATTTGGCTGAGGAGCGGGCCATCGAAGCGGCCTTTCTGGACCTGGCGTACGCGCGGGGTATCCCGCTGGTGGCCACCAACGAATGTTTCTTTATTTTCGACGATATGTACGAGGCGCACGACGCCCTTATCTGCATCGCCGACGGTGCCTATGTGAGCCAGACCGGGCGGCGCAAATTGACGCCAGAGCATCGCTTCAAGTCGCCCCAGGAAATGCGCGCCCTGTTCGCCGACCTGCCCGAAGCCATCGATAATACCCTGGTCATCGCCCAGCGCTGCGGCGTCATGGCCGAGGGGCGCCCGCCATTATTGCCGCGCCCGCCAAGTTCCGGCGACGGGCGCAGCGATTTCGAGATTTTCGAGACGCTGGCCAGCCAAGGGCTGGAAGCCCGGATGCAGGCTCAGATCTATATCGATACCATGAGCGAGGAAGAAAAAGAAGCTGCCGCCAAACCCTATCGGGAGCGCTTGGCTTACGAGCTTGGTATCATCGAGCAGATGGATTATGTGGGCTATTTTCTCATCGTCGCCGACTTTATCCAATGGACCAAGAGCCAGGGCATTCCGGTCGGGCCGGGCAGGGGCTCGGGCGCCGGCTCGGTCGCCGCTTGGGCTTTGACCATCACCGATCTTGATCCCTTGCGCTTCGGGCTGTTGTTCGAGCGCTTCTTGAACCCCGAGCGGGTGTCCATGCCTGACTTTGACATCGATTTCTGTCAGGACCGGCGCGACGAAGTGATCCGTTACGTGCAAGAAAAATACGGCGCTGATCGGGTGGCCCAGATTATCACCTTCGGAACTTTGCAGCCGCGCGCCGCGCTTCGCGATGTGGGCCGCGTATTGCAAATGCCCTATCCGCATGTGGACCGGATATGCAAATTGGTGCCCAACAATCCGGCCGCACCGGTCACGTTGAGCCAAGCCATCGACGGCGAGCCGCAATTGCAGGAGGAAATCAAGACCGATCCGACCGTGGCGCGGCTGGTGGAGATCGCCAAAAAGCTGGAAGGGCTATACCGGCACGCCTCAACCCACGCCGCCGGCGTGGTCATCGGCGACCGGCCATTGACCGAATTGATCCCGCTATACCGCGATCCCCGTTCCGACATTCCGGTAACCCAGTATTCCTGGAAGCCGGTGGAGGCTGCGGGTCTGGTCAAGTTCGATTTCCTCGGCCTCAAGACTCTGACGGTGCTGTCGACCGCGTTGGAATTGATGAAAGCCCGCGGCCACGAAATCGATCTTTTGGATTTGCCCTTCGATGATGCCAAGACCTTCGCGATGCTAGGCCGGGGCGCAACCACCGGCGTGTTCCAATTGGAAAGTTCCGGCATGCGCGACATTTTGCGCAATATGAAGCCGGACAGTTTCGAAGAGATTATCGCCATTGTGTCCCTCTACCGGCCAGGGCCCATGGACAATATTCCCAGCTATGTGGCGCGCAAGCATGGCCGCGAAGAGCCCGATTACCTTTATCCATCGCTGGAAGCGATCTTGAAAGAGACCTACGGCATCATGATCTATCAGGAACAGGTCATGCAGATCGCCCAGGAACTGGCCGGCTATTCTCTCGGCGGCGCCGATATTTTGCGGCGCGCCATGGGCAAAAAAGACCAAAAAGAAATGGACGACCAGCGCAAGCAATTCACCGACGGCGCCATGGCCAGGGGCGTGCCGGAAGCCAAGGCGTCGGAAATTTTCGATCAGATGGCCAAGTTCGCCGGCTACGGCTTCAACAAATCCCACGCCGCCGCCTATGCGCTGGTGGCCTATCAGACGGCCTATTTGAAAGCCAATTTTCCGGTCGAGTTCATGGCCGCCTCGATGACGCTGGATATCCATAACACGGACAAGCTGGCCACTTTCAAAGGTGAGCTCAAGAATATGGAAGTTCCTTTGTTGCCGCCCGATATCAATGTTTCCGGCGCGGTCTTTCAGGTGGAGGAAACCGGCGACGAGATCGGCGCCGTCCGTTATGCCCTGGCGGCTCTCAAAAATGTAGGCGAGGGCGCCATGGAAAGCGTCGTTGCGGCGCGCGAAACCGACGGCGCCTATACTTCCATCCACGATTTCGCCGGGCGCATGAATTCCAAGGTGCTCAACAAGCGCCAGTTGGAGAACCTGATTCGGGCTGGGGTCTTCGACCGCCTTGACAACAACCGCCACCGACTGATGGAGGGCGCCGAGCTTTTGATCCGCCACGCCAACGCGGCGCGGGCCGAACGGGAAAGCAATCAGATCGGCCTCTTTGGTGAAGAAGACCCGGTCGCCGCCGACGTACCCTTGCCTGAAACTCCCGATTGGCTGGAGGCAGACCGCCTTAAAGAGGAGTTCGGCGCCGTCGGCTTTTATCTGTCAGCGCACCCAATTGATTCCTATGGCCCAACGCTGGAGCGATTGCGGGCGGTGAGTTATCAGGACGCCATGACGGCGGGCAAGGACGGGCCGGTCCGCCTCGCGGGCATGGTAATATCGAAACGAGAGCGCGTGTCGCAAAAAGGCAACAAATATGCCTTCGTGCAGCTATCGGACAGTTCCGGCGAATATGAGGTGACGGTTTTTTCGGAAACCCTGACCGCTCACCGGGACCTGCTGGAGAGCGGCAAGGCGGTTTACATAAAAGGCGCCATTCAATTTACCGGCGAAAGCGTACGCATCACGGTGCAAAACATCGAAGATCTGGATCAGGCGACGGCGCGCACCGATATGGCGCTAAAGGTATTTATCGACGGAGCCGAGGCGCTCACCTCGATCAAGGAAGTGCTCGGCCAGGAGCCTAAGGGCCGGGGCGAAGTGGTTCTGATCTCGCGCCTGCAGGTGGAAAACCTGTCTGAAGAAGTTGAAATCCGACTGCCCGAAAAATATTCTGTATCACCGGCCATGGCACAGGCGGTCAAAGCCATCCCCGGCGTCGTCGAGGTGCGGACGGTTTAGGGGCTGCGCCGGGCGCCGATCAGGTGATGGTAAATCAGGTACACCGCGGTCACTGCGAGCGCCGAGTTCGCGATAATCGGAAGCTTCAGCAATATCAAGACTGCCAATACCATCCTGAGCACGATTCCGCCCAGCGACAGGCCCGTTTTGTCCTGGCGGCTTAGGGCACTGGCGACCAGATACAGCACCACAACCAACTTAAACAGGAGCCAACTCAGGGTGCCGAAATGGACGGTTCCGTCATATCCCGGTAAATAAGTTTTGTCGGCGCTGGCGCCACCTTCCAAGGATTGGGCTAGCTGCGCCTGTTCGATGAGCAACAATTCCGGATAGAAGGCGAAAACGAAGGGGATGGTAAACATAACAATTCCGGCGCGCACCGCCGCAAATCCCGTTGATAATGGCTCCGCCTTGGAGATCGTTGAGGCCGCAAACGCGGCTATGGCAACGGGCGGCGTTATGGCCGACGCCACGGCGAAGTAAAATATGAACATATGCGCGGTAAAGAATGATGTCCCAAGGGCGGCAAGCAGCGGACCGATGATCAATACCACGTTTACATAGGCCGGCAACGTCGGCATGCCCATACCCAGCAAGATGGTTGCGACCATGGTCACTACCAGCGCCAGCATCAGGTAGAGCGCCCCGTCGATGGTAAATTCGGCGCCGAAGAGCGAAAACGCCGACACCGATTTGAGCCAATTTAGGACATCAATGGTCAATATGCCGGTAAAATTGGTGAAATTGACGGAGACATCGATCAGAGCGACGGCGACCAGCAATAGGAATAACTCTGATATGATAACGCCCGCGTCGGCCAGCGCCGAAAGAATTTTCCGTGGTTTTTTGCGAATTTCGGGATCCAGGAACATTAATACCAGTAGCGTCATGACCGCCCAAAATCCCGCCGAGTCCGGATCGCCCGCCGCATTCTGATAGACCACTAGAAACCAAGGCATCTCTTTGCCCGCAGCCGGATCATATCCCACGAGGAAGCCAAGGAGCCCGGTGCCGACCGAATCTTTTGTACTCAAGAGCAAGACCAGGATGACCAGGATCGGCCCGAGGATCATGAGCAAGTTCAACCAGTCCCGTTTGGTAAGCTTCTGCTCCTCGGTGATATCGCCGACAGGTTCTATCTTCATGCGCCGGGATTCGAACACGACCATCAGGAACAGGCTGAAAAAATAGGCAACTGCGGGAATGAAGGCGGCAACAATAACGTCCGAATAGGGCACCGTCGAAAGGGCGGCCAGGACAAAGGCGGCGATACCCATAACCGGTGGCATAATTTGCCCGCCACTGGACGCAGCGGCCTCCACGCCGCCGGCGAATACTGGCCTGAAACCATTGCGGATCATCATCGGGATCGTCAATGTGCCGGTACCGAGAACATTGACCACGGGACCACCCGATATGGTCCCGAATACGGCCGAGCCGACAATGGCGGCATGGGCCGGCCCGCCGCGCAGCCTCCGCGTAATAACCACCGCCAATTTTATTAGGGAGTGCCCGCCGGCGGAAGCGCCGAAAAGCGCGCCCAATACCACATAGGGAAACACAACATTCATGGTGATATTCAGGAACTGTCCAAACAGGCTATTGGATTCCAAAATAATGGCGTTACGGGCGGCGACCACACCCGCCGAATAGTTGCGAACGCCATCGATAACCGTGCCGATCGACGTTGTTAAATATCGGTTGTCGGACCATTCGAAATACCAGGCCGCTGAGGAAATCACTGTATAGAGGGTAACAACGATCGCGACGGCGACTATGGGAAAGCCCCAGGCCTTGATGATGTAAATAAAAAATACACCGACAGCCACAATCAGAAATGGCAGTATCCAGTTTCCCAAGTTGGTTTGGCAGTCAGGAAAATCGTTGTCCGGCTCGGTGCCAAAAACCTCCATATATTCTTTTGCGCGCGCTGCATTCTCCGCCATCAGCCGTGCCCGCTCGCCATTGAGAGTATCGATCAGGCAAACCTGCTCGTGCTCGATCAAATAGACCAGTACCAGGCCCAATATCATGACCAGCATCAGGATATCGAGGGCGAGACCGAACAGACGTTTCGCTGGCGAGCGGTCCCGCCATCCACGGGCGAAAGACGCTCCCAACAAGGCAACTACCATCATGAACGCGAAGCTCAGTGGGAAAAAGAACTCGGAATTGTATTTGCTGAGGCGGGGCAATTCCGCCAGACCCGGGATTAGCTGTACTGATTCCAGAAGGCCGGGGATATTGGGCAGATTGTTTGCCATCCCCATCAAAACCAGGATGAAGGCAAGAAATAGCGCCAGCCGCTGCATCAAATCATGCTGCTTGGTGATATCGGATTCCGGCATATGCTATTTCCGAACGATCACTGGTGATGTTGAATTTAGAGCCGAAGCGGGGGATTAGCGCTCCGGCTCTTGGATAATCGGTCTGCTTATCGAAAAGGCCTAGCTCGGCGGCAAGGCGCACTTTGGCACGGGCTTACCGGCCTCCGCCCAAGCTTCAACGGCGCCCGGATGGAACTGGATGCCGGCTTTGCAAATCCCCATACCTTTATCGGATATATTGCCGAACTGTGAATTCCTCGCAAAGGGCACTTTCCGGTAAAGGTCGGGAAGGCTTTTAATGAAGGCTGCCGTCAGCGCCTTCGCCAATTTCTTGTCCATGTTTTTGTGGACCATGTCGCCGGCCGCGTTGGCAATCGTCCGGAACATCGCGTCGTCGGATATAACCCGCACTTTCGGGCCATAATGGGCCAGTTCGCTAACCGGAAATACCTGGGCAACATTTCCAGGCGCATTTTTGTATTTTGTCCAGCCCTTACCTTCGAATTTGGCCTTCGGAACAGATATCAAATTCAATTTTCCCGCAGCCATAAAGACCGGCATAAATGCAGAAGGATTTGTCCCGGGACGCAATGCGGCGTCAACGGAACGGTCCAAAAAGATCGAATTGGCCTGACCCCAGGCAATCTGTTTGCCCGTATAATCCCTGCCTTCCTTATATCCGGCGGAGAGTTGAATGATCTGGCGTGCAGATATCAATGCACCGCCACGGGGCGGGCCGTTGTGAATGGTCTTGCCTTTAAGCTTGGCAAAACTGTCGATGCCTGTGCTTTGAAAGGAGATGAGAAAGAAGGTCGCGATATGATAGGGGTAAAGAAGCCGCAAGCTATTGCCTAATACTTTGCCCTTCTCTTTGCCGAGGCCGGAATAAGGGCCAAGGCCACGCGCCATCAGAAACTTGAGCAGAAAAGGCGAGGCCGCAATATCTGTCTTTCCTTGGGCAACTTGCAGCATCGATTTGGTAAGCGTTTTACCCGCCTGCACCTGGATTGTCGCGAGCTTACCCGCAGCCGCCACCTCCGCCAAATTCTTGGCAGCAATATCAGATGCGCCGCCGGCCGATCCCGCCTCATGTGTCAGGGTAATATTCTGTGCCTGAGCGGTGCCCGCAATAAATAGCGCGGCCACGCCTGATAGCAGTATCAATTTCATAATGCCTCTCCTGATTAAGTGAAAATATATTTTACTATCGTTTTCCAGAACCGACTAAATTCGTACTAATGCCGTTGCGAGCTTACTCCACAGGAAAATCCGCCCCAAGTCACGGGTTATTTGAACGCTTCCCTAAATCGCCGGAACCGGGATCGATTTAGAGTCTTCCACCGCATAGACGCCGATCTGGGTTTCGCGGCCGCGCACGTCCATATCGTGATGCGGGTAGGCGGAGAAATCGAGGTCAGCAGCCGCCGCCGTTTCCGCCGACACCACCACCTCGGCACCGAATTCCTTGGTCATCGCTTCCAGTCGCGCCGCAATGTTCACGTTGTCCCCAAGGGCCGTGATGATCGGCGTTTTCGGCGGACCCATCTGGCCAACAATGGCGTCGCCGCAATGCAGACCAATGCCCATACGCAAGGGCTGGTGCAATTCAACGCTGAGCCTTTGGTTGAGGATGTCCAGGCGGCGCATCATCTGCTGGACGCCTTGCAGTGCCTGTATCGATGCCTCTTGCAAATCGCAGTCCAAACCGTAAAGCGCCATCAGCCCGTCGCCGTTGAACTGGGCATAGTGGCCGCCGGTATCTTCCAATGTGTCGGCCATCTCGGAGAAAAATTGGTTCAAAATAAAGACCACATCAAAAGGCAGCTTGTGCTCGGCCAGCTTGGTGGATTCACGGATATCGATGAACATGATCACCACTTGGCGCTCCTGGCCCTGCACATAGCCGGGCCCGGACAATCCATCGACGGGCCCCGCGTTCGCCGGCAACAGGGGCGTGATTTCTAGCGAAACCAAAGGGTGCAGTTGGCAGGCGAGGCGTACGTCGCCTGGCGCCGATATGCGCTTGAGGACGCTAAGCTCGGTGGCGTTCGGCTGCACCAAATGTTCCATACCTTCGCCCACCTTGACCCGGCAGGTGGTGCAACGCCCGCGACCGCCGCAGACCGATGCGTGTCGGATGCCAGACGCGCGCAATGCTTCCAGCACAGACCAGCCGGGCGGGATATCGAATACCTGGCTCTCGCGGAAATGCTTGTAATAGAGCTTCACCGATTTGCGCCTTTTTATAACCGCGTTGCGGATTGCCCGGGCGATTAGGATAACTGCGATGATGCCAAGCCAGATGCCCGAAATCCAATAGGTGATGCCAAACACCCAATCGGTATGTTCTGGAACATACTTGGTTTGACTGACAACCGTGCCGATCCATTGCTGGTCCTTCGCGAGACCCAGCACCTTGACTCCTGTCGAGACATAGGAGGCAAGGGCTATCCCCGGCAACAGCAGGGCGAAGGCAAAGAAGTAGGTCTCAAACGCGCCGTACCAGGATTTGAGGCGTAGCCAGGTGTGAAAGCCTATGCAGCCGTGAATCCAGACCAGCAGCAGGCCGATGGCTTGGGTGGCGGCAAATTCCGGCAGGAAAACCCAAAGGGCTAGGAATTCCAGCTCGTAGTTGAACTGAACGCCCTTGAGCTCGAACAGGCCGCGTGCCGCGACTACGTGGCTTGTCATCATTAATGGCAGCAGCAATCCCGATATCATTTGCGTGGCTTCCCAGGCCTTGAGCCGGAAATTATGCCGATTGAATAACGACCAGAGCGCCATCAGCGCATGGAGTAACAGGGCGCCGCCGAGAATGATGGTGCCGGGCAAGGTGCGCCACGGCTCGATCGTAACGGCGCGGGCCGCATTCATCACGTCGAACGAGACCAGCCCCAAGGTCAAATTCAACAAATGAAGGGTCACAAACAGTAGCAAAATGAGGCCGCTGTATATTCTGATTTGATGAACCATGTTATTCCCTGTTCCCCGTTCTTATCAGCTTATCTGTTTTTTTTCGAAAAACCTTGCCATAAACCGATCATAAGCCTACAAAGCCGCCCTTAAATCCACACGCGGGCATACGGCCCCGGCGCAAATTCGCCGATGGTCGATCCGGTGTTCCATTTGGGACCACGCCCCGCGGAGGTATAACCGGAGAAGGACCGTACCATGGCACTGCCAACCTTTACTATGCGCCAGCTCTTAGAAGCCGGCGTTCATTTCGGACACGTTACCCGCCGCTGGAACCCGAAGATGCAGCAATACATCTTTGGCACACGCCAGGGCGTTCATATACTCGATCTACAACAAACTGTTCCCATGCTGTATCAGGCGATGCAGACAGTCTACGACATCGTTTCCGGCGGTGGCCGGGTTTTGTTCGTGGGCACTAAGCGCCAAGCCAGCCAGCCGATCGCCGAAGCGGCCATGAAATGCGGCCAGTATTATGTCAATCACCGCTGGCTCGGCGGCATGCTGACCAACTGGAAAACCATTTCCAATTCAATCCGTCAGTTGAAAAAATTGGAAGAACAGCTTGGCGATGAGGAATCAGAAGAAACCTTGGGCCTGACCAAGAAGGAGCTTTTGAAATTAACCCGCCAGCGGGACAAGCTGGACAGGGCCTTGGGTGGTATCAAGGAAATCGGCGGCATCCCAGATTTGATGTTCGTGATCGATCGCAACAAGGAAGCCATTGCCGTTGCCGAAGCCAACAAGTTGGGTATTCCGGTAATTGCGGTGTTGGATTCAAACACCGATCCCGACGGTATCGAATTTCCGATCCCCGGCAATGACGATTCCATCCGCGCCATCAATCTTTATTGCGATCTGATCTCGGGCGCCGTTTTGTCCGGCATCCAGCAGGAGATTGTTGCCAGCGGCGCCGATATCGGCGAGATGGAAGAGATGACAGAGGAAAATCTACCCGCCGAAGCGCCCGCCGAAACCGCACCGGAAGCGGCGCCTGAAGCAGCTGCGGAAGCTCCGGTGGAAGCCGAAGCCACACCGGCCAAAGATGAGCAGCCGACCGCAAGCTGAAGCGCGGACCGGTATTTACGAATTTAGAGAATATACCAAGAGGACAAGATGGCAGAAATTACTGCGGCACTCGTAAAAGAACTGCGCGAAAAAACTGGCGTCGGCATGATGGATTGCAAAAAGGCGCTGTCCGAAAATGATGGCGATCTGGAAGCTTCTGTGGATTGGCTTCGCACCCAGGGCTTGGCAGCAGCGGCCAAGAAAGCCGGACGTGCGGCTTCCGAAGGTTTGATCGGCGTCGCCTCCGAAGGCGGCACGGGCGCGCTGGTGGAAATCAATGCAGAAACTGATTTTGTCGCCCGCAACGATACTTTTCAGGGATTGGTCGAGACAGTGACCGGTATCGCGCTTTCCGGCTCGGGCGATGTGGAAGAACTGAAAGGCGCGGCCTATCCCGACGGTGATCGCAATGTGGACGAGACCATTGCCGCTATGATCGCCACCATTGGCGAGAATATGGATTTGCGCCGCTCAGCCCGGCTCAGCGTCGATAAGGGCGTTGTCGCCACCTACATGCACAACGCGCTGACCCCGCGCCTCGGCAAGATCGGCGTTCTGGTGGCTCTCGAATCCGATGGCGATGCGGCCCAGCTTGAAGTTTTTGGCAAACAACTGGCCATGCATGTGGCTGCCTCCAATCCGACCGCCTTAAGCCAGGCCGATGTGGATCCCGAAGAATTGCAGCGCGAGCGCAATGTGCTTTCCGAACAAGCGCGCGAATCGGGCAAACCGGAAGAGATCATCGAAAAAATGGTCGAAGGCCGCTTGCGCAAATTTTACGAAGAGATTTGCTTGATGGACCAGACCTTCGTCATCGACGGCGAATCCAAGGTCAGCCAAGCCGTCGAAGCCGCCGCCAAGGAATTGGGCGCCAGCATCACGGTCAAGGGATTTTGCCGATTCGCTCTAGGCGACGGGGTGGAGAAGAAAGAAGAAGACTTCGCCGCCGAAGTTGCCGCCGCCGTCGCCAGCTAAGTGTTTGGCAATACGTCCTATATATTGATTGCGGCTGCACACTTCAATTTTAACCCAACGGACCGTGAATTGATTTACACTCACCGTTGATCGTTGCCTTGTTGCGGCTTGGCGGCGATGCCTGGCTGTACTGATAGCGCCGCATAGCGACGAATTGAACCTGATATTTGATGGCAGATAGTCTCCTTTACCAGCGCATACTCCTGAAAATTTCGGGTGAGGGCCTCATGGGAAGCCAGGAGTTCGGCCTGGAGAGCGGCGCCATGGAGCGCATCGCCGGCGAGATCAAGGGGGTTCTCGATAAAGGGGCTGAGATGTGCCTGGTGATCGGCGGCGGCAATATATTTCGTGGCCTCGCCGGTGTCGCCAGTGGCTTGGAGCGGTCCAGCGCCGATCATATGGGCATGCTGGCGACAGTGATCAACGCGCTCGGCATGCAATCGGTGCTTGAAGGGCTGGGGGTTGCGACCAGAGTATTGTCGGCGATCCCCATGCAAACTGTATGTGAGCCCTATATTCGCCGGCGTGCGATACGCCATATGGAAAAGGGGCGGGTGGTCATTTTCGCCGCCGGCACCGGCAATCCATTCTTTACCACCGACACCGCCGCCGCGCTCCGCGCCGCCGAAATGAATTGCGATGCTTTGTTCAAGGGCACCCAGGTGGATGGGGTATACAGCGCCGATCCGAAAACAGATCCGGACGCGAAGCGATACACATCATTGACCTACAAGGATGTTTTGACCGAAGATTTGCGGGTTATGGATGCCGCAGCAATATCATTGTCTCGTGAAAACGGTATTCCTATACTGGTATTCTCGATCCAGACACCGGGCGCCTTCGCCGAGGTGGTGACCGGCGGCGGAAAATCGACCATAATCCAGGAAGCGGTGGAGGCATAACAATGGAATTCGAAACAACCAAGAGAGATATCCGGCGGCGCATGGAAGGCGCGCTCGAAGTGCTGCACAAGGAATTCGGTGGACTGCGCACCGGGCGCGCCGCCGCCAGCCTGTTGGAGCCCCTGACCGTCGAAGCCTATGGCCAGCCAATGCCCATCAACCAGGTCGGCACCATCGGTGTTCCCGAACCCCGCATGCTGACCGTCCAAGTGTGGGACAAGGGACTGGTTTCGTCGGTGGAAAAATCGATCCGTGAATCGGATCTTGGCCTCAACCCATCCAACGATGGTCAGTTGGTCCGTGTGCCGATCCCGCCCTTGTCGGAAGAGCGCCGCATCGAGATCACCAAGATTGCCGGGCGCTATGCCGAAGAGGCCAAAGTCGCGGTGCGCAATGTGCGCCGCCACAGCCTGGACGAATTGAAAAAGGCGGAGAAATCCGGCGACATATCCGAGGACGAGTTAAGGGATTATAGTCAGGAAATTCAAGATGTTACCGATGAATTTGTTACTGGCATGGACGATACGTTGGCCAAAAAAGAACAGGAAATTTTACAAGTTTAGGATCACGCATGAGCTTGGCGCCTTCTCTTTCCGATACCGGCCATTCGCCGAACCATGTCGCCATCATCATGGATGGCAATGGTCGCTGGGCGCAGGCGCGTGGGCTGCCGCGTATCGAAGGCCACCGGCGCGGCGCCCAATCGGTGCGTACCGCCGTCGAATGTTCAGTGAAATTCGGCATTCGCTATCTGACCCTGTACAGCTTTTCGTCGGAAAATTGGAAACGCCCGGCGCGTGAGGTCCAAGACCTGATGGGCCTGTTGCGCCGCTATTTGTTGTCGGAGATTGCGGACCTTCACAAGAACGGCGTCCGCCTACGCGTCATTGGCGACCGCGAAGATTTAAGCGCCGATATCGTCAAGCTGATCGAGGAGGGCGAGGCGTTCACCGCCGGCAACGACAAATTAGATTTGATTGTTGCGTTGAGCTATGGCGGCCGCTCGGAAATTATCTCGGCGATCCAAAAAATTGCCAAAAAAGTCGAAGCCGGGCAATTGACTAGCGGTGCCATAGACGAACGCGTCCTCGAAGCCCATTTGGAAACCGCCGACATTCCCGATCCTGACTTGCTGATCCGCACATCCGGCGAACAGCGCATCAGCAATTTTCTGTTGTGGCAAATCGCTTATTCGGAGCTGGTGTTCATGGATACCCTGTGGCCGGATTTTTCGGAAAAAGATTTCCTGATGGCGATCAACGAGTATCAACGCCGTGAAAGGCGCTTTGGTGCGACCGCCTGATGGCGTTCAAGTCTGATTTGGATTTGCGATGATACTTCGTGTGGTGTCGAGTGTGATTTTAATCCCGCCGGTGCTGGCGGCGATTTGGATCGGCGCACCCTATTTCAATATCCTCCTGCTGATCGCCGGTCTCGCCGCCGTGTTCGAGTGGTGCCGCATTGCGGCAAAAGGCCATTCGGGGCGGTTGGGATATGCGGCGTTGTGCCTGTTCGCAGCGGTTTTGGTCTTATACTCGTTCGAGCAATTCACCCTTGCCGGGACGGTGTTGGGCATTGGGGCGCTGGGCTTGATCGGTTTTGGTTGGCGCCGGGCGGGCGGCGGCAATCCCTGGCCGGCCATCGGATTGCTCTATATCGCCGCCGCCTGTATAGCCTTGGCGGTGTTGCGCGGCGATCAGACAGAGGGTCGAAGTGTCATCCTGTGGCTGTTCTTGGTGGTCTGGGCGACCGATATCGGTGGCTATGTGTTCGGCCAATGGATCGGCGGCGCCAAGCTGGCACCATCCATCAGCCCGGGCAAAACATGGGCCGGACTTATCGGCGGCGCCGCCTCGGCAGCGGTGGTCGCGGCCATATTACTTGCGGCAACTTCAGTGGAACGGAGTATAATGGCAATCGTGGCTCTCAGCGCCTTGGTGGCGGTGGTGTCGCAGGCGGGGGATTTGTTCGAATCCTGGTATAAGCGGCGCTTTGGCGTCAAGGATTCAGGGCAACTGATCCCCGGTCACGGAGGAGTTTTAGACCGCATCGACGGCATGCTGCTCGCGGCGCCGCTGGCGGCTATTGTATTTTGGCTATCGCAGGGCGGAATTGCGCTATGGAAATGACCTACGAGCACGGCACCGGGTTGGATTTGGATGTACAGCGCAGCGTGACCGTGCTCGGCTCGACCGGCTCGGTCGGACGCAATACCTTGGATTTGATCGCTCGCGCTCCGGAGCGCTTCCGCTTGGAAGCCCTGACCGGCAACCGCAACGCCAAGCTGCTGGCCGAACAGGCGCGTATATTCAAGCCGGCGCAAGTGGTGATCGGCGACGAAAGCCTTTATCAGGACTTGAAGGAAGAATTGACGGGCACCGAGATAGACGTTGCCGCCGGCCGCCAAGCGTTGGTTGAAGCAGCGATGCGGCCGTCCGATTTGGTGCTGGCCTCGATTGTCGGCATGGCCGGGCTAGAGCCGACCATGGCCGCCGCCGAACGCGGCACCATTGTCGGGCTGGCCAACAAGGAAGGCTTGGTCTGCGCTGGCACCATGCTAATGGAAGCAGTCCAACAGAATGGTGGCGCCTTGATCCCAGTGGATTCGGAACACAACGCCATATTCCAGGTCTTCAATTTCCGCCAGGCCGACAGCGTCGAGCGGCTGATCTTGACCGCGTCCGGCGGGCCCTTCCGCGAATCGCCGATCAACGAGATGTCCCGCGCCACGCCACAACAGGCCGTTGCCCATCCCAATTGGGATATGGGGGCGAAAATATCGGTGGATTCGGCGACCATGATGAACAAGGGTCTGGAGTTTATCGAAGCCTATTTCCTGTTTCCGGTGCGCGAAGACCAGATCGATATTCTGGTGCATCCGCAATCGGTGGTACACAGCATGGTCGAATATGTAGATGGCTCGGTGCTGGCGCAACTGGGCTCGCCCGACATGCGCACGCCGATTTCCTATGCCTTATCCTGGCCCACCCGGATGGCAACGCCGTCGCCGCGCCTGCAACTGGATAAAATTGCAAATTTGACCTTTGAAGCGCCTGATATTAAAAGATTCCCAGCGCTTCAGTTGGCGCGTGAGGCATTGCAGGCGGGCGGCACCGCGCCGGCCATCCTTAACGCTGCCAACGAAGTGGCCGTGCGGTACTTTTTGGATGAGAGCATAGGGTTTTTGGATATTTGCGGCATTGTTGCCGACGTCTTGGCGGAGATGCCGCCGGTCGCACTCGACACGATGGACGCGGTCTATGAGATCGATACCGAAGCGCGGGCGCTGGCCGAAAAACTTGCGAAACGGCTCGCATCTGCCAAATAAGCAAGTAGAGAGCATGCCGTGCTGAACCTGGAACAACAATAATAGCGAACGCAAAAAATGGATATTCTTAGCTTTGTCGATAGTTTGAGCTTTATCTGGGAGACCGGTTTACCGTTCCTGGTCGCTCTTACCATACTGGTATTCGTCCATGAATTGGGCCATTACGCGGTTGCCCGCTGGGCCGGCGTGCGCGTCGAGGTGTTCTCGATCGGCTTCGGCACTGAACTTAAGGGCTGGGACGATTCCCGGGGGACGCGCTGGAAGTTTTGCGCTATTCCGCTTGGCGGCTACGTCAAAATGTTCGGCGAAAGCGAAACCGTCGCCGAAGAAGATGAAGACGGCGAGGAAACCGAGCGGCCCATGACCGAGCCGGAAAAGGCGGTGTCGTTCCACCACAAGACCCTGATGCAGCGCGCCGCTATCGTCGTTGCTGGCCCGTTGGTCAATTTTGTGTTTGCCATTCTTTTGTTCGCCGGCCTGTTTTCCATTGCCGGCGTTCCCCAGTTGGATACGTCGCAGCCGTTGCAGGCCGTCGTCGGCTCGGTCTCGTCTGGCAGCCCCGCCGATATCGCCAAGCTGCAGCGCGGCGACAAAATTTTGAAAATGGGCGCGGTTGATATCGCCTCGTTTGGTGATCTCCAGGCGATTGTCCGCAAAAGCCCCGGTGTGCGCATGGCAGTTCGGATCGAGCGCGGCGGCCAGATCATTTCGGTGTTCGTCATACCCAGCCGCCGCGAGGTTCGCCAAGCCGGTGGCACGGTTGCCATTCAAGGGTTGTTAGGCATTACAGCGCAACCGGGCAAGGTTCTCTATGTACGCAAAAATCCGCTAACGGCCATCGGACTTGGCTTTGAGCGCACCTACGCGATGACCGTTCGCATATTGGAATATCTCCGCGATATCATCGCCGGCGCCCAGTCAGCGGACGATCTCGGCGGCATCATCCGCATTGCACAAATATCGGGTCAGGTTGCCGAATTGGGTTTGGCCAGCTATATCTCGTTCCTGGCGGTACTTTCTGTCAACCTGGGCCTGATCAATCTTTTCCCCATACCGTTGCTTGATGGCGGACATTTGGCTTTTTATGCGATCGAAGCCATCCGTGGTAAGCCACTGGGAATGAAGGCGCAGGAGTATGGATTTCGCTTTGGATTGATCTTCGTTGTCGCGCTTTTTCTGTTCGTTACCTGGAATGACCTTGTTCACCTGAAGTTTTTTGAGATTATCAAAAACCTGTTCACTTAAGTTCGGTCACGTTGCGCTAAGATTAATAATTACGATTTTCTGGGAGTTACGTTTTGTTTCGTGTTTGGGGCCTAATATTTGCGACCCTGACTTTTCTCGCATTGATTTCTCCGGACTACGCGGCGGCGCAGACCCGTGGCAATGTGGTGGGCGAAATTGTTATCGAGGGGACGCAAAGAATTGAGCCGGACACGGTTCGCTCCTATCTGTTGCTGCAAAGCGGCGACACTTTTGATCCAAGGCGCATCGATCAATCGCTGAAAAGCCTTTATGCGACCGGACTGTTCGCCGATGTGGCCATCTCCCGCGCTGGCAAAAGTCTGGTGGTACGGGTGGTTGAAAACCCAGTCATCAACCGCATCGCGTTCGAGGGCAATCTCCGCATCGAAGACGAGATGCTCCAAAAAGAAGTGACTCTACGCCCGCGCGTTGTTTTCACGCGCACCAAAGTGCAGCAGGATGTGAAGCGAATTTTGGATGTCTACCGGGTCAATGGCCGGTTTGCGGCGACGGTGGAACCAAAGGTTATTCGCCTCGATCAAAACCGGGCCGACTTGGTGTTCGAAATTGACGAAGGGCCGCTAACCAAGGTCGAGAAAATTAATTTCATCGGCAACCGAGTGGAAAGCGATTCCGAACTTCGCGACGTTGTGCGCACCAAAGAGACGGCGTTTTACCGCTTCTTTTCTAGCGATGACACCTATGATCCAGACCGCGTTACGTTCGATAGGGAATTGTTGCGCCAGCATTATTTGAACCAGGGCTATGCCGATTTCCGCGTTGTATCGGCGGTCGCCGAATTGACCCCGGACCGCTCCGCCTTCTTTTTGACCTTCACCGTCGAGGAAGGCGAGCGCTACAAGTTCGGCGACTTCGATATTGCGGTCGGCATTCGCGGCATCAACGGCGACGATTTGGCCAAGTTAATCGGCTACGAAACCGACGACTGGTACGACAACCGGAAAATTGACAAGTCCGTTGAGGATTTGACCGATGAAGTCGGCACCCTTGGTTTTGCCTTTGTCGAGGTCCGCCCGCGCGTTAACCGCGACCGAGCCGCGCGCGCTATCAACATTACATTCGATATCTCGGAAGGGCCGAGGGTGTTTGTGGAGCGCATCGAAATTGTCGGCAATGTGCGCACCTCCGACAAGGTAATCCGCCGCGAAATTCAAGTCGCCGAGGGCGACGCCTTCAACGCCGCCAAGATTCGCCGCTCCAGAAAGCGCATCCGCGATCTGGATTATTTTAGCAAGGTCGATATCGAAAACATTCCCGGCAGCTCCGAGGACAAGGCCATTGTCAAAGTCGAGGTGGAGGAAAAATCAACCGGCTCGTTAAGTATCGGCGTGGGCTTTGCCACAGATTCGGGCCCGCTGATCGATCTTGGCGTCAAGGAAAGAAACCTATTGGGGCGGGGCCAGCGTATTTCGTTGAACACATCTCTGGCAGCAGAGAAGACGACGTTTAATCTGGCATTCACGGAGCCTTATTTCCTCGACCGGGAAGTGTCCGCCGGGTTCGATGTTTTTCACACCGCCACCGATTTGCAAGACACCCGATCGTTGGATTCGCGGCGCACCGGCGTTGGTCTCCGCCTAGGCTACCCATTGAGTGAGGATTTGCGGCAAAACCTGCAATACACATTTGAGTTCGCCGAAGTGAAGAACGTCGCCTCCAACGCATCGGTGCTGATCAAGGCACAGGAACGGCAACGCTACGTTTCCAAAGTAGGTCACGTGCTCGCATATGATCTTCGCGATTCCCGATTGAATCCGACTGACGGGTTCGCAGCCCGCATGCGCAACGAATTGGCCGGCATCGCGGGCACGGTTCGCTTTTTGAAAAATACCTTGGAGGCCACCCAATACTATTCACCGACCAAGGACTGGGTGCTGTCGCTGACCGGGCGCGCCGGTTATGTCTACGGGCTCGGCGAAGACGTGCAAATATCCGACCGGTTTTTCCTCGGCGGCGAGGGCTTGCGCGGGTTTGCCACGGCCGGTGTCGGACCACGTGATACTTTGACCGATGACGCGCTCGGCGGTGAATGGATGTACAACGCCAGTCTGCAAATGCAATTACCCCTTGGATTGCCCAAAGAATTTGGCGTGTCCGGGCGGGTGTTCACCGATATGGGCAGCATCGGCAGTATTAATCCCTCCAATTCGAATGTCGCCGATTCGGGCAATGTTCGCGCCTCTGCAGGCGTTGGCTTCGGTTGGGTTTCGCCGTTCGGTCCGGTCAATGTGGATTTCGGCATTCCGCTGTTGAAAGATAGCACCGATATCAAGGAAACCATGAGATTGAACTTCGGAACAAGGTTTTAGTACATGTTAAACTATCGGATTGCGGTCCTGATTTCCTCGCTATCCCTGGCGGCGCTGTTCCTGCCAGGCCCGGCCCACGCGCAGGAAAATCCGGTTCAGATCAAACTGGGCGTACTCAACATCGTGCGTTTGACGCAAACTTCGCTCATGAGCAAAGACATCGCCCGGCAAATTGACAGCCGCCGGAAATTGTTCCGGGCCGAAATCAAAAGCGAAGAGCAGGCTTTGCGCAAAGCCAACGAAGATTTGCAAAAGCAGCGCGTTATTCTGTCGCCAGCCGCGTTCGAGCAGGAGATCAAACTCTTCCGGCAAAAAGAACTGGCCCTGCAAAGAAAAGTGCAGCAGCGAAATCAGGAGTTCAATCGTCTCCGGGTATTTACTACCCGAGCGTTTGAGAAGGAATTGAACAAGGCGTTGGTCGATGTGACCAAAAAGCATAATTTCACATTGGTGTTTCGAAAACGCGAAGTTCTGGTTACCGCCGCATTTTTGGACATTACGAAATTGGTTTTGGCGCAGCTCGACAAGAACTCGCCCAACTTTAAAATCCCCGATGTCCTACCCAAGCGCGTGAAATAATTAATGGCGGACGCCCGGTTTTATGACAGGGCGGGCCCCTTTAGTCTGGCCGAACTGGTCGACGCGGCAGACGCCGAGATTGCCGGCGCGCCGCCTTCGATCCTCGAATTTTCTGATGTGATGCCGCTCGCCGAGGCGCGAGCGGACACAATCAGTTTCATCGATAACCGGCGCTATGTGGAGGCCTTTCGCAAGTGTGAGGCCGGCGCTATTATTGTTGCGCCCGGTCATGTTGCGTTGGCGCCGCCCGCCGCCCAGTTACTGGTCACCAAAGATCCTTATCGCGCTTATGCCAAAGTGGCGCAGATGTTTTACCCGGCGCCGCCGATTTCCGGTCGCAGCGGAGGGCAGACGGGCGCCGCGCCGTCGGCCCAGATTGGCGAGAGGGTGACGTTGATGGCGGGTGCCATCATCGGCGAGGATTGCGTCATCGGTGACGATTGCAGCATCGGTGAGTATACGGTTATCGGCAAAGGCGTTCATTTGGGCAAGGGTTGCCGTATCGGTCCCAACTGCACGTTGATCTGTTGCACGCTAGGATCCAACGTGGTCCTGCATACCGGTGTGCGCATCGGCCAGGACGGCTTCGGCTTTGCACCCGGTGCGGAGGGGCACGAAAAAGTGCCGCAACTTGGTGCGGTTATCATTGAAGATGACGTTGAATTGGGTGCCAATAGCTGCGTTGATCGGGGCACCGGGCCGGACACGATCATTGGTGCCGGAACGAAGATTGATAATCTTTGCCAAATCGCACATAACGTCAACCTGGGCCGGGGTTGTCTTGTTGCCGCGCAGGTAGGCATATCGGGTAGCGCCAAGTTGGGTGACTTTGTGATGATTGGCGGACAGGCCGGTATTGCCGGTCATTTGCAGATCGGCGACGGCGCCAAAATTGCCGGCAAAAGCGGGGTTACCAAAGATATACCGGCGGGCATGACGGTTGCCGGTTTTCCTGCGATTAAGGCGACCGAGCATTGGCGGAATTTGGCCGCGATCAAGCGGCTACGCAAAGATTGACACGTTACGAATTGACGACGCATGGCAAGGAGGAGGTATCATTGATGGATACCAATAGGCCGCAAAAAGACATCATGGAACTGGATACCGCGCGCATAATGGAGCTGTTGCCCCATCGCTATCCGTTTCTGCTGATCGACAAGGTCCGCGATATAGTTTCCGGGGAAAGCGCCGTCGGCATCAAAAATGTCACCATTAACGAGCCGTTTTTCCCCGGCCATTTTCCCGGCCATCCGGTTATGCCGGGCGTTCTGATTGTTGAATCCATGGCGCAGACGGCGGCGGCCATGGTGGTTGTTTCCATGGATGATGACCCTGATGGAAAACTGGTTTATTTCATGGCCATCGACAATGCGCGCTTTCGAAAACCGGTGGTGCCCGGCGACGTGCTCGAAATCCATGTGACGAAGACACAGAAGCGCGGCTCGGTCTGGAAATTTGAAGGCATTGCCAAGGTCGATGACGCCGTTGTCGCCGAGGCCAAATTCACCGCAATGATTGTTGATCCATGAGCCAGATACATCCCACCGCGATCATCGAAGACGGCGCCCAATTGGGCGCGGACGTCGCCATTGGCCCCTATTGCAGCATCGGCGCCAATGTTGCGCTGGGCAACGGCGTAGTTTTACATTCGCACGTGGTGGTGGCCGGGCGTACCAGTGTCGGCAACAACACACAAATTTTTCCGTTCGCCTCGATCGGCCATAATCCCCAGGATCTGAAATATGATGGCGAGCCGTCGGCCCTTGAGATCGGCGCCGATAATGTGATCCGAGAACATGTCACCATGAACCCGGGCACTCAGGGCGGCGGCATGCTCACCAAAATCGGTGACGGATGTTTGTTCATGATCGGCGCTCATGTGGCCCACGATTGCCACATCGGCGATCATGTGATCCTGGTAAACAATGCCACCCTCGGCGGCCATGTGGAGATCGGCGAATGGGCCATAATCGGCGGGCTGTCGGCGGTGCATCAGTTTGTGCGCATCGGCCGCCACGCTATGGTTGGCGGCATGTCAGGGGTCGAAAACGATGTCATCCCCTACGGCTCGGTATTCGGCAACCGTGCCCACCTGTCGGGCCTGAATCTGGTTGGTCTCAAACGGCGCGGTTTTTCGAGGGACGATATTCACGATTTGCGCCGCGCCTACCGCTTGATCTTCGCTCCCGAAGGCACCTTGCAAGAGCGCCTCGCCGATGTATCGGATTTGTTCAGCGGCGTCGAGCCGGTGATGGAAATCGTCGAATTTACCGGCGTCGATTCGTCGCGCTCCATTTGCCAGCCGCTGCTTGAGGATGCTGCCTAAGCTCGGAATATTGGCGGGTGGCGGCGATTTGCCACGGCGCCTGATTGCCCTTTGCCGGAATACCGGGCGGGACTATTTCGTCGTCGCCTTTTCCGGCCAGGCCGATGCCGGTTTGGTCCCCGATACACCCCACGAATGGATTGCGCTCGGAGCTGGCGGCCAAACCGTAGCGGCGCTCCACCGGGAAGATGTGGCCGAAGTGGTCATGGCGGGGCACATCAAGCGGCCCAAGCTTGGGCAACTAAAGTTGGATGCCTATGGGGCCAAATTGATGGCACGCATCGGCTACCGCATGCTCGGCGATAACAGCCTGTTGTCCGCCTTGGCCGGCGCGCTGGAAAAAGAAGGCTTCGTGGTCAAGGGGGCGGACGATCTCCTGGCCGGTCTGTTGGCCTCAGAAGGTGTCATGGGCGCCATCACGCCGGGGCCATCGGATTTGCGCGATATCGACGTCGGCATCGATGCTGCCCGACAATTGGGCGCTCGCGATATCGGCCAGGGCGTCATTGTCCGAAACGAATTTGTTGTCGAGCGCGAGACCGAAGACGGCACCGACGCCATGATCGCGCGCTTTGCCGCTGCGGGGCCTGACAAAGGCGGGGTCCTCGTCAAAATGAAAAAGCCGGACCAGGACCGACGCATCGATTTGCCGGCCATCGGCGCCGCCACCGTGGAAAACGCCGCCCGCGCCGGCCTTGCCGGAATTGCCGTCGAGGCTGGCGCCACCTTGGTGCTGGGGCTGGAAACTTTGGTCGAAAAAGCCAATGCGGAAGGCTTGTTCGTGATCGGAGTAGCCCCCCGTGAATAGTCCTGACAGCGGCCAGGCGCGGCTGGTCTATTTGATCGCCGGCGAGCCATCCGGCGACCGCCTGGGCGCGCGTCTCATGGCGGCGCTTAAAGACCAAGCCACTGGTGACATCACGTTTCGCGGTATCGGCGGCGCACATATGGGCGCCGAGGGCCTCGAAAGCCGGTTTCCCATTGATGAGTTGAGCGTTATGGGCATCGCCGAGGTGCTGCCCAGATTGGCAGGCCTGCTGCGCCGCATCCGTGAAACCGCTGATGATATCCGGACCTCGCGCCCGGAGGTGTTGGTAACAATAGATGCGCCGGATTTTGGTCTCCGCGTCGCCAAACGATTGGCCGGGCAGGGCATCCCGCTAGTGCATTACGTGGCGCCATCCGTATGGGCTTGGAAGCCCGGACGCGCCAAAAAGATGGCCCGCTATCTGGATCACGTTATGACCTTGCTGCCGTTTGAGCCGCCGTATTTCACCCGGCATGGCCTGGCAGCCACCTTTACCGGCCATCCGGTTCTGGAAAGCGGTGCCGGGACCGGCGACGGCAGGGATTTCCGGGCGCGCCACCAGATTTCGGCGGATGCGACCCTATTGTGCCTGTTGCCAGGTTCGCGCAGCGGCGAGGTTCGCCGCCTAATGCCCATATTCAAAGAGGTGATGGCGGCCCTGGCGCCCGGCCATCCGGGGCTCGTCACGGTGATGCCCACGGTTGACCATGTGGCCGACTATTTACGCTCCGAGATCGGCCACTGGCCGGAACCGCCGCTAATTGTTGCCGGGGAGGCGGAGAAGTTCGATGCCTTTGCGGCCTCGGACGCCGCATTGGCGGCATCGGGGACGGTCGGCTTGGAGCTGGCCGCCGCCGGCGTTCCGCACGTGGTTGCCTACCGCTTTAACTGGCTTACAAACAAATTGGCGCACGCGTTGGTCCAGGGCGACTACGTGCATCTGGTCAATGTGGCCCTTGGCGAGGCAGTGGTGCCCGAATTTATCCTAGAACAATGCAGGGCGGAGCCAATCGCCGCCGCCGTGGCCGGGCTTTTGGATGATGCGGAGGCCCGGGCACACCAGTCGGAGCGCTTTCAGATCGCCATGCAAAGTTTGGCGCCGACGGACGCATCGCCCGGCGCTGCCGCCGCCAACGTGGTGCTGGAAATAATCAAAAAATCGAAGGCGGTTGCGGCCGGGTGATCAGCCGCGCTTATCGACAGGCACGAAATCGCGGTAGGTTTCGCCGAGATAAAGTTGCCTGGGACGACCAATCTTCTGGCTTGGATCCTCGACCATCTCGTTCCATTGGGCGATCCAGCCGACGGTGCGGGCAACCGCAAACAGCACCGTAAACATCGATGTCGGGATGCCCATGGCACGGAAGATGATACCGGAATAGAAATCCACGTTGGGATAGAGCTTGCGCTCGACGAAATATTCGTCTTCGAGGGCAATGCGCTCCAACTCCATGGCCAGCTCCAGCAACGGCTCGTCGGTGACACCCAGCTCGCCCAGAACCTCGTGGCAAGTCTCCTGCATCACCTTGGCGCGCGGGTCGAAATTCTTGTAGACCCGATGACCAAAACCCATCAGGCGGAACGGATCGTCCTTGTCTTTTGCCTTGGCAATAAATTCGGGAATGTTCGACTTGTCGCCGATTTCCTGCAGCATATTGAGCACCGCCTCGTTGGCGCCGCCGTGGGCGGGCCCCCAAAGAGACGCGATGCCGGCGGCGATGCAGGCGAAGGGATTGGCGCCCGAAGACCCTGCAAGGCGCACCGTCGAGGTTGATGCGTTCTGTTCATGGTCCGCGTGCAGGATCAAAATTCGGTCCATGGCGCGGGCCAATATGGGGCTAATTTCATAATCCTCGGCCGGCGTCGCGAACATCATATGCAAAAAATTCTCGGCATAACTCAGATCGTTGCGCGGAAATATGAAAGGCTGGCCGATGGAATATTTGTAAGCCTGGGCGGCGATGGTTGGAATTTTGGCGAGCATCCGATAAGACGCCACCATCCGGTGCCAGGGATCGGAAATATCAAGGCTGTCGTGGTAAAAGGCGGAAAGCGCGCCGACCACGCCGCACATGATCGCCATGGGGTGGGAATCCCGCCGGAAACCTCGGTAAAAATTGTTCAGCTGCTCGTGCAGCATGGTGTGGTAGGTGATGTCGTTGTTGAATTTGTCTTTCTGGGTCTTATCCGGTAATTCGCCGTAAAGCAGCAGGTAGCAAACCTCGGTGAAATCCGAATGTTCGGCCAGGGCGGCGATGGGGTAGCCCCGGTACAATAAAATACCCTCGTCGCCGTCAATATAGGTGATATTGGATTCGCAGCTTCCCGTTGAGGTGAAGCCAGGATCATAGGTGAAATATCCGGTGTCGGCATAGAGACGCCGCACATCAATCACCTTTGGACCCACCGTGCCATTTAGGACCTGTAGTTCGAATTCATCGCCGGTGGAATTGTTGGTAAGGGTGAAGGATTCTGAGTTGCGTTGGTCTTGCTCGGCCATGAGACGATTTCCCTCAATAATCAATACGGTCAGTTTAACGGCTGGCGTTTCTCGCTACTTGCTCTCGCCCGGAGCCCCTGATCACTTAAGGCGTGGAGACTGCATCTTCCAATCTTCCTAGAGTTTCTTCCCGCCCTAATATTTCCATGACTTCGAATATCCCAGGCGACACATTTGATCCCGTCAGTGCGGCGCGCAACGGCTGGGCCAGTTTGCCCAGATTTTCGTCCCGTGCCGCCGCCGCGTCGCGGATGCTGTTTTCCAGCTCGTCATGGGACCAATTTGAAATGCCAGCCAATTCGTCGCGGGCTATATCGACCATGCGGCGCCCCTGTTCGTCAAGTAATTTTCGTGCCTTGTCATCCACCGGTAGAGGGCGCTTATGCACATAAAACAGTGCATTTTCAGATAGTTCATTGATATTTTTCGCGCGTTCCTTTAACCCAGATAAACCCGATTTGAGGCGCGCCAGGGCATCAATTTCGATCCCGTGGCCGAGCAATTTTTCCAATATCGGGCGCACGAGTTCGAGCAATTCGGCATCGCCGGCGTGGCGAATGTAATGGCCGTTTAGGCTGGTCAGTTTGTCCATATCGAACTGTGCGGCGCCCCGCCCGACGGCATCCAGATCAAACCATTCGATGGCTTCGTCGCGGCTGATGATTTCGTCGGAGCCGTGTGACCAGCCGAGACGCAGCAGATAATTGTTCATGGCATCGCTAAGAAAACCGTCGTCCCGATAGGTCTCGACGCCGAGGGCGCCGTGCCGCTTGGACAGTTTCTTGCCGTCGCTGCCGTGCAGCAGGGGCATATGCGCAAACACTGGTAATTCCCAGCTGAGGGCACCATAGATTTGAGCCTGGCGGAAGGCATTTGTCAGATGATCGTCACCGCGAATGACGTGGCTGATGGCCATGTCATGGTCGTCGACCACGACGGCAAGCATGTAAGTGGGGGTGCCGTCGGCGCGGACCAGGATCATGTCATCGAGCTGGTCGTTGCCGACCCTGACCGTGCCTTGAATGGCGTCCTCAATCACAGTTTCGCCGGTTTGCGGAGCCTTCAAGCGGATCACCGGATCGACGCCGGCCGGCGCATCGACCGGATCTCGGTCCCGCCAGCGACCGTCATACAATCTGGCCGACCCAGCTTCGCGTGCCCGTTCGCGCATTTCGGTCAGCTCTTCGGGTGAGCAATAACAACGATAGGCGCCACCGCTGGCCAGCAGGTTTTCGGCAACCTCCTGGTGACGTGCTCGCCCGGCGAACTGGGACACCGGCTCTTCGTCCCAATCCAGCCCCAGCCATTTGAGCCCGCCATAGATGGCCTCCACCGCCTCCGGCGAATAGCGCTTGCGGTCGGTGTCCTCGATACGCAGTAAAAATTTACCGCCGTGGTGCCGAGCAAACAGCCAGTTGAACAACGCCGTGCGCGCGCCGCCGATGTGCAAGTAACCGGTGGGCGAGGGGGCAAAGCGAGTAACTACCGGGTTCATACCATCCAACATGTTGATTTTATTGAATAAAAAATAGCCCGTCGGCGGTGGGCTGGCCAATTTGTAGCATCCCCGGCGGTAAAATACCAGCGTGGCAATTTCTGCTCATTGTCGGCACGGCGCCGGGCGTTTAGGCTGGGCCTTAAGCTTTTGGGGGCCTCCATGGATAGGGTTTTCGGCGTCAATCACTGGATAACGGCCGCTTTGTTGGCCGAACGGGACCGCTGGCTGCTTTGGTTGCCGGTATTTCTCGGCGCCGGCACCGGGCTCTATTTCGGGCTTCAGTTCGAGCCGCCGCCATGGATCGGCCCGGCGCTTCTGGGCCTTGCTATATTGGGGCTAATCGGCGCACGGCGGCGGCAGGGGTTTTGGCCCATCGCCATCGCCGCCGCAGTCATGGCGCTGGGCTTCAACGCTGCCGCGTGGCGCACCTTCGATGCCGGCCATACCATCTTGCAACGCCAGATCGGTCCCACGTCGGTATCGGGCCAAGTGGCACGGGCCGAAATATTTTCCGACGGCGCGCGGCTGACATTGGAGCGGGTGCGCATCGGCGGGCTGGGACCGGAAGCCACGCCGGAACGGGTCCGCATCAGACTACGGCGCAATTCGGCCGAAATCCTGGCCGGTGACTGGGTGCGCATGCGCGCCCGCGTTGGCCCACCGCCGCCGCCGGTGATGCCGGGCGCCTTCGATTTCCAGCGCCGGCTCTACTTCGCCGGCATTGGCGGCACCGGGTTTGCCTTCGGGTCGGCCGAAAAGATAAACGCAGAGCAGACGGGGCTCAGTCTCGGCCAGCGCTGGCAGCGCCTCCGGCAACGATTGTCCATGCGTATCCGAGGCGCGATCGTCGGCGAGGCAGGCGCCGTTGCGGCGGCGCTGATTACGGGGGACCGCAGCGCTATTTCGAAACCGGTGTTGCAGGCCTTCCGGGATTCCGGAATCGCCCACCTATTGGCGATATCGGGGCTCCATGTAGGGCTGGTCGCCGGGCTTTTGTTCTTTGGCCTCCGCGCCCTGTTGGCGCTTATGCCAGCCTTGGCGCTCAGTTTTCCGATTAAAAAATGGGCGGCGTTGTTCGCTATCGGTGGTGCTTTTTTCTATACAATGCTGGCCGGTGCTACGGTGCCCACCGAGCGCGCCTTCGTCATGATTGGCTTGATATTGGTGGCTGTGATCTTCGACCGCCAAGGTGTATCCATGCGCCTGGTGGCCATCGCCGCATTTGTAATTTTGCTGCTGCAGCCCGACGCGATCCTTGGGCCCAGCTTCCAGATGTCGTTCGCCGCCGTTATCGCGTTGATCGCGGCGTATGAGAAATGGGGTAGGGCGGTGGCGGCGCGCACCGAAAACCACTGGCGCAAGCGCGCCGCTCTTTATCTCGCCGGCATCGCCCTCACTTCGGTGATCGCCACCTTGGCGACAGCGCCTTTTGCGGTGCACCACTTTAACCGTATCGCCGTGCTTGGCCTGGCCACCAATATGCTCGCTGTGCCCATCGCCAGCCTGTGGATCATGCCGTTCGCAATTCTGGGAATGCTACTGATGCCGTTCGGCCTGGAACAGCTGGCGCTGGCGCCCATGGGCTTTGGTATCGATGCGGTGATCGGCATCGCCAAGTTGGTTGCCGCCCAAGACGCGGCGGTGGTCGCCGTCCGGGCGATGCCAGTGGCCGGCTTGATCGCGCTGGCGTTGGGTGGGTTATGGCTTTGCCTGTGGCGGCGGCGTTGGCGTTATCTGGGCGGCATCGGTATCGCCGCAGGCCTCGCGTCCTTAATCTTGTTGCGCCAGCCCGATATCTTGATCGACGGCAAGGGGCGCTTGTTCGCGCTTTTCCCCGAGGAAGGCCGCATTATCCTTTCGTCCCGTAATACCGCGCGGTTTTCCCGGGATATCTGGTTACGCAGGGCGGGTCTGACCAAGGCCGACAGCGAGGTAATCCGCGGCCGCGGCCAGAGCAAACGAAACCCGCCGGCATCGCTCACCAATCCCATGTGCGACCGGCTCGGCTGCATCTGGCGCATCAAGGGGCAGACCGTAGCGCTGATCACCGATGCCCAGGCCGTCGCCGAAGATTGCCGGCGCGCCGATATCGTTGTCTCCATGGAGCCGGTGCCGTGGCAGTGCCCGTCGGCGCATACGGTTGTCGATTGGTTTGATCTTTGGCGCCATGGCAGCCACGCCATCTGGCTGACCAGTTCCGGCGCGCGGGTGGAAAACGTCAACAGCGTTCGCGGCAACCGCCCCTGGGTTCTGGTGCGCAAACGCCGGACGCGGGCGACCCAGCGCTGATACTAAAAAGCGCGCCCGGCAATGCACCGGACGCGCCTTTCAACAACTTATCTCGAAAACAAAACTCAGTATTTGCGCATCAGGGCGGTCAGCCGTCCCTGCACATTAACCCGGTCGGGGCCGAATATGCGGGTTTCGTAATCCTTGTTGGCTGGCTCTAAGGCGATGGAATCGCCTTTCCGGCGCAAACGCTTCAGGGTCACTTCATTGCCGTCCACCAGGGCGACAACGATGGTTCCGTTTTCGGCCGTATCGCAGCGTTCGATCAGCACCGTATCGCCATCGTTGATACCCGCTTCAATCATTGAATCGCCTTCGATTTCCAGAGCATAATGTTCGCCCCTGCCGAGCATCGAGGGCGGCACTTCGATCTTGTTGCCGCTGTCGCGCAAGGCTTCAATGGGGGTGCCGGCGGCGATCTTGCCGAGCAGCGGCAATTCCACCGGATCGTTGGCCGATACCGGCAGACTTGTGGCCGTCTTGGCGAAATCCGCCTGAACCACCTTTAACGGAACATCGGCGGCAGCGCTGCCAGCGGAGTAGTTTTCCGGCAGCTTCAAGACTTCCAGGGCGCGTGCCTTGTGCGCCAGACGGCGGATAAAGCCGCGTTCTTCGAGGGCGGTGATCAGCCGGTGGATCCCGGATTTGGATTTCAGTCCCAGGGCATCCTTCATTTCATCGTAGGATGGCGAAATTCCGGTATCGTTGAGCCGCTCGTCAATATGAGTGAGGAGTTGATATTGCTTTTTGGTCAGCATGCTTGAGCTCCAGCGGTAAATTGTCCTATCACGTTTCCTAGAGTTCCAAAGCGCGCGAACCGGTTATTTAGACGTAAAACCTTGATAAACCACGACATATGGAACAAAACAAAAACGCG